>JABDJE010000072.1 GCA_013002625.1 Saprospiraceae bacterium | reverse complement strand
TTATTTAGAGGTATGATGCTTAGTCCTAATATTGATGAGCAAAGCTTACTGAAGCGAATGCAATTGCTTAAAACACAGGGCTTCAAAGAATGGGTGTTTCAGAAACTACTGCTAAATAAATTAAGGGCAAGTCTCTAATAGAGCGAGAAAAAGCAATCTTTTTTCTGTATGTTATTTAGATCAGAAACCTGATTAAATAACTTCAATATGAAGGTCGAAGTTGATATCCAGTTTGTCTTTGACTTTAATGAGTCCCAACATGGCCGTTGGGGCATCTATTTCATAATCGCAAAGCTGTAACGAAGTTGTCCCTGAAACTCGTAAAGTATGCAGATCGAGCTTTTTTAATCTAATCGGAAATTCATAAGTGTTGGTATGGCATGTAATGGTGATGTCGGCAACTGCCATAAGTTCAAACCATTCATTGCATTTACTTAAATCACCACCTCTATTGTTTTTTACTTCTTTGAGTTGGAGAGTAATATGTGGATATTGATCGGCCTGCAATGTCTTCATCATGTCCTTATTAATCAGCTTTTTACCACAATCGAGTTTATGGGTTTGCATCGTTAATTTAGCCTCCTCGAAAAATATGTCAGTATAGTCTTGATCATATTTGTAAGTGAGGCTTTTCTTGTCATAAGCATCCAGATATGAGCAGCAAAATTTGTTGATATTGGTCTGCCCGTTTATTTCGAGCGAACTTAATTCCGAAATGCGGTACTGTAATGTAGTCAGATTGATTGGTGCCGGTGGGGTATAACTATGTGTATCTGCCAGGCATGCTAAGATTAAGAGTAGCTTGAAAATTAGTATTTGAAGTGTGGGCATTTCTCTGTTTATAACTTAAAGAAAGGCCACAATTATTATAAACTGCAGCCTTTCAATTTAATATAACCAATCAGTTAAAATCCAACAACTGCTTCAATCATAAATCCATTGAATTTGCCACCTGCAAAGGTGCTCGTTGCTGGATAATCATTGTATTCCTGATTTACGTACTCTAATTTGGCCAAGATGTTTTTGGTTAAAAACCAGCCTGCACCGATTTGGTATCTGTTAATTGATACCTCATCACCGGAAGGTTCGTCTCCAGTAACTGTGTTATACCTTGCGCCAACGTATGCATTCTCATTCGCACCAAACCTGTACACGATGTCTGTTGCTATGTGCGTGAAGTTTCGAGTGTCTACTTCCGTTGAACCTTTTCCACCACCTGTTTCGAAAATACCAAATACTTCAAGCCCATTATACTTTAAGAAAACATTACCCATAAAGATGGATACTTCATCACCAAACCCAGGGTTGTATCTACCTGTTCTGAAATCACTGCCAGCGCGTGCGCCTGGCTCAGACATTACGAGATAGTATCGAGAACCACCTCTGTCTCCGTCAAGAATATGATTCCTTGCTGAGCTTGCAGTATAATACATGGATCCTGTTAGTCTGAATCTCAAGTTTTCATTTACCTGCTTATCATAACCTAGCTTGGCGATAATGGATGGACTTCTACTTAACTTATCATCTGTCGCAGTGCTGCCTACATCGTTAGGGTCAAGATCAGAAACATTACCATTGATTTCACCACCTGTCATTCCAAGCATACCAATTAATCCATTTTTACGGTAGTAGACTTCAGCACCGATTTCGGTATTAAATGCATCCACAAGATAATTACCAACAAATGGATTGTAAATAGCGTTACCGTTATCCGTTCTTCTAAAGTGTGCGTCACCATAGTTTACTTCCATATGACCGACCCTGATTGTTACGTATCGCATAAGAGAGTCAAGTCCACTGCTTTTTAAAAATGGCAATTTGTCAAATTGAATATATCCACTTTTTACCCATGCTTCTGGGTGGTGTCTCGATGACAAATAAGTGACCATATTCAAAGCTACACCGTCTGCCAGCTGAACATCCAGGTTCAGGTTTGCTGTTGCAAGGTTAAATCCCGGGCTTAATCCATAAAGTGGATTAGCCACACCGGTTGAATCCATAAAAGGGGTGTTCTCATGTGATAAGCCTTGAAATTGCTGTGTAAATGCACCACCAATGCGTAGCCTTATATCATCAAATTCTGTGTCTACATCTTTTGGTGTTTCAAACATGTTCACACCATCTTTATCATAGGGTCTGAAGTTATCAATATCACTTCTTTGTCCAAATAAGCTGAACGAAAGAGAGACAGCGATCAATGTGAATAAAGTTTTGAAGATCATAGTTCTGGTTTTTTAATTTTTAATGTTTGTTTTTATTGAATAGTATTTAATTGATTCATCCAATCTTTTCTTAGCACCCTTGTTTTACTCTTAGGCAACATAAGAAATAAATTTTATGAATTACTTAGTTTTATTTTGAACTCTATGGTTATGTCATCGCCTGTCTTCATCGCACCTAATAATGCCGTTGGAGGCTCTATGTTAAAGTCCGTCATTTTCAATTCTACTGATCCACTTATTTCAATAGAGCTGTCAGGAAGTACTCGACCTTCAAGCTCCATGTCAATAGCTTTTTGTACACCTGCCACAGTTAATTCACCTGAAGTTTGGCTTTTGAATGTGCTCTGACTCAGTTTGGCAGATTCAAATTCCGACAAAGAATATTCAATGTTGGGATAAGTCTTCTCGTCTAAGGCTTTTCTCGTTTTCTTATCCATGATAGAGCCCTTTTCACTCTTAATCTTCATTACAGGAATTGAAATATTGCAAGCATCGATTTTTAAATAGCCATCTTCGCTTATTGTAGCTGTAGTACTGCCATTTAATTCTTCAACACTTGATTGCCAGTCATGAACATTTGAAGTTCCTTTTATCGTAAGCGTAAAGTCTGGATCAATGGTGTATTCCTTGATTTGGTCTATTGCGAAACTGAATGAGAAGAAGCCAACAAAGCCAAGTAGAAGAATTATTAGGGTTTTCATTTAATAGGTTTTATACTGTTTCTACATCAAACCTAATTCCTGATTTCATTTTTCCTAATGACGTTAATCAGTTGAATAACTGATGTATATCAATAATTGAAATTGAATCGGAGCGTATGTAATATTTTTCTTGTATTGGTGAGCGTTTATTATTTTGCGAGATTTTCAATATTGCTTTAAAGAGCTTTCAGTTGCAATCTTGAATTCTATATAAGCGAGCGTCAGAACAATAAATATTTCAAAAACTAGATAAGCCCATCCCAATTTTGTCAAGGAGACTTTATGTGTAAATGCAACGCCTATTGAGAGTACACAATAAATTGTGTTTGCTCCGGCTATACATTTTAAAGCTGATGAGTAGTTATCTTTGATGAGATTATAACAAGCAAAATCATATATGGAAAATATAATCGGGAAGGTAGCCAGGAAATATAAAGCATTAGAAGGAATGCCAAAAATACTTTCAAGATTTGCAAGGACTACAGCCAATAGAAAAGCAGAGCAAAGTGCTCCAAGACCATCAATCCAAAACAGTTTCTTAGGGCTTGACTTTAAATGATTGATTGCCTTTTGAATAAACATAAGCCTTATGTCCTTAAATATCTTCTACAAAAAATATGGCATTTCTATTCAGATCATACAATCCGAACTCATGGGTGCCCCATGCCGTATCCCTCCGTAATTTATCCTTAGATACGGAACCCTTGTTGACGAGTTCTTCAAAAATGGGATTTAAGTCCTTGACGAATATTTTAATCACTGAACCACCCAAGAGTGGATCATCATCTGTATCTGCATGCCATTGTAAGTGGAGGCACAAGTTCTCTCTTCTCATAACAGCATACATTGAGTCTTTGGACAAAGTGGTAAAGCCCAGGTGTTCTTCATACCAAGCTATGTCACGTTCAATATCCTGACTGGGCAGGACGGGTGAAATTTCTATAAAGTTTCCAATCACAATTAGTAATTATGATCTATTACGCCAGCTATTAATGATTTCAGCTTCTCTACGCATCAGCGATCTATCACCATTTAGTATATTATCTCGTCTTTCTTCTGACACAGCATCGGAATACCACCATTCGTGTGTTGCCATTACTGTATCAGCTAAAGATCTGAATTGAAGGTCTGCTGCAATGGCATTACTGTTGTCACTCATGGACATTCCAGCGTATTGTGGTAATTGAATGACCCAAGGTTGAATGGCAAACAAGTTGTTCTCTTGTAAGAAATCTATGTCATCTATTTGCACAAAATTCACAGGTGAATTATAGCAAGCATGAATACCATGCGCGAAGGCGTTTGTTGTCATGTCGAATCCAGGCCCTGAACCATTATAAGTCCCCACGGCCTCATTTTCGAGTAAACGGATCATCCATTCAGCCAGATCACGCACATCAATATACTGAATGCGTTCGGAGTCACTGCCTGGCATTATAACATCACCTCCTTTTTCAAGCCTTGTGGTCCAGTAAGGGAATCGATCTGTTCTGTCACCAGGACCCACGATTAATGTTGGTCGTACAATGATCGAACGGTCCTTGCCGAATGCATTTATCGTAGCTACTTCGGAAGTAGCCTTCATGACACCGTATTCATATGTTGGAATTTCATCTTGGCTGGCGTCTTCAGGAATCTTGAGTACCAGGGATCTGCTCTCAGAAAAATCTTCGCCAGTAAAAGGGTAGTAGACGCTAATGGAAGAGGTATACATGTAGTGTTTAACGCTATCCTTCAATAGATTCGCAGTGTCTTCGGTCCACTTTGTACGACGACCTGAATTGTCAATCACAGCATCCCATTTTCTGTTTTTGAGCGCTTCAAGGTTGTCTTCACGATCACCAACAAGCTTTTCGACCTTATCGAATAAATGAGCAAGGACTTTTGGTACCGTCTTTCCTCTGGTGAAAATTGAGACTTCGTGACCTCTGTCCAGGGCATAGGCTATCTGATGGGGACCTAAGAAGCTTGTTCCGCCCAGGATAAGGATTTTCAATTTTTTGTTGCTTCGTTCTGGTTTTAATAATTGACCTAAAGGGTAAGTAGTCAAAAGGGGACTGAGCCCAAGAGCCAGACTAGTGCCTAAGAATTCTCTCCTGTTTTTCATAGATGTCTTATGTAGATTACATTATTAACTATCAATCAAGATAATGAATTAGACTTAATTGGTTGTGATAAAATATACTGGGGTATGAATATGAACGATTACGAATCATTCGGTTAATTTACTTGAAGGTTTACTAATATCTTTTTTAATTTCATCGATCAACTCATAATTACCTTGGAATTAAATCATTTGCTATGGAAATAAATGAAAGCTTACAAAAAGAGCTTAAAGCAATTACTACACGTATTCCGGATATTTCTTTTGATATCTACGTCAGACTTCTTCCTGGATTATATGCATTGATTACTCTTTTGGCCCTGGAGTTGGTTTCATTTGACATTTACAAACTTAATTGGCCATTGACTGTCCTCATATTGCTTATTGCCTATGGTATTGGACATATTGTACAGCCCTTGTCAGGTTACATTGTTAAATCAATACAGTTGATTGGCAAAGAGTCAAAAACCCTGGAAGAAGCTTATAAGTTAGCAAAAGATGATAAGACCAAGTTAAGTAAAACAAATAAGGTAAATAAAGCACATTCAGAGGCAAACAGCATGGCTTCACTTGCAATAATTTCGTCAATTGCTTTTGTCTATTATCAATGGTTTGCTAAGATTGAATCGAACCCTTGGTGGGCCATAGTACCTATTTTATTTTGTTTATTCACGTATTGGAGAATAAGAGCACGCCACAGAAAAATACGAGACCTCACCAAATAGCGCTATAGCTAATGAACGTTATTGGACATCAATGCTTGACAAGCTTTATGGTATGATTAAAATCTTCCCCATCCAGACGAATAATGTATAGGCCTGGCTCAAGTTGATTTAGCTTATTCACTTTGATTTCGTTACTGGTTAATCTGAGCTTAGTTGTATCCATAAGCTTACCTTCTGTATTATAAATGTTGATTTTCAAAAGCTGATTGCCTACTTCTTGGAACTTAACAATAAGGTCGCTATTGAAAGGGTTGGGGAATATTGTGATATTGGCGTTTTCTTCCTTTTCGATTATAGATAGTGGGCTTTCCTGATAAATTCTGACATAATCCACTTCCATAGCACTGCTTGTAAAGGATGCTTCAATGCTGGGTAGAATCGCAACATTAAACAATAAGTATGCATCCTCATCGAAAGGCCATGTTCGGCTGTCTTTTACATTTGGTTTATAGGTGTAGTGGGTGTTCCCATCTACGGCAAATATCATTTCATCCGGTGTCCATTCAAGGGAGTACACATGAAATTTTGTAGATACACTGTCAATGAGTTGTCCGCCTTTGTTAAAGGTGTTGCCAAAACTTACTGGTGCATGTATGGCGCTTTGAACAAAATCCTGATTGTGGCCCCAATGCTCCATAATATCTATTTCACCACAGGCTGGCCATCCTGTTGTTCCATAGCCTTCTTGTTGCCAATAAGCCCCATTTTCATTGATATTTTTACCGAGCATCCAAAGGGCAGGCCAAGTGCCGATTCCAGAAGGCAGTTTTGCACGGATCTCAATTTTGCCGTAAGTGAAGGCAAATTTTGAATTCAACCTGGCGGAAGTAAACGATTTAGTGACCCCCTGGTCTGTGTAATTCTCTCGTTGAGCAATAATTTTTAAAACGCCATCTTCCACGACTGCGTTTTCAGTTCGGTCGGTGTAGTGTTGAATTTCTCCATTGAACCAACTGTTGCCATTCGGGATTTGGGTTTGATGGAACCATTTGCTGTTATCCACGGGGCCATCAATCTCAAATTCATCTGACCATACAAGATTGTCGAATGATGAATTAGAGCCCTGTGCGCCTACGTTCAAGGACAACATTAATAAGATTCCAATCATATTCAATTTCCGATTCCTCATTTTCATTTTAAGCTTAACTTCAATTTTTTGAAAGATAATACTAATACTTTGTTAGTATGAAGAATTGACACTCCATCTATCATTGCGCCATATTTCCTGTTCATTTTTTGATAAATAGGTCCAGGCCAAAATCCTGCTTTTTTTATGCCCAGTTTGGATTTCAATTGTTTTTGTGAATGTAGGATTGTTTTTTTGGATTAATCTGGACAATTTTTGCAGGTTTGATTCTTTTGATAGCAGGCAGGTAAACCAGAAAATGCTATTTGAATATTTAAGACTTTCAGTTAGCATATTTTTAATAAACTGAAATTCCCCGCCCTTATAAATAAGCTCATTATAATTGCCTGCGAAATTATGATGGGTTCCGGATTCTCTGCTGCCGCTTAAGTTTCTGACTTTTCTTTGGTTTCCTTTGAGCATCACTTCCTTGGAAGCGTGAAAAGGAGGGTTGCAAATGGCTATATCAATCTTTTCTCCAGGATTCACTACCCCTTTGAATACCTGATTTGCATTACGTTGACTTCGCAGAGTAATTTTGTTTTGTAATATTGGATTGGAATCTATTATCTTCTGTGAAGCAATAATTGAATTGGGCTCAATGTCAGTTCCAATGAAATTCCATGCATATTCTACAACCCCTATAATGGGATAAATACAACTTGCACCTGTACCAATATCAATGCAGGTGATTTGGTTTCCCCTGGGTATGACACCTTGATTGCTTTCCGCAAGAAGGTCAGCTGCATGGTGAATATATTCCGCTCTGCCTGGAATGGGTGGACATAGATTGGCTTTTGGGAATTCCCAGTATTCAAGGCCATAATGATGCTTGAGTAAAGCCGTGTTAAGCAATCGAACAGCTGCTGGATCGGAAAAATCGATGGTGTTTTGCCCACGTTTACCTTTATGAACAAATCTTTTAAGCGCAGGTACGGCCTTACTAAGAACTACCAAGTCGTATTGAGTCCTGTTTCTATTTCTTAAATGTAAGCTATCCTTAATCATATTTGAGTGCCAAAGCAGTTACCTGTCACAGCAGGTTATTCATGGAAAATGAAAGGGGCAATATGTTCTTGATGCCTTCTATTTTCAATATTTTACCGGAGTCACCTGTGAGATATAATGTTATCGGTCCATCTTGTCTGTGTTCAAATTCCTGAATTACCTGTCTGCATGCACCACAAGGCGTACATGGGTCTTCATTCGGCTTGGCTGGGTTATGGGCCGTAATAGCCAAAGCTTTTATTTTGAATTCCTTGTGCTTGCTGCCAACACTGTATAATGCAACCCGTTCAGCACAAATGCATAGAGGGTAAGAGGCATTTTCCTGATTGCAGCCTGTATGAATTTCACCATTATCCAACATGGCCGCTGCGCCAACCAGGAAGTTAGAATATGGGGCATAGGAATAATTCAATTGATCTTCTGCCAATGCAATCATATGTTGAATATCCTTGGGCAATAAGTCAATGGATTCAAAGACCTCGCAATCGAAATTATACTTCTCCCTCTTCATAAATACAATTTATAACAAATAATAGTATTAATGTCAACGAAATAATAAGCAACTTTAACATAACTTGGTTCATCAATATGGCAATAATAATTGGCGGCAGCCCTAGTACTGGAAGTTCACTTCTGCGCAGAATTCTAAATCGCAATGCTCAGGTGCTCTGTAATGGTGAGACAGCTTTGTTTACCAAAGAAGGCTTATACCTCAATTGGGAATCTGCCAAATCTAAGCTTCTTTCTCGTTCCTTTGCAGGGCTCCGTTCGATGGGTTGGCATCATTTGGTCGGCTTAACCAATTTAGCAGACTATGGCTTGCAAAGTACTGATTTACATGGCTTAATGGAGAAAAGCCCAGACGGATTTGAGCCATTTACACATGAATTTTTCAGTAAGGCACTTATGGAATCGGGCAAATCAATTTGGGCCGAAAAAACACCTGCTAACGCCTTTGCTTTTGCCTACTTCTTAGATCAGTTTCCAAATGGTAAAGTTGTGCATACTGTCAGACATCCGTTGGATACAATCAGCTCATTAATAAATCGTGGCACGTCGATGTTTGATGCCATAGCCCTCTATTTATTGAATGCTTCTGCTGCTATGGCCGTTGAAGAAGATAGCCGATACTATGTCATTAAATACGAAGACCTTGTATCTGGCAATGAAAAAGTTATTTTTAAATTATGTCAATTTCTTAATATCGAATTCAGCGCAGATATGTTGGAGCCCGAAGATTCGGATGGGGCGGACCAAATGGAAGGGTGGGCGTTTAAAGAAACAGACAGAATTCAAAAAGGGAGTGTAGGGCGCTTTAATCGGCTGGATGAGTCTACACGAAATGAGATTATTGCACACGCATCCATTGTTAAAAGCAAGTATTCCACATACAAATCTGTTTTTGATGTTGGCCGAGCATTGAGATATAATCATTTGCCAGATCCTTTGGAAAATAGATCCTTAAGCTCAACGCTCAAAAAAGATATAGCTAAGGATAAATTGATTCGAACAGCAAAAGGTGCTTACTTTAATATGACAAATTATCCTTTGTATATTGAGTAGTATGTATATCCAGGACCTTAATACATATAAAGCAAAAATGTTGGAAGTACTTCATCCGATATACGGATTGAGGGAAGCGTCCAATATTGTAGCTTATTATTTCGATGCCGTTGACGATCATCTTGCTGTTGACCAGCAGAGGGTATTGGAATTATTCAGTAAAGGCGTTCCAGTTCAGTATATAGCTAAAACTGCCTTTTTTTATGGGCATGAATTCTATGTTGACAATCGTGTGTTAATTCCACGACCTGAAACGGAAGAGCTTGTACATTGGATTATTACGGATCAGAAACATAAGAATAACAGCTTTACAATTTTGGATATTGGTTCAGGCAGTGGATGTATTCTTTTAACCGTATTGCTGAAATATCCTGATGCAAAAGGAACAGCTTTAGATATAAGTGCCGATGCGCTTGATGTTTGTCAAAAAAATGCCGATAAATTTAAGGTTCCCGTCTCAATTATGAATAAGGATGTATTCAATGTTAAACAAGATGGGCTAGCTCATAAATATGATGTTATCGTCTGTAATCCACCCTACATTCTTATCGACGAAAAAGAACGGATGGATGATCACGTATTTCATCACGAACCAGAGGAAGCATTATTTGTTGAAGGCAGTGATCCACTTGTATTTTATGAGTATATCATTTCAAATCTTGAAGCATGGCTGACCCAGGGTGGTGCCGCCTATTTTGAAACCAGTGACCGTTATCATGAAGATCTCAATTCCATTGTCAAAGAATACGGACTTCAGGGTGAATTTAAAAAAGACATGCAGGAGAAATGGCGCATGTTGAAAGTAGTCAGATAAGAGAACTAAGGCAATTCTGTAAACCTACCTACCCATTTAAGCTCCAGCTTTCTTAATATCCGTAGCGCCCTTGGATTTGAAATAATTGACGATTTTATCTCTGTGATCTCCCTGAATAATAATTTCACCATTTTTCTGGGTGCCACCTACACCACACAGTGACTTTAAAGCTTTTTCATAATCCTTCATCATGGCATTGGTCATCTCAAGACCTCTGATAATTGAAACAGACTTGCCACCACGCCCCTTCTTTTCCAAATGCACACGTATCCTGGACTTTGCCAGGAATACGTTTGCTTTGATTTTCTTTTTAGGCTCTTCTGGTGCATTTTCCGGATTACCCATGTTTTGCAATTCTTCCCAACTGATATTTTTGAATTTCTTGTCAGACATTGTAATGCTTATGCCTCGAAGATACTCAATAAATTATCGAATGAGGGCGATCTTTTCGGTGTAAATACCCAGTTCGCTTTCAATGAACAGTACATACATTCCGGACGGATATCCTCCAAGATCCATATTGCCATTGTAGTTAAACGTCCTTGTCTGTAGTCGTTTTCCATCAAGCGCAATCAAATGCGCTTTCATTGGTTGATGCAGTTCTGTTGTCATTCTCAACTGTTGTTCTCTTAACAACACCTGGACCGCATCTGCAGGCAAAATTTCATTTACACTTACATCATTTAAATCAAAAAGGATGGTGCTACAACAATCAGGATTATCATTTTCACACGCTGTGATATTAAATGGCGAAGGAAATTCATTTTTATTTACTTCGAGAACTATCGGTAGATTTTCATAAGACTGAAAGGAATGGAAGAAGTCATTGATATATACATCAAATCCTACACCATTGGTACCCTCATATTCCAAATTGAAATCTATTAAATAAACATCGTCTATACACTCTGCACCATCTATAACGCCTTCCACGGCACACGCCTCCTCTTCACAACAAGGAGGGTCCGCAAAGAAAAAGAATGCGCTGCAGTCAGGGTGCTCCAAGTCCGTTACGATAAACTCATATGTCGTTTCACAATCTGCCTCTATTGGGCCAACCGTATAAAACTCTTGACCGTACTCAAATGTATCATAGACCATTCCATTGCCTCTTATGGTAAATCCAGACTCTCCTTCGTTTTCAGAATCAAACCAGATGTCTACGAGTATTAAATTAGAACCTTCCTCACATTCATACTGCTCACCCATTACA
>JABDJE010000068.1 GCA_013002625.1 Saprospiraceae bacterium | reverse complement strand
GAACAGCTGCATTGTCAATGCCTTCGGCTATAGACGAATTAAGATAGTCTTGAGAAAGGGTCAGTTTTATTTCCTGAGGCTTCTCTTCATTTGTAAGCCACGCGTCTACTACAACTTGAGGCGGACCCGATTCTAAGTTAACATCAATAACATCTTCGCATGCTGCAAAAATGACAATGAAACCTAGGAAGTAAATAAGCTTTTTCATCTTAATTAAATTTGAAGTTGTAGGAAACTGATGGAATAAAATTACCAATGACCGATAACCTGACAGCTTCTGTGGCTATTGGCTGGCCAGCTAGAGCACGCTCATTGGCTTGTCTGAAGAAAATTGAAAATGGATTACGTCTGTTCAGAACATTGTATACAGAGAACTCCCATTCACCAGACCATTTCTTATCAGGACGCTCCTTTCCTTTTAATGTAGCTCCGATATCCCAGCGATAATACAAAGGTATTCTTACATTATTACGCGTATTGAAAGCATTATGCGGAACGATATATCCCTGTTGTTCATATCTGTTGGTCGGGAAAGTTGCAGGTGTACCCGAAATAACAGATACAGTTGAACTTAATGACCATCGTTTTGATAGGTCATAAAATCCAGAGAAACTGAAGTTATGGGTTTGGTCAAATCTTGACGGATACCATTCATTCCCATTAATACCATTTACCTGTCGTTCTGTTCTGGCCAATGTATAACTGATCCAACCGGTAAAATCTCCCTTGTTTTTCTTAAGCATTAACTCTAATCCGTAAGCTCGCCCTATTCCGGTTAATAAATCTCCTTCCAGGAATTCATTTAATAATATATCTGCAGCGTCAATGTAATCTACCAGATTGTCCATTTTCTTGTAATAGACTTCACCTGAAAACTCATAGGTATTTTTCTTAAAGTTCTGGAAGTAACCTAGTGCCACCTGATCAGCAATTTGAGGCTTTATATTATTGGTGCTTGGTGTCCATATATCAACTGGTGTTGAAGCTGTAGTATTTGAGACAAGGTGAATATATTGTGCCATTCTGTTGTAACTGGCCTTTATAGAACTTGACGTATTCAATTGGTATTTAATGGAAAACCGTGGTTCTAAATTATTATAGGTTTGAATTGACTCCCATTGATCAAAAGATTCGAAAGACTCAACTGGTTTTCGGAATCCAGCTGGAGCATCGCCGTAAGTGTAAGCGCGACCTTCCCCGGTGTAATTGAAATAGGACCACCGCAATCCATAATTAATTTTTATTTTATCGGATATATCCTGTTCATTTTCAATATATACCGCACTTTCAATAGCGTATTTGTCATCGATACTGATATCTCTCACCTCTCCCTCACTTACGCCGACAGCGCGTCCAGGTTCAAATTGATATATGATCGATTGGCCACCAAATCTTATTAAGTTCTTAGGGTTTAGGAATAAGGTAAATTCAGGTTTAATGCTGTAATTTCTTATACGCGCATCCCAATCAAATCGGTTGGCGCTGTCATCACCAAAGCTGAGCTTATAATCGTAGTCACTGAAATAGGTCGTAACGTTGGCAAATAATTTTTCGCTGAAGAGATGATTCCATCTGAGTGTAGCAGTTTGATTTCCCCACGAGAAACCAGCGTCATCTCCAAACACAAATTTATCTCTTCCCAGATAAGCCGATAAAAATATTCTATCCTTGGAGTTGATCTTGTAATTGGTTTTTAATGTCAGGTCGTAGAAGTATAGCCTGGAATCACTTTGATCTTCGTTCAGAAAAGGAGCAGCCAATACATCTATATAAGATCGCCTACCAGCAATTATAAAGGACATTTTGTCTTTAATAATTGGTGCTTCAACAGCCAGTCTGCTGAATATCAGCCCAACACCTCCATTTAGTGCAAATTTTTTGGTGTTTCCTTCTTTCATTCGAACATCAAGAATAGAAGACAACCTGCCGCCATATCTTGAAGGAATGCCGCCTTTAAATAGTTTAACATCTTTTACGGCGTCGGGATTGAAAACTGAAAAGAAACCGAAGAGGTGAGAAGAATTGTAAACAGGCGCTTCATCCAGGAGAACGAGATTCTGATCAATAGAACCACCACGCACATTAAATCCTGTCGCTCCTTCACCGACTGTCGATACACCTGGGAGCAATTGTATACTTCGTATAATTTCAACTTCACCCAGAAGGGTTGGCATTTTTTGAATTGTTGAAATGTCAAGTTTATTGACGCTCATTTCAATATTTGTAACCTGTTCGTCTTCCGGTTCTGAGGTGATTACAATTTCTTCGATTTGTGTGGCCTGTTCATACAGTTCAACATCCACACTTTGGTTGGTACGTAAATCAACTTTTATCACCTGAGATTGAAATCCTAAATAGGCATACTCTACGGTATATTCACCTGGGGCAACAGTAACCGCATAAAATCCATATTCATTGCTGGTCGCACCGACACCAAGTTCAGTGATAAATGCAGTCGCACCGATGAGGGTCTCCCCTGTGCTGGCATCTTTAATATAGCCGTTAAGCGTAACTTTCTCTTGTGCCTGAATTTGGAGCAATAAGCCGAAACACAAGAATAGATTAAGAAGTAGTTTTTTCATAACTGGGTTATAGTCCATTCTAACATAAATCAGAATGAAGTGTTCATCTAATCAACGGTCAAATGTACAATTGATTATCTCCCTAATATTATGAAATAGATATGCCTCTCTAGCATTCAGACTAAAGAGGCATATTTTAAGATAAGCGTTATATTATTGTTTCTATCCTATTGGTGATATAGGGTATTATGAACCAATGTCGTACCACAAGTGGCACACGCGATGGCACTTCCGGCACCACCAGGGCAGCCATTGTTACAGGTGTAATGCCATACACCATTAGCGTTTTGTGCTGGCTCACCTCCTGATGGAGGCGTTGTAGGAACCGGTGTATTTGTACCTGGAGGAGGAGGTGTCGTTTGCGTATTTGCAGCTGGTTGATTATGAAAAGCTGCATTATGGGTCATTGTTGATCCACAAACCGGACAAGGCCCGGCAGCTGGACCGCCACCACCAGCGCAATTATTTGGACAAATGTAATGAGGAACATTAGAATTTGTTCCAGCTGTTGTTGCTGGAGGTATCGTTGAACTTGTTGTTGTCGTTGTTGTCGGAGTTGTAGCAGGATCAAGAATTGGATCAGGTCTGTCAGGTGCATTATTACATGCAACCACAAACAATATCATCAAGAATGCTATACCATTAATTAATTTCATTTATTTCAATTTTTAAAGTAATGCAATATAATACATTTATCGATCTCACACAGAGTCTACCAGCGCACAACTACCTTGCCTACTGACTTTCTAGACTCCAATAATGCATGTGCTTCAGCAATTTGATCGGCTTTGAATTTCTGTGCAATATGGGGATTGATAACACCAGTTTTTACCATTTCCATCACACCGGTGAATACCTCTTTAAATACGCGCGGCTTATAATCTGCAATCCTTAGCATATTTACAGCATTCAATGACTTCGATGACATCAATAATTGGATCGGTGAATAGAATCCAAAGTTGATTGCCATTCCAATCGCCGCTATTTTACCACCATTTAACTGAGAAGCAGCCCCAAAGTTGACCATAGCACCTCCCGGTTGCAAGAGCTTGTAGCTTTGTTTAAATGTCTTTCCTCCAATGCTGTCAAACACAACATCCAACTTGTTGCCGCCCAGTATTTCCTTTATACGCCCTGAAAAATCTTCTTTTGTATAGTCGATCGGGTAATCAACACCCAACGATTTCAAATAATCCTGTTTACCAGAGGAGGCCGTACCAAAAACCGTACATCCCCTATGCTTAGCTATCTGGACGAGGATCGTGCCTACACCACCCGCAGCTGCATGAATAAGAACATTGTCGCCCTTGTGTAAGGTCACACAATCTTCTGCACAATAAAAGGCAGTACAAGCCTGAGTCGCCAAGGCTGTTGACAAATCCATGTCAAAGTTTTCTGGAATTTTAGCAACACCTTCCTGCATGGTTACAGCATACTCTGCATATCCTCCAAATCTTGTCAATGCGGCAACGCGATCTCCTATTTCAAAATCATGGACATCTGAACCCCATGCTTCCACAGTTCCTGCTACATCATAACCCAAAAGTGCAGGATTCTTCGGTGCATCAGGATACAAGCCTCTTCTTGCAATGACATCGGCAAAATTTAACCCAAAGCATTCTACTTTAATCAAGACCTCATTGGGGCCTGGTTTGGGTTTTTCAATTTCTCGGATTTCAAATGCTTCTTCAGCACGACCATATTTGGTGAGGTATATTCCTTTCATGTGCGATCTTATTTATTTTGCAAATAACTGATTTATATCTTTAAATGCTTTGAACTCAAGAGCGTTGCCACAGGGATCGTAGAAGAACATCGTGGCTTGTTCACCAACCTGCCCTTCAAATCTGACATAGGGTTCAATGGCAAATTCAACTTCATACGCTTTTAACTTTTGAGCCAATGTTTGCCAGTCCTCCCATTTCAGCACAACACCAAAATGCGGAACAGGAACATCATGACCGTCAACTTTATTTTCGTGCACATTGCTTCTACCATCGGATGGTTTGTAATGGATCACCAGTTGATGTCCAAAAAAATCGAAATCCACCCACTTCTCATCTGAACGCCCTTCCTTACATTCCAGTATATCTCTATAAAATGCGCGTGCCTTTGGCACATCGTCAACGGGAATTGCAAGGTGAAAAGGTTGTATGGTCGCCATATTATTTTTTTAGAGGTTTTTTCCTTTGAAATTCAGACCCTTCATACCATTCCGGCCAGTCTTGATTATTAGCCAATTCAAATCCGATGTTAAAATATATTTGTGCATCCTGAACCATACCATCCAATCTCCAGGTTTTGGGATCATACTCATCTGAAGGTGCATGATATTTTTGTGCTACAAAATCATCCTTGAACTCCTTAGCATAGGCTTTGCCCTTTTCTGCATGGTCATTACCACCTTCCGCATACATTGCAGGAACTCCGGCCTTTGCAAAGTTAAAATGGTCAGACCTGAAAAAAGAACCTTTTTCTGGTTGGGACTCTGCAGCAACATAGCGGCCTTCTTTTTCGGCAAATTTCTTAGCATATTCATCCATTTCGGAATGACCGATGCCCGTGATCGTAAAATCCTTCATCAAGCCAGCTGGATTCACACCGTCTATGTTAATATTGCAAACGGTCTGGTCAAGTGGAAACACTGGATTCTTGGCATAATACTCAGATCCCAACAAACCCTGCTCCTCTGCTGTAACAAATAGAAATACTACAGACCTTTCCGGCTTGGTTTCAGATCGCGCAAAAGATTCAGCAATAGCTAATAAAGCCGCTGTACCACTGGCATTATCCAGAGCGCCATTGTATATACTATCTCCATCTACAGGGGCACCTATCCCAATATGATCCCAGTGGGCAGTATATACTATATATTCATCCGGGTATTTTGATCCTTTGATATATCCAAGCACATTTTTAGAAATACAGTTCTTGTATTCATTGGTCAGTCCAACATTTACC
>JABDJE010000066.1 GCA_013002625.1 Saprospiraceae bacterium | reverse complement strand
TGAATATACTGTCCACATGCCTTGAAAACACATCCATCATTCCAAATGGAAGCAGGACAATAAACAGAACCGTAAAGAACAGATTAACCGTAGCGTATTGCCGTGGAAATGGAAAATTTTTGATTCTTTCACTCTTGCCTTGTAGGGTGTACATTTCAGTAATAAGTGCCTGCATTTCCAAATGACGAAAATGTTCGATGATACCATTACGTCTCAATTCCATGATACGTTTCGACTGCATACTCAATAAATGTGAAGCAGTATTGCCTTTTGACATCACCTAATCGAACTCCTTGGATGACAAATAGGGGTTGATCTGCATAAATTTATCCTCATGAAAATCCATGCCTAATTCTCGTCTTATCTCATTCTCCTTATTGCTATTATGTTCCCATGGTTTTACTTTTCTGAGTTGTATCGCTAAGGCATGTAACCATGCTACGTGTCTGTGCACGATTTCTTTTCTTATTACATTGAGGTGTTCTTCACTTTGAGGTTCTTCAACAGTATCATTGTTAACCCAGTCGCGAGCCATAACCGCAAATGAGCGTGATGTATTCACAATTCCACCCCAGATTTTGCGCGCCTCCCACAATCTATCATAGGATGAATTATTCTTAAATCCCAAATAAAATGCCACCGCAATACCAATCAGTGAAATAGGTTGCCACGGCAAATGCACCCAATGCCAGCCTAATACATTGTATACAAAAACGGGTACGGTACCCCATATTAGAAAAACTAGAATGGAAACTTTACTCCAGTTTAATGTTTCCCAAAGTTTAAATCGACGTCCTACCTGCATGTTGGATTTTTTAAAATTTCAGCCTAAAAGTAACAGTAACTATGAATTTTCATTATCAATTTACCCGATTACGATATAAACTTAATATGGTAAAGCACATTTAGAATAAAGTATTTAGATTAAATCAATATAAGTAGTTTCTTTGCATGCGAAGAGTAATTGATTTGAGCTTACATAACATAAAAGAAGGACAGCACGCGCGTGTAATTAAGATTAAGGGCAGTGATAATTACCAATTATTTCTACTATCTCTTGGGCTTAAAACTGGTACCCGCTTCACCTACAACTATAGTCCCGGATTTACCAAACTTGTAAACATTTCAATTGGTGGCAAGATGGTTGCCTTACGCCGATCTGAATTTGAATTGATAGAATTTAAAGTGGAAGACAATGCGTAGAATAGCGTTGGTAGGAAAACCCAATTCGGGTAAGAGTTCTTTGTTCAATCTGCTTACAGGACTGAATCAAAAAATTGGCAATTACAGCGGCGTTACCGTAGAAAAGAAATCAGGCCAATACAAGGGTCAGGAACTGATGGATCTGCCTGGTATCAAGTCACTCAGAGCTGCGACACAAGAGGAAATCATATCAAGGAATATCCTTTTGGATTATGTCAAAACGGAATCTCCAGTGATTTTTGTTGCCAACGGTGTCCAATTAGAGGACAATCTTATTTTCTTCAGTGAAATTGCGGATCTCCAGATACCAGCAATCCTCGTAATTAATTTTAAGGATGATCTGGAAAAGAGAAATATTCACATTGATCTTGAAGGCCTTCAGTCAAGACTGGGGTGTCCTGTAGTATTGCTAAATTCAAGAAGCGGTGATGGACTTGATGTACTGGCACAGAATATTGAACAAGAAAAATTCAGGATACCCAACGCCTTCAGAAGAAGTCAATATGATGTGGTTGCAGATAGCGAAGTGAAGAATAATTTCATTGAATCATTTGTACTGGATGAAGCACTGGACTTAGATAATGCAACCGAGGATTACAATTACCGTGAAAATCAGATCAGAGCACTGCTCAAGGACAATTCTGAACAAAATATCGATTCTGAGAATTTCCTAAAATTCTCCAAGAAGTTGGATAAAGTCCTCCTTCATCCCATATTCGGAGTGCTTATATTCCTGTCAGTCATGCTGGTTGTTTTTCAATCGGTCTTCTTCATTGCCACAATTCCAATGGATTGGATCGATATGCTATTTGCATACTTCAGCGAGGCAGCTGGCAGTAGCTTACCAGATTCATGGTTCCGAGACTTGATAACCGATGGCATTCTTCCCGGTATTGGAGGGGTGGTTATATTTATACCTCAGATTGCAATTTTATTCTTACTTCTTGGGATCCTCGAGCACACAGGGTATTTGACAAGAATTTCATTTATAGCCAATCGCTTTCTATCTAACTTTGGACTCAGCGGGCAAAGCGTTGTGCCACTTATGTCAAGTTGGGCATGCGCGATTCCTGCAATAATGAGTACCCGCATCATTAATGACCCGAAAGAACGCTTCGCCTTAATTTTTTCCAGTCCTCTTATGACTTGTAGTGCACGCTTGCCGGTGTATACGATACTTATTTCAATTATGTACCCCAATGATGATGGTCGGCTTTTTAACGCACAGGGCTTATTGCTATTGGCTCTATATTTAATGGGTGTTATTGCTACTTTATTGGTAGCTAAACTGGTCTACAAAAGAGCAGGTGAAGAAGGACTTTCATTGTTTTCCTTGGAGTTACCCATTTACAGAATCCCAAACTGGCGGAATGTATTTTACAATATGTACATCAAGACCAAGTCATTTGTCGTCGAAGCCGGAAAGATTATATTCATCGTGTCGATACTGCTATGGCTACTG
>JABDJE010000196.1 GCA_013002625.1 Saprospiraceae bacterium | reverse complement strand
CCCTTAACCAGTGCATATTCAAGACGTTTGTTTATCTCATTGTCTCGCCATTCAAGATTTCGTTCTAATTTTCGTCCGCCCCCTTTTACTCTGGAAGCATAATCGGTTAATGCTTCTGTAGCGGCGTCGCTTTTATTGAATAGAACATCTTCTACAAGTGCCAACAAATCCTTTGGAATGTCTTCATAGATTTCAACCATCCCGGCATTTACTATGCCCATATCCATTCCTGCCTGAATAGCATGATAAAGAAAAGCGCTGTGCATGGCTTCCCGCACCTTGTTGTTCCCTCTGAATGCAAACGAGATATTGCTCACACCGCCGCTTATTAATGAACCAGGGCAAAGTGCCTTTATTTGTCTTGTTGCTTCAATGAAGTTAACTGCATAATTGTTGTGTTCTTCAATACCGGTTGCAACTGCAAAAATATTAGGATCGAAAATTATGTCCTGTGGTGCGTAATTGCATTCCCGTGTGAGGATATCGTAAGCGCGCTTACAGATGCTCACCTTTCTATCTACTGTGTCGGCCTGACCCTTTTCATCGAATGCCATTACGACTACAGCAGCACCAAATCGCTTAATGATCTTGGCCTGTTCAATAAATATTGCTTTGCCTTCCTTAAGTGAAATGGAATTAACCACACTTTTACCCTGCACACATTTTAAGCCTTCAACAATGACATCAAATTTTGATGAATCGATCATGATGGGTAATCTGGCGGCATCCGGTTCTGACATCAACAGGTGTAGAAATTTCTTCATGGCTTTTTTGGAATCGAGCAATCCTTCATCCATATTGACATCAAGTATTTGAGCTCCACCTTCTACTTGATCTAGCGCTACAGATATCGCGTCCTGATATTGACCGGACTGAATGAGTCTTGAAAACTTTTTAGAACCCGTAACATTTGTGCGTTCGCCCACATTTATAAAATTCATATCCTCCCTGACGATTAAGGGTTCCAGTCCGGCAAACCGGGATTGATTTTTCAATGTAGGGATAGGTCTGGGCTTAAATTCTTTGGCTACTTCAGCCATAGCCTTAATATGCTGAGGCGTTGTGCCACAACAGCCCCCAATAATATTTACAAAACCACTGGAAATGAAGTCTCGAATATAAGCGCGCATAATTTGAGGAGACTGGTCATATTCACCCAACTCATTGGGTAAGCCCGCATTGGGGTAGGCGCTTATATTGCAGTCAGCGATCCTGCTTAAGGTTTGGATATGCGGCCGCATTTCTTTAGCACCCAATGCACAGTTTAAGCCAACACTGAATAAATCGGCATGGGCAATTGAAATCCAAAATGCATCTACAGTTTGACCACTTAAAGTTCGACCACTTGCATCTGTAATGGTGCCAGATATCATTACAGGAATTTTTATGCCTTTCTTTTCAAAACATAGATCAATGGCATAAAGGGCTGCCTTACAATTGAGGGTGTCAAAAACAGTTTCAACCAACAAGACATCGACTCCACCATCTATCAAGCCCTCGGCCTGCTCGAAATAAGCATCCACCAATTCATCAAAACTTACACCTCGCAACCCGGGATTGTTTACGTCAGGTGACAACGAAGCGGTTTTATTGGTTGGACCCATGGCTCCCGCTACAAATCTGTCATCATAGTTTCCAGTGGCGCGTTTAGCGATTTCTGCAGCAGCCATATTAATGGCATAGGCATGTCCTTCGGTACCATAATCCTCTTGGGAAATTTTTGTGGCATTGAAGGTATTCGTTTCAATTATATCAGCACCGGCATCAAGATATGCTTCATGGATTTGTTGAATGATGTCGGGTCTTGTCAGACAAAGAATGTCATTGTTGCCTTTTAGGTCATTATGGTGATGTTCAAATATCTGTCCTCGAAAATCTGATTCACTTAATTTGTAATTCTGAATCATAGTACCCATTGCACCATCTATGACAAGTATACGTTCTTGAACCGCCTTTTCTATCCCAGCCATCAATAATCAATTTGAGTCGGTGAAACATTATAACGAATTCCAATACCCAAATATGTATTCTTTAAGTCTGCAGTCACGTCATTTCGATCCTGTCGATATTGGACGTTTACATCCAAAAATAATTTGTAAAATAACTCATAGTTAATTCGAAAATCCAGCATACTTATGTCACTAAGATTGCCTTGCAAGTGGTTGATTCCGTAGTCACTTATTCTGCTTGTATTATTGAGTAGGATATCCGCACCAAAATTCAAGGCACTATTGCGACCGGTTCTTGCATACAAGTAACGCAGCTCACTTCGTATTTTCTTTGTTAGACGATATCGAAGACGGAGTATGAATTCATTGAAATTCGAACCAAGTGGATGGGCGAGTGGTTGATTGTAATGGCTGTAGCTGGTAATAGCAAATGCTTCATTACCCTCAATCGGAATGTTGTGTGAATAAGTGTAGGGTCTGACCTGATTGAATTCTGCTTGCAAGTCCAGGTGATCGATTCCAAACAAATCAAATGTTTTCATGCCCAACTGAATGCCGTATTTATTACCCCACCATCCAGCATTTGAGGTCAGTTCTGACACACTCAATTCATCTAACAATATTTGACTGTAGATGCTGAGTCCATCAACAGGACGCCAAGCCAGGTTCAATCCCAAAAGTACGTTGTCAGGACTGTCTAGACCGTGTTCAACAGTCCGATATAAAATTAAAGGATTCAGATATTGCAATTCAAATTGATTCTCTCTTGAAAAAACAACAGTTTCAAACAAGCCTATGGATAGCCTGTTACTGATATTTAAATCAAGATAATG
>JABDJE010000040.1 GCA_013002625.1 Saprospiraceae bacterium | reverse complement strand
ATCCAGATCTACCCAGTATCCCATTTTCCTGGTGATATCATCCCACTGGTCTTTGAATTGCATGACTGTGGTCCGACACTCCTGGTTATACTGTTCTACAGTAATTTTCTTACCAATGTCTTCTTTGGTAATGCCTAATCTTTTCTCAACATTCAGTTCAATAGGAAGTCCGTGGGTATCCCATCCCCCTTTTCGCTCTACACGTTTACCTTGCATGGTATGGAATCTGCAAAATAAATCCTTAACGGTACGTGCCATGACATGATGAATACCTGGCTGTCCATTGGCTGAAGGCGGTCCTTCATAAAAGACAAATGTGTTGTCTTTTGGCCTTTCTTCAATGCTTTTATCAAAGATGTTTTCCGCATCCCAAAAAGCTAATACTTCCTTATCTATAGACGGTAAGTCTAATCCTTTAAATTCTCGATACTTTGCCATTCAGCTGACTGTATTTAATAAAATTCTTATTTTTTTAATCCGATTTCTCTTAAACGTTCATTCAAGTATTCTCCTGCAGTAATTGGTTCGTATGCAAGTGGTCTTTCTTCAGAAATACAACCTGCAAGACAACTCAGGTCCATGCTGCTTATTGGATGTAAAAAGAATGGAATACTTAATCTTGGAACATGCCACATTTCTCGCGGAGGGTTTACCACTCTATGCGTCGTTGATTTCAAATAGTTGTTGGTCAACCTTTGAAGCATGTCACCTACATTGATAACGATTTCGTTTTCTTCCGGCGTGATATCCAACCATTGATTTTCAGTATTCAACAATTGAAGTCCACCTGCCGAAGCACCTACCAGCAAAGTAATGAGATTGATATCTTCATGCTGCTCTGCGCGAATGGCAGATTTAGGCTCAGATGTAATTGGTGGGTAATGTATGGTTCTCAGGATGCTGTTTCCCTTTTCAATCTTATCGTCGAAATAATTTTCATCCAATCCGAGATAAAGCGCAATGGCCCGCAGTAAATATCTTCCTGATGATTCAAAGGCTTTATAAAGGTCATGACTCAATTGGTTGAAATCAGGTATGTCCGTGACATTGACATTATCTGGGTATTCTGCTTTCAAAGGATCATCGGCATCTACATATTGACCGATCTGAAAAAATTCTTTTAGATCTGCTACCTGAGACTGCTTGGCGTGTTCTTTTCCAAAGGAAGTATATCCGCGTTGCCCGGCAAGGCCTTCCACCTCATAAGACCTTTTCTTATCTACGGGTAAAGAAAAGAAAGCTTTGGATGCTGCATAAAAATTGTCTACAAGCTCCTGAGGAACGCCATGTTTTTTAACGCCCACGAAACCAACTTCTTTAAAGGCACGCCCAATCTCTTGTACAAATTCTGCACGATCGGCTTCATTACCTTCTACAAATTTGGATAAATCCACAACCGGTATTGTTCGACCACTCATAATTTATGGTATTTTTTGGCCCACAAAGATACGATATTTATCGCCGTCTTGGCTTGTATTTGGATAATTGCATGAGCTCCTGGGCATCTTGCATGGCAATCAAATCTTGGAGCGATTTATCCTTATTGCGATTCATATAGGCATCAACGATCTTCCAACCGATATAGTTGGCTGTTCTTCCTGGGGCTTGAGGAGGCATCCCAGGAGAATGTGGTGCAGGGTTCAAATACTTAATATTCTTTCTTTGATCTGTTTGATACAGCAGTTCATTATCCAGGAAAAAGCTCCACATTTCCAATTCATTTGCTTCCACCCAGGCCAATTGTTCGGGTGTATATTCAAAAATGACTGTATCCTGAATAAATGGTAATACTTTATTAAGGAGATAGAGTCGTTTACCATTGTATATCATTTGATCAATAAATCGCTTTCCTGGTGGATTGCCTAATGCGTCATTAATCCAAACTTCAAGCGATTTCTTTACAACATGGTCCTTATTATAGGCTCTGGTAATGTAGTCCGAAAAGGCTGGGTTGCGGGGATCCAATGTCTTGTACTCATAATTTTCACCCAGAAAAAAATCTAGGCCTATCCCAATACCATCTCGAGGTGCATCACGATCACCGTCTGAAAAGATTATGTTTTGGTAACCAAATTCTGTGATAAAAGTGTAAAAGCTGGGTAGGGTTTTATCTGGAAAATAATAACGCAGATACCTACAGGCTTGCTTCAATTCTTTTACAATATGATCCTCATTTGCATACACCTGATCAACACTTGATTGTAATTTCCTGATAGGTTCTGCTGCCACAAACTCCCTGACATATCGATAGAAGCTATCCTGATTTTCAAATGGCATTGCCATAAGCCGCTTGAAATACAGATCTGTTAAATAGGGGTATTTATCAGAGAGCTTCTTGTAGGCCAGGACAATATCATTTGTATCCATCTGAATTACTTCCTGATCAAATCTTGAAAAAGAAAAATCTGTCAATTCGATTTCACTTACATCCGGTGCTTTTTCGGTGGCGCCTTTATCACAAGCCGAAAAAAAGCAAAGTAAAACCAACCCGAAGGCCATCAAATAATATTTAGCATAACCCATGATGTACATTTTAACTCAAATATTTTCCAACGATAGGCATACGCCGACCTACACCAAAAGCTTTTGAAGATACCCTCAAAGCTGGAGCGGTTTGATATCGTTTGAATTCATTGATGTTGACCAAACGCAGTATGCGTCTCACCAATTGTGCATCGTAACCCATATCAATGATTTCAGTGGGTCCTTTTCTGTTTTCAATATATTCTAACAGTATTTTGTCCAGGTCTGCATAGTCCGGCAAGGAATCTGAATCTTTTTGATTGGGTCTCAACTCGGCAGAAGGTGGTTTTTCAATGGAATTAATGGGAATTAATTCTGTATCCTTATTAATGTAACGCGCCAAGTCAAATACCTGGGTTTTATAGACATCCCCCAATACCGATAATCCCCCTGCCAGATCTCCATACAGTGTGCCGTACCCTACGGCCATTTCACTTTTGTTGGTTGTATTGAGAAGGATGTGACCAAATTTATTGGATAAAGCCATTAATAAAGTCCCACGTGTTCTAGCCTGAATATTTTCTTCTGCTACATTAAAAGTGGTTCCTTTGAAATGGACAGTTAACTCTTTGAGGAATTCATCATAGATGCCCTTGATAGGAATAATATCGTGTTTGATACCAAGATTCTCTGATAAGTCTCGCGCATCCTCCACAGAGTGATCTGACGAATACTGTGAAGGCATGAGTATGCCCCAAACATTTTCAGGACCCAACGCACGCGCTGCAAGTGCCGCTGTTACAGCAGAGTCTATTCCACCTGAAAGCCCAATAATTGCTTTGGTGAAACCAAGCTTGCCAAAGTAATCCTGAATGCCACAAATGATACCATCATGAATTTCCATAATGTCATCTTTAGGCTGAGCATTCTCTGTTGCTCCATTCATGACCTCATCCAGATCAAAATACTCTATACACTCCTTGAAATAAGGCATTTCACGGTGAATCAAGCCATTTGGAGACATCACAACAGAGCCTCCATCGAAAATGACCTCTGTCTGAGCACCAACATTATTACTGTAAAAAATGGGTTTTTTGTATCGATCGACATTGGCTTTTAATACCTCCAATCGCGCTTCAGCATGGTGATAACTGAAAGGTGAAGCTGAAATATTTATAATAAAATCAGGATCATTCTTAATGTGAATATCCAATGGGCAGATTTTATACAAAGGATTTTCGTTGCCAATATTCCATATGTCTTCACAAATCGTAAGTGCGATCTTCTTTCCTTTGTATTCCAAAAGCTCGAAGTCATGTGCCGGTTCAAAGTATCTGTACTCATCGAAAATATCATAGGTCGGAAGCAATGCCTTGTGTTGTATGTGTTGCACTGCTCCATCTGCAATAAAGTAGGCAGAATTATATAGATCCTTTCCTTCAACCACGGGATTAACCGATGGGTTACCAACAACGATAGCAATGCCTTCAGAGGCAGCTTTCAATCGTTCAATACTTTCATTCGCATTTTTGATAAAATGACTGAACTCTAAAAAATCCCTCGGAGGATATCCACAGGTGGCCAGCTCGCCAAAACATACAATGTCTGCATGCTCAGATTTTGCTTTCTCTACATATTGAAGAATCTTATTGACGTTGCCTTCAAAATCTCCAATCAGATAGTTCAGTTGCGCAATGGCAATTTTCATAACACTGTTTTAATAAAAAACAAAGTAAACTAAAAAAGGATGGATCGGAAAGCGGATTTCTTTCGACCTTATGAATAATTGAAATTGTAAATATGTTTGAAGGCGATGAAAACTTTATATCTTCGAGCCTACGATGAGTTTTGTAGTTTCAGCCCGAAAATATCGCCCCCAGAATTTTGACGAAGTTATAGGCCAGGATCATATCGCGCAAACTTTAAAGAATGCGCTGAAGAATGACCAGCTTGCCCATGCTTTTTTATTTGCGGGGCCACGTGGTGTGGGTAAAACTACAAGTGCCAGAATATTGGCTAAAGTCCTGAATTGTGAAAACCTTCAGGAAGGATACAAAGCATGTGGGGAATGTAATTCCTGTAAGGCATTTACCGATAACGCATCTTTCAATATTTTTGAATTGGATGCTGCTTCAAATAATAGTGTCGAACATATCCGTGCGCTGAACGAACAAGTAAGATTTCAACCTCAACAGGGTTCGTTTAAAATTTACATCATCGATGAGGTGCACATGTTAAGTCAAGCTGCATTCAATGCTTTCCTTAAGACATTGGAAGAGCCACCACCCTATGCTAAATTCATTTTAGCCACAACTGAAAAGCATAAAATTATTCCAACCATTCTCTCGAGGTGTCAAATCTTTGACTTCAAGAGAATATTAATTCCGGATATTGTCAACCAACTTAAGGCCATTGCGGAAAAAGAAAATCGCAAAATCGATGATGATGCATTACATCTCATCTCACAAAAGGCAGATGGTGCCATGCGAGATGCTTTATCAATCTATGATAAGGTCATCAGTTCTATTGAAGGTGAGATAAGTTATACAGAGGTAGCCGACAACCTGAATGTGCTGGATTACGATTATTATTTTAAAATAATTGATGCGGCTGTAAAGGAGGACTTACCTACCATCATGGTTATCTATGACAAAATTGTAAAGCGAGGATTTGAGCCTGAACAATTTATTCCGGGCCTCATGAGCCATTTAAGGGATCTGCTCATGATCAAGGATTTGAAAACTGCTGAATTGCTGGAAGTTGGACAATCTCTAAGAGAACGCTATGAAAGTCAAGCTGAATTAACAAGTTCATCTTTCGTGCTTTCCGCGCTTTCAATTCTAAATCAAACAGATATAAATCTGTTGCGATCTCAAAATAAACGCTTATCTGTCGAAATCGCTCTGAGTAAGATAACTTATATGAATCGCGTTATCGACAAAAAAAAAAGAGTAGCCACTAACGAATCCAAAGAGACAACGGAAATCAAGCGTTCATCAACACCGACTGAACCTGTTCAAGCTCAGGAGTCACAGCAAGCACCACAACCACAGGAGCCACAGCAAGTAAAAGCAGCGCAGGAGGCCGCTAAAGAAGCCAACCCTGTGGAGGTCATGGAAGTAGAGGCTGATAAAAAGCCAGTTTCCAGTCCTAAAAAGATCGTACGCAAAAAATCAACGGCGCCTAAAATTTCTGTCGATATCGATAGCCTGGTCGCTAATATTGAAGAGAAGGAAAACAACTCGAAAGACAAGGAACACCCCTATTCAAGTGAAGCGATCGAGGCAATATTTCATGATTTTAAAGAACAGACAGAATCCCAGTCATTGAAAACCGCGTTGAGTTATCTTAAGGTTCGCATCAATGAGGATGAAGTTACCGTGCTTACGCCTGCCCGAATCTATGTTGATTTTATTAAGCAAGAATTGCATTTGCTCGAAAAAATTCATGATCAGTACCCGGAAAAAGACCTGAAACTGGCTTTTGAAGTCAGTGAGGAGACATTTCCTGAGTATGAACCGCCCAAAAAGCCTAAAATGCTAACAACAAAAGAAAAATATGACATGTTAGTATCAAAGAACCCTAACTTTGAAAAGCTGGTAGACACATTTAAATTGAAGATTACAAATCAATAACTTAGATTAAAATTTCTGCAATGAGTGATAAAGCTATCTGGTATCTGGAAAACATTGATGTAGGCGGTATCTTTTGCCCTAAAAAAATGGGTGATCATATTGAAAGTGACCACCTGAAAAAGGTCCCTAAAAATGAATACATCTACCTACCTAATCAATCCAGTGATAAAATATTCTTTATCACCGAAGGCCGAATCAAAATCGGCTCTTACGCAGATAATGGCAAAGAAATAACCAAAACTATACTCGGTAAAGGTGAGGTGTTCGGTGAATTAGCAATGATAGGCGAGACAGAGCGCCGAGATTATGCCCTGGCATTAGAAGACACGACCCTGTGTATCATCAACTCTGATGAAATGAAGACCCTCATCAAGGATCACAGCTCATTAAGTTTGTTCTTTATGAAAATGATGGGGTCGAAGGTTATCGAAATGGAGAACAGGTTGGAATCTTTGGTTTTCAAAGATTCGCGTAGTAGGATAATTGAATACCTGACCGAGATGGTTAGAAAGCGAGGTCAACGTGTAGGATATGAATGGGTTGTTCGCAATTTTATCACACATCAGGAAATTGCCAATTTAACAGCGACTTCAAGACAAACCGTCACCACGGTTTTGAATGAACTTCGAAATGATGAGATTCTCACATTTAATAGAAAAAGATTATTGGTAAGAGATCTTGATAAATTAAAATCTGAAATCAAGTAGTGCTTTATCAAAACCTCATCAAACCTATTCTCTTTTTATTTCCAGCTGAGAAGGCACATCACATAAGTACAAGTCTTTTCAAACTCATTAATCGAATTCCGCTTGTCAGCTCTATCAATAAGTCTATATTTAGATATGAACATGCCGACTTAAAGAAGAGTGTCTTCGGTATAGACTTTCCAAATCCGATCGGTTTGGCGGCAGGTTTCGACAAAGATGGTCAGTATTATAAAAGCATGGCAAGTCTTGGTTTTGGATTTGTTGAAATTGGTACTGTTACGCCTGTCGCACAGGATGGAAACCCTCAACCGAGGTTATTCCGATTGCCAGAAGACAAGGCATTAATCAATAGGATGGGTTTTAACAACCAAGGTGTGGACGCTATGGTTGAACGTCTTAAAAGAAGACCCAAAGGCCTAATCGTAGGAGGCAATATTGGCAAGAACAAGATTACGCCAAACGAAAATGCCATTAATGATTATGACATTTGCTTCAATAAGCTTTACCCTTATGTAGACTACTTTGTGCTTAATGTCTCATCACCCAACACACCAAATCTGAGATCTCTACAGGATAAGGAACCCTTGAATGCTTTGTTGCAGCATGTTGACCAACTCCGAAATTTACAGGCGCACTATAAGCCCATTCTGCTAAAAATTGCGCCTGACCTGAATAATGACCAGATCGATGATGTGCTGGATATTGTAAATCGTAATAACATAGATGGTATTATTGCCACCAACACTACTATATCAAGGGCTGATCTCAATACACCAGAATCAAAAATTGAAAACATAGGTCCTGGAGGATTGAGCGGCAAACCTTTATTTGAAAGATCACTTGAAGTTGTCAGTTATCTAAGATCCAAGGCGCCAAATCTGCCAATCATTGGCGTGGGCGGTATCTCAACACCTGAAAATGCACTTGAAATGCTCAAAGCAGGTGCCGATTTGATCCAAATTTACTCTGGAATGA
>JABDJE010000015.1 GCA_013002625.1 Saprospiraceae bacterium | reverse complement strand
GGTGAGACCTCCTCAGAATTAAGCGCCAATTACGGTGAAGGCAATTATCAGGTAACTATATTCGATGGTAATTCTTGTCGGGTTTCAGAAAGCTTTGAACACATTATCCCGATATTTGATATAGCCGAACAGGTCGTTATTTGCGAAGGCGATTATTATCAATTTGGGAATGTACAACTGACTGAAGAAGGTTTTTATTTGGACACATTCCCGAGTCAGAACAATTGTGACAGCATTGTCGCTTTGGAGTTGTCTGTTATTGGTTTTGAATACGACACGGTTGAAGTAATCATCCCAAATGGTAGTTCTTATAAGATTGGAAATCAAAGCTTCGAATCCGAAGGAAATTATCCACTTATATTTACATCATCTGTAGGGTGTGATAGCTTGGTCCTCCTTAAGCTCTTAAATTTTGATATCTACATTCCAAATGTATTCAGTCCTAATCTTGATGGCATAAATGAAATATTTCAAGCCTTTGGCCCGCAAGGTGAAATTCAATCCGTGGACATGAAGATATTTGACAGATGGGGCAATCTGGTATTTGAAGGGTCGGAGTGGAATGGTGCAGATTTACCGCCCAATGTATATGCTTATGCCATCGATATTGAATTCAAGCACGGGATTTCACAACAATATTATGGATCGGTTACGCTTGTCAGGTAGAAAACTAATTAGATATGAGTCCACTTTAATGATAAGCATCATTGAAGCTTAAATCTCCACAATAACGTTCTTAGGAATAAATTACACTTCGACAAAGACTGTTGTCAGGCTTCATACGTACATTCATTGACTGAGGAATAATTCAATAATAGCTGTCGTCCTTTGATTGATTTCATAAGCTAAAGGCTCAAAAGGTGGAAGGCTTTTGCATTTAAAGCAATACACCACTTTTTTTTATCTTAATTTAAGTACTTATCTTAATTGTATCAGAACCCTTTAAATTTGGTTCAAATAAATTATTGACCAAACGAAAACAGAATAGACCTAATAATTAAATGCTATGAGGTCGAGTATTCCGTTGCTAAATATCCTATTCTATTTAGGATTGATTGCAGCCAACTATTTTGCAGTACAAATGCCATTTTTCGGCAAGACACCAGGAGATGTTTCAGACCTCTACCCTAACCTTCTTACGCCAGCTGATTTTGCATTTAGCATATGGAGTGTTGTTTATATTTTGCTGGCTTTGTTTGGATATCAGAACTTAAAGGCCCGCACAAACAAGAAGGAAAAAATTCCAAATGAAATAAAAGCCATTGGGTGGTTATTCATGCTAAGCTGTATTCTCAACTTCGCTTGGTTGTTGGTCTGGCAGTCACAACACATCGCCTGGTCTTTTATTATTATTTTTCTATTGTGGATCAATCTAATACTGATTTATTACCGCTTATCGCAAATTAAAAATGCACGTTGGCAATACTCGATTCCATTCAGCGTATACCTGGCTTGGGTTTGTGTGGCAGCATTGGCAAACCTCAATATTCTATTAATAGATTCAGGTTTCGAATTCTTTGGAATGGAAGAAGCGTATTGGACGGCAACCCTCATTGGAATTGGTATACTTGGTACTTATCTGGTTTTATCCTTAAGTAAGGATATCTGGTTTACCTTGGTTTTGATATGGGCTTATTTCGGCATGTATGTTAAGAATAAAGCACTTGAACCTGAAGCAACCGCTGTTACGTCAATGTGCTTAATAGCTTTTGCCTGTTTGATTGTTGGCGGATCGTGGGCAGGTATAAAAAAGTACTACAACACCCCAAAAGTAGTATAGATTAATAAGAAGCCATTTGACATTAAAAGAATCATGAAGAAGCAGAATAAATGCAATTCACGATATAGATATAAAGGCTAAATGCACCACAAGCTTCGATCAAACGACAATTTTACACGACAACTCAAAGACCTAGGAATAACAACCTGGCTAGAATTGACGGACTGGATGATTCTGGATCAAATTATAGCCTGGAACAAATCTGGTCAATAAGAGAACAATGCATTGAAGCATTGAGTAATATGGAGATTATATTGAACCGATCAAAACTTAAATATGACAAGGAAAACAATAAACCCTGATAAGCTATTTAATTCAACGCCATACGGCTTTTCACAAATTGCTATTTCCCCTCCAGGAAAACATGTATTTATTTCAGGTCAAGTTGCCTGGGATGCAGAACAAAATATCATCGGCCATAATGACCTGGCTGGTCAAACCAGAAAGGCATTGGAAAACATCAAGATCGCCATCGAAGCTGCAGGTGGTACAATTGAAAATTTAATGATGATTAGAATATACAAGGTCCACTATGAGCAAAAAGACGGCCCTGTTATCAATGGCGTATTAAAGGAATACTTTGGAACGGACAATCCACCAGCCAGCACCTGGATCAGTGTAGATGGCTTGGCGAATAAAGATTTCTTAATTGAAATAGAAGCGCAAGCCATAGTTTGAAGTGCTTTGCTTTTAATTATCTTCAATTTCATACAATACAGTTTTCCATAACTATCGTTAATTATTTAAAATACTACTAGATTTTAATTAAATGAGCTACGGTTACTTTTATATCCTACTACTAATAAGCAGTGTGTTTACGTCAACAATCATTGACTCAACTCCAAAGGATATCATTCACATTGGATTTGAGACACCTTTATCAGATGAATGGAAGGGACGATACGACAATTTTAAAGATTTCTATCAGATTCAAACGGAAGAAAACAAACCTTATCTTTCTGCGCGCAGTGAAAACAGTGATTGCTTTATCGTTAAGAGAATTGAAGTAGACCTTGCAGAATATCCCTATTTGAATTGGTCCTGGCGCGCAAATACATTGCCCGTAAATGGTGATGAAAGTCAAAAAGCCTATTGTGATGTAGCAGCCTCTATCGCCATCGTACTCAATAAGAGCAGAATTCTTCCAAAGTCAATTAAATATTCATGGTCCACTACCCTCGCCGATAGCACGCTAACAAAAAGTCCATTTGCATATTGGCCCGCACGATGTGATGTAATTGTGAAAGAATCAGGGACAGAAAGGCAGGGCGAATGGGTCACGGAAAAAGTCAATGTATTTGAGGACTACAAGAAATTATACAAGAAGAAAAATGCACAGTCCAAACATGTGTATGCTATTGTTATTATGACTGATTCAGACAGTACCAATTCACTGTCCGAAGCCGATTATGCAGATATATATTTTTCAAAGCATTAGGGTTGCTGGTCGCAAGATAAAAGAAACAAGTTACCTAATTGACTAATTGACCAATTGACTAATCGACTAATTGACTAATTGACCAATTGACCAATTGACTAATTGACCAATTGACTAATTTTTAATCATAAGTTTAAAGATATAGGGCTACTACAGAATGGCTATAATCGAATGAATAAAAGCCTATGCATTGTTTAAGTAATCCAATTATTATATTCCTATTGCAATCCCAAGAATTGGATCTTATCTTTTGATTAAATTGTAATTATTAAATGCAATCGCATCCAACATACGATAAAATTGGGTCTGGATATAATGATACCAGAGCTGCAGATCCATTTATTCTTAATCAACTATATGTTCTTATGTCCCCAACCAGGGACAGCTTGTATTTGGATGTAGGCTGTGGTACTGGAAATTACACGATAGAATTACACAACAAAGGTTTAAATATTAAAGGTCTGGATCCTTCCCAACGCATGCTTGATATAGCTAAGCGAAAAGCACCCCATATTGAATGGATTCTGGGTGCCGCGGAAGCCATGGGTATTAATCCTAACAGCTTTGATGGTGCTGTCGCAAGCCTGACAATCCACCATTGGAACAATATGAATAAGGCTTTCTTTGAGCTCAGCAATATCTTAAAACCGAATGCCTCATTTGTTTTATTCACTTCTTCTCCTCATCAAATGAGGACCTATTGGCTGAATCATTATTTTCCAGAAATGATGGAAAAATCCATCCTTCAAATGCCAGGCATAGATCAAATTACAAATGCTGCTGCTAATCAAGGCTTAATGCTGGACGCCACCATTCCATATTATGTAAAGACGGACCTCAAGGATCATTTCTTATATGTGGGAAAAGAAAGGCCTCATTTATACCTTGATGGCAACATTAGAAAAGGTATTTCATCATTTAGTAATTTGGCGTTCGAAGATGAAGTATGCACTGGACTCTTTCAACTCGAAGCTGACATTCAATCAGGTGATATAAATAAAATCCAAAAATCCTATAAGGACTCCGACGGTGATTACTATTTTTTACGATTTCTGAATAAAAAATAACATTCTAGATATATCACCTTTTTCAGTGATAAATGTGATTAGGGTTAACACTAACTTAGACCCAGCTTTAAATTCTTAATCAGACACAATGACGCTTTAATATCTATTACTTTGCTAGAGCAAGGTGTCTTAAAGCTTTACAAACACTTTTGTATACACTTAAAACTTATAACAATGAATAGAAAATCATTTTTAAGCAAGGTAGGAATAGGAATGGGTCTCATAGGCATCTCTAATTTCTTAGGTGCAACACATCGATCAACTAACAATACTCTAGCCGGGGATGGAAAACCAAAAATTGTAAAATCCGATGAAGGAAATGTTCTTAATGTAATTGGTGATATTCAAACACATAAAATAAGTGGCAAAGACACGGAAAATCAAATCGCCGAATGGGTTAATGAGGTCACGCCGGGAACTGGCATACCACCTCACATCCATGCCAAAGAAGATGAAATATTCAGAGTTCTCAAAGGTAAGGTCGAAGTGATGGTTGGCGGTGAAACATTTCTATTAAAAGCAGGGGATACTGCTTTTGCTCCAAAAAATGTGGTTCATGCCTGGAAGGTTGTGGGTGAAGAAAATGCCAGTATGTGCACAAGCGCCTTCCCATCTGGCATAGAAATAATGTTCGAAGAACTCAATGCATTACCAGCTGGGCCACCCGATTTCGCCAAGGTGAGCGAGATATGCGGGAGGTATGGCATTCAGTTTGTCTAAAGTTAAATTTAAGTCTCAACTGAACAGCAAGAGTGATTTTATTAATCACTCTTTTTTTGTGCCTTTTGCCAGCTTATAGATATCTTAGGTTGCTTTGAACAGACGGATCCCAAACCAATTTAATAAACCAACATTGCATGAATTCGAATACACCCAACCGGCATATTGCGCTTTTAATAATGCGCCTACTTTTAGGCTTTATATTTTTAATGCAAGGTTTTGGAAAGGTCTTTACCTGGGGCGTGGAAAATGTATACAAGAATTTCTTTTATGATACATACAACGACCTTCTGCCAGATTTTTTAGTACACGCCACAGCTTATTATACTTCTTTCATTGAGTTGTTGGGCGGATTATGCTTGATCGTAGGATTTAAAAGAGACATTGCATTATACCTTCTGGCAACGGTCCTCATCATCGTCACTTTTGGACATGGACTGGCTGAACCGATTTGGGATTTATCTCATGTCATGTACCGTGCAATACTCCTCATAGGGCTCTTATTATTACCACGTTCTTGGGATGTTTATACTGTGGATCATTTTCTGGCGAACAGGAAATAATATGGAACAGAAACATATATGAAATAATTAAATTTTCGAGTCGTTAAATCAAAAAATACTATAAACTATCACTATGAAAAAATACATACTATTATCATTCTCGCTATTATTCGCGCTCAACATTTGCGGACAATCAACGGATGAAGATGCCGTAATCAAAACATTGAATTACTATTTAGATGGTGGAACAAACAATGATTTTGAAACATTAAAAAAAGCCTTTCATGAAGACGCGACGATGAAATACATTCGCGGGGATTACACAGCTGTAAATGCCTTGGAATTCTTCGGTTCCAGAATGAAGCCAGGACCCGCTCAAAAAAGAGAATGCGAAATAACATATATGGATGTTTCAGGACCGGCTGCCCATGCCAGAATTGAAATCAAATATGAAGAATTCATGTTTGTCGATTATATGAATCTTCTCAAGATCGACGGGGAATGGAAAATTGTCAGTAAGATATTCAACAGAGTCACCTTTGATGAATAATCAATTATGCATTCAAGTGTAAAATTATGGTTCGACTGCTGGAGGGAGGGGCATTACAAAGCTATTCCTGTCACCGATGACTTTGTACATGAAAGTCCATACGGCATCATAAGTGGCAAATCCAACTACTTGAATATTGTTGAATCCAACAAGGATAAGTTTTTAGGACAGTCCTTTGTAATGCGCGATTATATTGGAGATAATGAAAAAGCTTGTGTGCGGTATCAAGTGCATTCTGTTGGTTTTGAAATGGAAGTGACGGAATGGTATTATTTTAAGGATGGCCTTATAAAGCGAATTATAGCCTATTATAATATTGAAGGCGAAATCAGTGACGCTCGCAAACTTAAAAACATCTGAAACCATATCAGCTCAGTTCTTCCTATTTTTAGTACAATAAATCAATAAAAATGGGCAAGAAAGTCATCTTAACCGGCTCTACCGGAATGGTTGGTCACGGCGTACTTCTAGAATGCCTGGATTCAGAAGCCGTATCAACAATTATCCTTCTTAATCGTAATTCTGTTGGCATCAAGCATCCTAAGATTTATGAAATACTAATAGATGATATTCGACAAGTTGAAAAGGTAGAATCGTCTTTGACAGGGATAGATGCTTGCTTCTACTGCATGGGCGTCTCTGCAGTGGGCTTGTCTGAAGAAAAATATCATGACCTCACATACAACATTGCCGCCAATATCTTTACCAGCTTGTATAAGCTTAATCCAGATATGGTCAGTATATATGTGTCCGGACAAGGTACGGACAGTTCAGAATCCGGCTCGAGCATGTGGGCACGTGTAAAAGGTAAAACTGAGAATATGGTGTTCAACTTAGGTGGAGAAAAGGCCTATGCGTTTAGGCCCGGTATGATCATCCCTGAACGCGATGTCAAGTCAAAAACCAGTTGGTATAATACCTTGTATGTTATAATGCGTCCATTATTTCCCTTATTTAAATTATCAAAACGTGTCACAACGACAGTAAAGTTGGGGAAGGCTATGATAAACATCTTAATAAAACAACCACCAAAGAAGATCCTTACAAACCCGGATATCAATCGTCTGGCTACAGATTAAATAAGTTTCTACATTTGCAATTCAAACAGCGTGCACGACCTAATGTCAACAGAAGAGCAAATACAACAAGCAGCATCAATAATCAAAGAAGGCGGAACAGTCGCTTTCCCAACAGAGACGGTATATGGATTAGGGGCTGATGCCTTAAATGCCAAAGCAGTTGCCAAAATATTTGATCTAAAGAGACGACCAAGCTTTGACCCTCTTATAGTTCATATTGTGCATCCTGCACAATTGGAACTGTTAACTACGGATTACAATGACCCTGAGGTAATATTGTTGACACAGCATTTTTGGCCGGGTCCATTGACCCTTGTTTTGGAGAAAAAGTCTATTGTACCAGATCTTGTCACTGCTGGATTAAGTACAGTAGGTATAAGAATGCCGTCTCACCCTATTGCGCAAAAATTACTCATTGAGAGTAGATGTCCAATTGCGGCGCCCAGCGCCAATCCATTCGGGAGAATCAGCCCCACTGAAGCAGCACATGTAAAGGATCAGTTACCTGGTGTAGACATGATTCTAGATGGTGGAAAAACGCAGGTCGGAATCGAGTCCACAATTATTAAACGTGTCAATGAAGCGTGGGTGATTCTAAGACATGGAGGCATCACGCAAGAAGCATTGCAACAATTTGTATCAATTACAGAATTGGAAGAAGACGATGTGATAGATGCACCTGGCATGCTAAAATCACATTACAGCCCTCAAAAGCCATTTTACATCCTTCAGCCTGAAGTACTGGATACTGTAGACAAATCTTCAGCAGGCCTTATCTCTTTTACCGGTAAGTTCGATGAAGGCTTTCAAAGGGTTCACAGACTAACCGAATCCAACAATCTGGTTGAATACGCCTCTCATTTATTCAGTGCCATGCATGCCTTACAGGCTTCAGATATTCAAGCCATTTATGCTGAAGCTGTACCGAAAAATGGCATTGGTATAGCCATTATGGATAAGTTGGAAAAGGCAGCATACGAATATTCTAAATAATAGTCCCGATATTAGACTAGAACTTTGATTGTATATGGCTGCTGAAAACTCTCCAAATATCTTCAAGAAATTATTCTATGATATGATTCCAGTTATTCTTGGAATTCTGATTGCATTGATTATCAATGACTGGCAATTGGATGTTCAGGATAAGCAATTTGTAGATTCTGCCATGGAGGCCATTTCAAAAGAATTAGAAGAAAACATTATTGAATTGGAAAAGGTCATTCCCGATCATGAAAGATTCGCGATAACCATTGACTCTTCCTTATACCTCAGCAATTCGCTTGGGGACATTATTAAAAATCATGGTGACCTGGATTCTCCTAACATAAAACATACATCCTGGAAAGCCTTCCTGAATCAATACATGCACCTTGTGGATTATGAATATATTTCCATCCTCGCTAAAATCGAAGAAGAAAAACATTTGCTTGAAGCAAAAGGTATCAAGGCGGTAGATTACATTTATAATAACATTGATGCCAAGGACGAAAAATCCAAATACAAATTATTACGCATCATTGATAATATAATGCGGGTGGAAAAAGAACTGCTGAAATCGAATCAGGCGTTTATGATACGGTATGAATCGCAAAACAAGGATTAATTGTTTTGATTCTTAATCCCGAGGGATGGTATAGATCTCTTCTGCCCTGCCGTCAAGAAAATAAAATCCATTTTTAGAGTAGACCCCATCTTCCTCCAGCATTATCCTGACAATCTTTCCCCATTCAGCTACCTCAGAAGCAGCAAATAACTCGATGGAATAAGCCGTATTCGGATATAAAGGATAATCACCCCTTCCTTTGACACCCCCTTGTTGATCCCATAATCCTATCGTCGGTCCTGCCGCATGACCATGCAATCCAATTGGATGCGTATAAATGGAAGCGTTCAGCCCTTCTGCTTTAGCCTCTTCTAAGGCTGCAATTAATATTTGATTACCCGTGCGACCCTCTTTATAGTGGGATACAAGAATATCTTGCAGACGATTGCCTTTCCTAAAGGCAGCTTGTAATCCTTGCGGGACTTCAGATTCTCCATCTCTAAGTACATAGAAATGTTGCTGCTGATCTGTATTCAACCTCAGATAAGTTATCCCAAAATCAACATGCAATAAATCGCCTTTCTGAATAACATCATCCTGTGTGCGTTTTGAGAAAGATCGTAAGAAAGTGTTTTTATCCATTTCCTGCCTTTGAATGGAAACCGACGGATGAAACCATGTGTCCAGCCCCAACTCCGTCACGCGGTGACGTAACCACCAGATTACATCGTCTGTTGTGCTGGTACCAGGTGTGATCACATCAGAAGAGAAAGCTTCCTGAAGTATCTGATGTCCCATTGCACATATTAATGGATAGTGTTGCAGTTCCATCTCCGATCGCGTCTCAAGCCAGGCGATAGCCAGGTTTTCGGCAGATACTACTCTGTCTTTAAATTTAACAGGCAGCTTATTCATGAAGGTGTCATACTCGGTTTTCACCAAGCCGTCTGCCAGTGCAAAATCATCAGAGTAATTCAAACCAATCGTTGCGGGATTCTTTTCTTTAATAATCTCAATCAATGCCTCCCATTGGTTTGGAAACACATCGATATCCCAACTACCTTTAAGCAATTTGCCTACGCTGTATCTTGCAATCGCAATTTTGTCAAGAC
>JABDJE010000343.1 GCA_013002625.1 Saprospiraceae bacterium | reverse complement strand
GTCTTATGATGGCTGTAGAGTTGACAAAAAGGAAATATCTAAAACATGTCGTTGGTCACGCATTTGAACAAGGCGCATTAATCGATTACTTTTTGTTTAATAATAAGTCATTCCGATTAGCCCCGCCCTTAGTCTATAAAAAGGATGTGCTTGAACAGGCCTTGGATATATTACTGACAGCTATGGATTACGCCCAAAATAAATACAATTAATATGGATTATTTCACACACGCGACGGCCGTTATTGATGAAGGATGCACGATCGAATCAGGTGTCAAAATCTGGCACTTTGCGCACATTATGCCCGATGCAATTATAGGTGCGAACAGCAATTTGGGACAAAATGTATTTGTTGCCGCTAAGGTGAAAATTGGAAAGAACAATAAGATCCAGAATAATGTCTCCTTGTATGAAGGTGTTATCACTGAGGATGATGTATTTATTGGCCCTTCCGCTGTTTTCACAAATGTGATTAATCCAAGAAGTGCTGTGTCTCGCAAACATGAATATAAAAAGACCTTGGTCCAAACAGGCGCTACCATTGGTGCCAATGCGACCATTGTCTGTGGTATTGAAATCGGCAAATATGCATTTATAGGTGCTGGAGCTGTGGTTACAAAAGATGTCCAGGATTTTCAACTGGTAAAAGGCAATCCGGCTAAGCCAGATGGATGGATGAGCCGTCATGGACATAAACTGACTTTTGAAAATGGAGAAGCTATTTGCCCGGACTGTAATGAAAAGTATATACTTCAAGGTGGAATCTGTAAATTGGCAGAGTAATAATCGGGTTTGAAATACAATACTATCTTCTTTTTTATCGGCATCACATTACTGCACCTTGCGTGCAAGGCCCCAAAACAACTGGAAACAAAAAGCGAAATTGTATCCGTACTCGATTATGGCGCAGACCCTTCCGGTAAGTTGGATGCTTCATTGGCTTTTCAAAATGCTATAAATTCAAATGCACCCAAAGTTGTTGTGCCCGCCGGCAGATATCGGATTGATAAAACGGTAGAGGTCAAATCTTTTTTATTCCTGGAAGCGGGTGTGCACATCTATCAAGGAGAAAGTGCCAAGGAAGGGCCCATATTCTGGTTAAACAAATCAAATGCGATCCTGGCCGGCGAACATAAAGGTGTTGTAGTCGAATCCCGTAAATCCAGTCCGTTCGGGATTATCAGAATTGGACATGGGCAATCAAATTCAAAAGGTGGCAATATTCTCTATTGCACGGTAAAGAATTTAACCTTAAAAGGAAATAAAGGAGAGGGTTCAATAGGGATAAAATTGAACAACAATCAGAAAAAAGGGAATCCATCGATGGCTTCCTATTTTCACAATATTCAAAACCTCATAATTGAATATGTTGATGTTGGAATTCATTTGCTCAGGATGTCGAATGCAAACTCGATCAGCCAAATATATTTCAACAGAGTAGGGGACAGCATTCATGATGCGGCAATCTTCATTGAAGGGGCGATGGAGAATAGAATTTATGATTGCTTTCATCACCTCAGCCCCAACGCGGCTACAATACGGATGAAAAACTATGGTGATTTATCACCGGTCTACAATTATATTTATGGCATAGTGTCTGAGCAAGGAGGGGATCAGGCCTTGTGTCTGGACTTCTATAATGGTAAGCATAATATTATTGAGATCAATTGCAATACCCTCAAAGGGTCGAGACTTCGTGAAAATTTTGAAGGCCAAAAAAATGCTTTAAAGCGAAAATAGATGGCAGATAATTCTGGAATAAAAAAATGGCGGCGAAAAATTTTAGGCAACTGGCAGCGCCTGTACCTGAAGCTGAAAATGATGCAACTTGATGCGGGTCCAGGATTCTATTCTGCGGGCGGTCTCTATATCAATCGAAAGCATAAAGTCAAAGCGGGTAAAAATCTGTTTTTGGGCCGTCATGTACATATAGCCTCAAATGTTGAGTTTGGTGATAATGTGCTTGTGGCTTCATTCGTGGGCTTTGTAGGAGGCGATCATAAGATAGATGGTATTGGCAATACACCCATGAATCAAGCCGGCGTCGATGGCTTTAAAACCACAACAATAAAAGATAATGTCTGGATTGGTCATGGGGCAATAATTCTGAATGGGATAACCATCGAACAAGGTGCCGTTATTGCTGCAGGGGCAGTGGTTACAAAAGATGTAGAGGAGAACAGTATCGTTGCAGGACCTTATGCGCAAGAAATTCGAAAACGCAATCCATAAATAAAATTGAAGTACTGGGTATACATATTCTATGCATTTTGCTTCTTTCCCTATGTTGATCTTATAGGCCTGGGAACAGACACCCAACCCAATGCGCTGCTCCTGGCCCCAATACTCATTCTGGCCATGAAATCAAAAAAATTGAACGGCCCTATTCTTTTGCTCTGGCTGATGTTTTTATTCGGGTTGGCCATCTCATTCAGCTCATCATTGTCTTCCTTTGATACATTAAAGAACTTATTTAATTACCTCTCTCCGGGGGTAATTGCTTTTGTAGGGTATAATATTCTGGACAAACAAGAACGAAAAATTGACTTTCGCTTTTTTGTAAGTGTAGTGCTTCTTTATCTATGCGTAGGGTTGGTTCAGATGTATTACTTACCCGATTTTTTGATTGGTATAGTAAACGGGGAGGGTCGTGGACAATTACAGTCCGGAAGAGGCGTAATCTCCCTGTGCCCAGAGCCTGCTTTTTATGGCAGTATGTGTTTATTTCTAATGATTTTCAGCTTGCTGCATTATGGGCCGGCGAAGAATAAACTCATTGTTCCTCTATTATTATTTCAATTATTGGTTTTATCCCGTTCTGCTACGGCTATAGCTATTTTAGCTTTCAGTTTGATTCTATTTGGCATTTGGCAAATACTGCGATTCAATATTAAATACAGTGTAATTTGCCTATCGGTCTTGGGTGTATCTGCGCTCTTGTTTAACAATTACCGAAACAATATTGCGGACACCCGTGTGGGCACTTTGACGGAAGCCTTTATTGATGACCCACTGCTCATTACGCAATTTGACGCGAGTGTAGGGGTTCGTCTGACTGGTGCCTATGCCCCATTTATGAATATTTCCCATAATCGCTTTCTACCGCAAGGTATGGGACAATACCAGACGTTTTTACGTCGCGTGTACAAAGAAGGCAATTACCGAAAACTATTGAGCCGATATATCATTGATGAAAAAGATAAATTGGGCGGCAGTGTCAACATGGTTTTGTTTCAACTTGGTTTTCTTGGTCTTGTATTTCCCTTTGCTATTTGGTGGGCCTTCAAAGACTTAATAAAGGAGAATAAATCACTGTTGGCCTTTTTAATTTTTATGGTATTGCTGTTTACACAAATTCAAATGATGCATGCCATGATAGGATTTGTAATTGCTGTGGCACTTTTTCAAACCAAACAAAAATGGTTGCAACGAAAGGTTAATACCAGGGCCCAGGCATCATATTAAGATTTGTTTTAATATCTTTGGGTGACAAATCTTTAAGCATTTATAAAGACAGGAATATATCAACCAACCCATTTACAGGTGAATCCTATACCTTGCCCGCCGATGCGGATGACAGCCAATCGATATCATCTTTTTTGGACAGGCACAGCGATAAAAAATGTATCGTCATACAGGGTTTAGGCTTTGTTGGTGCGGTCATGTCTCTGGTGTGTGCCAATGCTTTAACAGAGGAATATGCAGTGATAGGTGTGGACCGGCTGGATGCTTCAAGTTTTTGGAAAATTAAAGGCTTGAACAGTGGACACTTTCCAATTAAAGCGGAAGATCCACAAATTGAAAGCCTATACAAACAGACCATTGAGAAAGGTAATTTTCTCGCCACTTTTGACCCCACGGCTTACGCGCACGCAGATGTTATAGTTGTAGACATCAATCTTGATGTGGATAAAAAACACAACGATAACTATCAGCTGGATTCCTACAAAGTGGATCTTGAAGGTTTTAAAGCTGCTATTGAATCAATAGGAAACAATTGCAAGGAAGATGTTCTTGTACTTGTAGAAACAACGGTTCCCCCAGGCACCTGTCTTCATCTTGTCAAGCCAATTATTAATCAGGCATTGGAAGAACGCGGATGCGATTCTACACGATGGAAACTCGGCCACTCTTATGAAAGAGTAATGCCTGGACCTGATTATATAAATTCCATTAGAAATTTTTACCGTGTCTACGCTGGAATTGATGAAGAAAGCGCCAAGGCCACAGAAGCATTTTTAAAGACTATTATTACAACAGATGAATATCCTTTGACTCGTCTTGGGAATACAAATGCGAGTGAAATGGCCAAGGTGTTAGAAAACTCATACCGTGCCATGAATATTTCATTTATGGTTGAGTGGTCCCGATTTGCTGAATCTGCTGGCGTCAATCTATATGAAGTAGTTAACGCAATACGAATGCGACCAACACATAGCAATATGATGTTTCCGGGTGTAGGTGTCGGAGGATACTGCCTGACCAAAGATCCTTTGCTGGCGAGTTGGTCTAGTACCTCATTATTTGAAGGCGCACCGCTCGAGATGAGTGAAAAGGCAGTGGCAAACAATGATCTTATGCCGGTTTATGCTTTCGAATACCTATTGAAGCGGGAAGGCACATTGTCTGACAGGACTCTTTTATTAATGGGGGTATCATACAGGCAAGATGTTGCCGACACACGGTATACACCCGTAGAAACCTTGTACAATAAGCTTGAAGCTCAGAATGCCAGGATTTTAATACATGATCCTTATGTCAGACATTGGGAAGAGAAAGCCCGTGAGGTTGATGATGATATTGCGCGGGCGCTGAATGAGGAACCGGAAATAGTTATAATAAGTACCGGGCACAGCTGTTACAAAGAGGATGAATATTTCAATAAAATTATGGACGCTAACGCTATGACAATATATGATACTGTGGGTCTGTTTAGTAAACCTCAAATTGAGAGCCTGCAATCGAAACACAATGTCATAGTATTGGGAAGGGGAGATTTATAAGCATATGCAAAAGAAAGTTTTAATTATAGGTGGCGCTGGTTTTATAGGATATTACTTGACGAAGCACCTGGCGGAAAAATCAAACTACAAACTTATCGTAGCTGACAATTTCTTTAGAGGCAAACGGGACAGTGCATTCAACGCACTTGTTGATACACACGACATTCAAGTTATCGAAGGTGACCTCACGAATCCCCAATCATTTGAACAATTTGAAAATGACTATGACCAGGTGTATATGTTGGCTTCCGTTGTGGGCGTTGACTATACAACAAGTATTCCGCATGAGATCATTCGTATAAATACAGCTTTGATATATAACACACTCGAGTGGCTTAAAACAACCAAGGTTAAAAGGGTATTGTATACATCAACGAGTGAATGTTATGCAGGGACAATTGAAGCATTCGGGTATAAAATACCGACGCCTGAAGAAGTCCCTTTATGTATAAGCGATATAGCGCACCCAAGATATACCTATGCAGTGACCAAAATGCTTGGCGAGTCTGGCTTTCATAACTACAGCAGTGTATTTGGTTTTGAAAACATCATAGTCAGGTATCATAACGTCTATGGTCCCCGAATGGGTTTCAAGCATGTCATACCCCATTTAGCGCAAAGATTTTTGAAAGCTGAGAATCCTTTTAAGGTGTATGGACATGATCAGACACGTGCTTTTTGTTACATCACCGATGCCATTGAAGGAACGGTAAAAGCTATGGAAATGGGCGCTGCGGGATCTACCTTTCATATCGGAACTGAAGAAGAAATTACAATTGATGATTTGATAAGGTATACAGGTTCCTTGTATAATTTTGATGGGACCTATGAAAATGCACCCACCTATCCAGGTTCAGTTTCAAGAAGATGTCCGGATATCGCAAAGGCTCGTCTTGAGTTGAACTTCCAGCCAAAGATAAGTTGGAAGGAAGGTCTCAAGAAAACAATCGAATGGTACAATAATTATATCTCCTCTGGTAAGGAGATCTATGAGTAAAATGACATCGTCACAATTATATAATCCGATTTTTATAATAGGAGCCGCAAGATCAGGAACAACCTTACTTGGTGAAATCCTATCTTACCACGATGACCTAGCTTACTGGCTAGAGCCTAAATATATATGGCGTTATGGAAATCCTGGAGCCAAAGATGATTTCAGACCAAAATCAGATGCCAGCAATAAGGTGAGCCAATATATACAAAAGCGCTTTTCGCATTTCACCAAAAGCCAGGATAAATCCAGATTTCTGGAAAAAACGCCTTCCAATTGTTTTCGCATCGAATTCATTAATGCCATTTTTCCGAACGCACGATTTATTCACATCATTCGTAATGGTGAAGATGTATGGCGTAGCGCGTTTAAAAAGTGGACATCTAAGCCCGCCCAGTCAGCCCTATGGAGACGATTGACCTCAAATGAAATTCCATTGTCTGAATTAGCTTATTATGGCGGAGCATTTATACGTGATGTTGTAGGCAGAAACCTCTATCCCGATAGAGGATTTATATGGGGTCCTGCTTTTCCTGATATGGCAGCATACAGGAAGACCCACAATATAGAATTGTGTTGTGCAAAACAATGGGTAGAAAGTGTTGAGTATGCCCAAAAGGGATTTCAAAATATAGAGTCAGATCGCGTGTTTACACTTAGATATGAAGACCTTATCAATGATCCACGCAGCACGGTTAGCCCTCTGTTGAGCTTCCTGGGTCTTTCCTCAGATTCGCTCATCGATTTTGCTTCTCAGCACATAAGGTCAGGCCACCAACGCTTGCCACAGAAAAGTATTACTGCAGAAGCAAAGAAAATGATTCAGCCATTACAAAAAGTATTGGGTTATGAGTGAGGCTTTACCTAAGATTAGTATTATAAGCTGTTGTTACAACAGTGCCAACACAATCAGAGAAACATTGGATTCTGTAGCTCGACAAGATTATCCCAATATTGAACACATACTGGTAGATGGGATGTCTACTGACAACTCAATGGAAATCATAAGATCCTATGAACACGTAACTGCCTGTATCAGTGAAAAGGATGAAGGCATGTATGATGCTATGAATAAAGGAATTCAGCTGGCGACCGGACAATATGTGGGAATCCTGAATTCTGATGACTTCCTTTCTTCAGCTGACACCATTTCGACATTGGCACACACATTAATTACTACGAAGGCCGATGCAGTCATAGGCGATATAAAATTTGTCAGGCCTGATAATTTAAATAAAACCATAAGATATTATTCGGCAAAAAATTGGCACCCCGGTAAATTTGAGTGGGGTTATATGCCCCCGCATCCCTCGTTTTATGTCAAACGCGAAATGTACAATTCTTTGGGATTGTATAAAACGGATTATAAGATATGTGCAGACTATGAGCTCCTGGTCAGATATTTAAAGGTGCACAAAATCACATACCACTATATTCCGGAATGCATTGTTACAATGCGAGGGGGAGGTATTAGCAATGCTTCGCTTAAAAACCGTTACATTTTAAATAAGGAAATTGTGCGGGCGTGCAGGGAAAATGGATTACGAACCAGTTTGCCGAAAATTAGCCTTAAAGTATTTCGTAAACTTTTTGAATACATTAAACTAAAGCATTGAGAAGGATAGGCTTTACCGGACCGAGTGGATTTCTGGGGACGCAATTTCAGAAATCATTTGAAGGCAAGTATGATCTCTTGCCATTGAGCGTCCGATATACCGACTCAAAAGTAAACCTTGAAGGTGTAGAAGCCATAATCCATTTTGCCGGATTGGCACATCAGAAAGAAAGGCAGAATCCTGAAAAATATTTTCAAGCCAACTACGCGTTAACAAAATCTCTGGCTGATCAGGCGATCAATCAATCCGTCAGACAGTTTATATTTATTAGTACGGTTAAAGTATTTGGTGATGCCCCTTCTCCATTGAGTTTGGAGACAGAACCGAAATTTGAGTCTCCGGATCCCTATGGCGAAAGTAAGTTGAAAGCCGAGAATTATTTAAACGCTCTAAATTCAGATATGGGAATCAACATTATTCGAATTCCCCTGGTATACGGTGCAGGTGTAAAAGCCAACATGCTAAATCTGATTAAGCTTTGTGATTCAATCATGCCATTACCCTTCGCTAAAATAAGAAATAAAAGAAGCCTGTTGTATTCTAAAAACTTAATGGCTTTTCTGGAATACAGTATCGAAAATATGAGCATTGGAACATTTCATCTTTCGGATATGCCTGCAATATCGACATCGGAACTGGTAAGGGCAATTAGAACGTCACTTAATCGGTCGCCAAATTTGTTTGCCTTGCCAGTCATGATTCAATGGGTAATAAAAAAATTGCAGCCCCATAAGTTTGATAAGTTATTTGGTAATCTTGAGCTGAATGTTGAAGCGAGCTTTAAAATGTTAAACTACAGCAACCCATATAGTTTTGAAGAAGGTGTAGATGAGATGACAACATGGTATTTAAAACAAAAAAACGAATCCATTGATTAAGAGAATTATTGACATATTATTATCACTTCTGATTCTACTGCTGGTCTCACCCTTATTTATTGCAGTAGCTTTAATTCTTCGTTTAACTGGAGAAGGAGAGGTGATCTATAAGCAGGGCAGGATAGGATATCGAAACAATGATTTTAAAATGTGGAAGTTTGCAACAATGGTTAAAAACAGTCCCAACATGTTGACAGGTGATGTAACCCTGAAAGATGATCCACGTGTACTGCCTTTCGGCAAATGGTTACGCAAAACTAAAATTAATGAGCTGCCGCAATTGATCAATGTGTTGAAAGGAGACATGAGTTTTGTAGGAGCCAGGCCTATAATGAAACCTTCTTTCGATCATTATTCCGACGAAGCAAAGCAAATAATTTATAATACCAGACCAGGTGTTACGGGTATCGCATCACTGATCTTCAGGGATGAGGAATCCATGATTGCCAATTCAGGCGAGGATCCCATAAGCTTCTATCAGAATAAAATAATTCCCTACAAGAATATGTTGGATATTTGGTATCAAAATAATAGGTCCTTGTGGGTGGATTTTAAAATTTTATTTCTTACAGGATGGGCCGTGCTTTTTCCGGAACACATGCAAGTAGACAAGTACTTTAATCAATTACCTAAAAGAAACTTTTAATGAAACAAAATCCGAATTACTTTATTGCAATCATGGCAGGCGGCGTCGGTTCCCGTTTTTGGCCAGCGAGCAGAGAGCATTTACCAAAACAGTTTTTGGATATTCTGGGCGTGGGGAAGTCATTAATCAGAATGACTTATGAGCGTTTCCTTCCTTTGGTTCCTGCCGAACGCATTTTGGTTGTCACAAATAAAATATATAAAGACCTGGTATTGGAGCATATACCAGAATTGCCTGAGTCAAATGTTTTGACTGAACCTTCTCGTAATAATACTGGCCCTTGTGTGGCGTATACGGCATTTCGATTACAGGCCATGAACCCAGACGCTTGTTTCGTAATTGCTCCATCGGATCATGTGATCTTGAAGGAGACAGATTTTTTAAATAAAATTGAGACAGCCCTAGATTATGCTTCAAGAGAAGAAGCGATCATTACCCTTGGAATTCAACCCACCCGTCCGGACACCGGATATGGCTATATCGAATCCTCGGGTGAGACAGTAGAAGGTACATTGGAAAAAGTGCGTAGTTTCAGAGAGAAACCAGATCTGAATACAGCAAAGTCATACATAGAAGCAGGTTCTTATTATTGGAATGCGGGCATTTTTGTCTGGTCGGCAAAAACCATATTATCCAGCTTCAAGACGAATGCTCCGGATATATATAATATACTCTCTGAAGACTTGTTCCAGTATAATACGGACAATGAACAAAGCTATATTGACAGAGTGTATCCCAAGACGCCAAGTATTTCTGTGGATTATGCGATCCTTGAGAAAGCTAGGAATGTATTTACCCTGCCGGCAGACATCGGCTGGAGTGATTTGGGAACTTGGAATGCTTTACATGCCTTCAAGGATAAGGATGAATATGGCTCCGTAGTTATAGGAGCGAATACAATGATGCTAAATTCAAAGGATTGTCTGATTCGATCAGACGCAGAAAAGTTAGTGGTGATCAAAGACTTACAATCCTATATTGTTATCGATGAAAAAGATGTTCTGTTAATTTATCCCAAAGAACAAGAACAGGAAATTAAACAGCTCAGATCAAATATTCAAAACCAAGAATTTAAGTAATTGCAAAATCGCAGTATCGCCATAGTTGCCAATTCGACCTGGAACATTTACAATTTCAGGTTGAATATTATTCGCAAACTTCTGAATGAAGATTGGTCGGTTACGGTTATTGCCCCATTGGATGAATACATAAGTTATAAGGAACGCTTTCCTCGTGTTAAGCATGTGCCCTTAAAATCCTTGAACAGGGATAATAGAAACCCCTTCAAGGATCTGAGCTTATTTCGGGAGTTAAAAAAAATTTATAAGACGATAAAGCCAGACCTCGTCATTCACTACACCCATAAACCAAATATTTATGGTGGCCTGGCTGCACGACAATGCGGGATAAAGTCAATTGCAGTTATTACGGGCCTTGGTTATCCCTTCATCCATGAGGGCATTGTCAATAGGATCACTAAGCGACTGTATCGCATGTCTTCAAACTGTCATTCTAAGATGATATTTGAAAATGAAGATGACAAGGCATACTTCATCGAACAGGGGCTGGTTGATGCAAGCAAAGCATTTGCCATCAAAGGCTGCGGTGTGGATACAGCTATATATTTACCTGTTCCAAATGGTCTTGAAAAAGAGAAAGCCATCTTTACTTTTATTGGGAGGTTACTCCACGATAAGGGCATCGTTGAATTTGTAGAAGCAGCCCAAGCCATAAAAGCAAGTCATCCCAATACTGAATTCTGGGTTCTAGGCGAACTCGACAAACAGAATCCCTCCATGGTTAAAAAGTCACAGCTATTGGACTGGATAGAAAAAGGTGCAATTGTCTACCATGGATTTGTAAAAGATGTTCGGCCCTTCATTGCTAAAAGCGATTGTATTGTCCTACCTTCTTACCGTGAAGGTATGCCGCGTATCATACTGGAAGCTATGTCGATGTCTAAACCTGTCATTACAACATTAACGCCTGGATGCAGAGAGACCGTATTGGAAGGTGAAAATGGATTTTTAGTTGAAAGTCAAAACTCTGTAGCCTTGGAAAAGGGTATGATTCAGTTTTTAGAACTCGATTATGAGCAAAAACATCAGATGGGAGAGAAAGGAAGGGCAATGGCTATGGAAGCTTTTAATTCAGAAAAAATTGCTGAGGTATTATACGATATTATTTCACTAGATTAAATTTGCATAAATCCCTTGAAAATGAGAATATTAGTTTTTCTGATTCCAATTGTTTTTTGTTGCTGTAGTGCTTCACCAACTAATGAGTCTGCAGTAGATTCTAACACAGATACAATTGAGCAGACAGCTCCTCCCACAAAATCACCAAACGGTTCTGCAAATACACCCGACTTTACAGGCTATAAAATAGGAGATCCCGTTATGGGCGGTCCTGCTGACATCGAGGTCAAGGTCAATGGCTTGCCAGCAGGAGACTATAGACTTATCGGATTTTATGCTGAGGGTCATTTTCTGGCAGATTCGGTAAAGGCCAACGCCAATGGTGTCATACGCATACGGGATAAAGAAGGATATCCTCAAGGCTTATATTACTTAACCTTGACGAATAATCAATTGATGCAATTGGTCTTGGGTGAAGATCAAAAATTTAAAATTCAAGCCAATCTTGCGGACTTAAACAACTCTGTTCAGGTTGAAGGGAGCAAGGAAAATGAGTTGTACTATGCATCCATGAAGTTTGAAGCAGATTTCAGTCAAAGACACAGAGAGATCACATCTAAAATTCAAGGGCTTCAACAAGGAAGCGCCGAACGAAATGCACTCAACAAAGAAAAAACAGACCTGGAAAAATCCCGTCTCGACTACTTGGATAATATGTTTTCAAAATATCCAGACCTATTATTTGTAAAATTTAAAATGGCTGGGCAAAATCCCATTGTCAGAAATGATGTGCCTGAAAGCGAAAAGGTATACTACTTCAGAAAGGAATTTTGGGACAATGTTGATTTTTCTGACCGCCGCTTAATTCGTACTCCGGTTATTTTAAATAAACTCAAGCGGTACATGACAGAACTGACAGCTCAGAATCAGGATTCTGTATTTTCTTCTGCCAAAATGCTTGTAGACAAGGCTGTACCTTATCCTGAATATTTCAAGTTTTTTGCAAATTGGATTGTGATAAAATTTGAACCCTCCAAGACCACACTGATGGATCCGGAATCTGTTTTTGTAAATATGGTCAATAACTATTTCACTAAAGAATTGGCGTTCTGGTCAGACTCGATGGAGGTTTATGGTATTCAAAGGCGCGCCTATGAGATGGGTCAAAGCCTTTTAGGTTTGAAGGGTCCAAATGTTATCTCAACGGATCAATTCGGAAATAAACAGGAGCTGTATAAAAAAACAGCAGATTATTTAATTGTCTATATGTATAATCCTACCTGTGAGCATTGTATGGAACAGACGCCCCAATTGGTCGAATGGTATAACAAAAATAAAAATCGTGACATAGATGTTTATGCGATTGCCATTGATACCAATGAAGAGGAATGGAAAAATTATATCAAGAAGACCAAGATGAACTTCACCAATGTTTTTGATGCAACCAATAGGTCCATTTATGCAAAATACTATGTGGATGTAACACCGGAAATCTATGTTCTCAATAAAGACCGGACCATAATTGGTAAAAACTTAAAGGTTAATCAAATAGACATCATACTTGATCGGGACCGGGCTAAGAACCAATAGATAAAAATTTGTTTTCAAGAATTTTGACTATTTGAGCCGAAGCGCTGCCATCACCATAAATATCTTTTGGTGCTGAACCTGCTGCGCTGATATATTTTGCCATTTGTTCTACATCGAATTTCTGCCAAAGGACCGCACCTCCATGCGAGATACCTTCTGGTCTTTCAGTATTACTGCGCAAGACAACAACCGGCTTATTGAGATACGCGCACTCTTCTTGAATACCACCACTGTCTGAAAAAACAAGATCGGTATTTTTCAGCATCCAGATAAAATCGAAATAGGGTAATGGTGGGTAAATATCGATATGGGAGAGCTTTGTGCGTTTGACCCACATGTGAATTTCAGGGTTGGGGTGCATACAATAGAAAAGATATAGGTTTTGCGATTGAGCTATTTGGTCCAACTCAAGTAAAGTAAGCTGTAGTTTTTCTCCCCAGTTGGCGCGTCTATGGATGGTAATCAATCCAGGCGTTTTCCCAAGTGCCCTGACCTGATTTATCTTTCTGTCCAAATCGAATCCAGGATCGAATCCAGGCTTGTCTATTTTTTCCAAAGCATATTTAAGCGCATCAATAGAGGTATTACCAGTCACAAATATCTTCTCAGAGTTGATCTGCTCTTTGATTAAATTCTGTTTGCTCAAATAGGTTGGAGCCAGGAGAACATCCGAGACACTGTCGATAAAATGGCGATACATCTCTTCAGGATAGGGATCCTGCATATCGTGTGATCGCAGTCCAGCCTCTATATGTACGAGGGGAATTTTGTTCATGAAGGCCGCCTGTGCTGCACTATACCCACTAAGGGTATCACCTTGAATAATACAAAAATCCGGCATGAGCTCGCGGATGCGCGTATCCAGATCGGCAGTAATTTCGGTTACCCTTTGCATTAATGGTAAATTTGAATTGACGTAGCGCAGTTCAATGTCAGGAGAAAGCTCAAAGAGGGATAGTGTTTCTTCGAAAATGGTCTTATGCTGACCGGTCGCACAAATGGTAAGTTCGAAATTTTGGTTTTCAAGTAATAACTTGTGCAAGATGGCAGTCTTGATGACTTCCGGTCGGGTTCCTATGACACTCAATACTTTTATCAAAACATGAATACTTGCTGAATAAGGATAGCAAAATATTGATTATTTCTCTTACTAGAAGAGGTAGCCTTGATTATGCACAAGAAATGTGCAGGATAATTGCGCCCTATAGACCTATTTGTGTGTTCTCAAGATGGCAAAATCTGGATAATGGATTAGAGCAACACACCTTTCGGACCTACACCAATATCTTGACTTTTATTATTCAATCGCTAATGGCATTCATTCGAGTACCCATATTCTTGATCAAGCAAAAACGAAAGCATGGCGAGCTTACTGTCTATTGTACGGTCTTTCACCCTTGGAACTTGTTGTTTGTCCTCTGGGCTAATATTTTGAAATGCAGAACCATTGTGACTGTTCATGATTTCAAAACGCATGCTGGCGAACGGAGCAGGCTTATTGAAGCTATCCAAAGGGTGCAAATGCGGCTGGCCAATAAGGTCGTGTTTTTAACAAATTTTGTCAGGCGACAGGCTTTGGATTGGAATGAAAGCATAAGAGGCAAGTCCATTCTGATTGCACATCCCATTTATTCTGGAATATCTATTAACACTTTAGGTCATAGCCGAGCACTCAGGATACTGGCGCTGGGTCGAATGCATACATATAAAGGCATGGAATTGCTTTTAGAAGCAACAGAGGATCTCGATATGGATTGTCTGACTATTGCTGGCTTGGGCGCATCAAGGCATGCGCCACTCAAGGGTAACATAAGAATAATAGATGATTGGCTGTCCAACGATCGTATTCAAGAACTTCTACTGGAACATCATGTTATGGTACTGCCATATTTAGAAGCTTCGCAGTCAGGTGTGCTAGCCTTGGGCATCGCTGCAGGAATGCCAATGGTAGTCACAAGGGTAGGTGGACTTACCGAGCAAGTCACCCCGGACGCAGTACTATTTTCAAATCCAACGACTTCGGATTTAAAGCTGCAGATTTCAAGAATTAGGGATGACGCCAATATATTTAATACGCTGAAATCTAATATTGCTGGGCTGAGACATGATACAGATGAGCGTATCAGACTTCAGGTAGCAGAACTCTTTCAAAGGGAGCAATAATCTAAAATGGATTTAATGATTAATTTAAAACTATGAAGGATCCAAAATTTGGCATCAACGATCATTTCAAACTATCGGACCATGAATTTGAAAAAGTATTTGCAGATTGTAGTTTGCCAGTACATCTTTTTAATCACGAAGCCCACCTTCGGCTTGCCTGGATAAAAATCAAAAAGCTTGGCAGTCACACAGCAGAACAAGAAATACAAAAGCAGCTAAAGAACTACGTAGATCATTATGGGGCAAGTGAAAAATATCATGTTACCTTGACTGTCGCTGCAGTAAAGATTGTGGATCACTTCATACGAAAATCTGAAGCAAGTTGTTTTAAGTCCCTGCTCCAAGAATTTCCGAGGTTGAAACATAATTTTAGAGATTTAATCGAAGCACATTATGGTGATACGGTATACGAGTCCGATGATGCTAGGTTAAATTATATGGCCCCTCCAATTCTTCCATTCACCTAGTCTTAAATCATGCAGAAATCCACCTTTGAATATCTTGTTTACGCTTGGATCCTACTCGGGATTTTGACTTTTATCTTTCTGATTCTAAAAAAAGTTCGAGCACCTTATGGAAGGCACAGTAATGAACGGTGGGGACCAACAATGGACAATAAGTGGGGCTGGTTTTGGATGGAGCTCCCAGCCCTCGTATTAATGCCTTTCCTTGCGTCGACGGGGCCACAAGCCCCTAACACCTATGTATGGGTTTTGATTGCCTTGTGGGTCATACACTACTTCAACAGGGTATTGGTATTCCCTTTTCGTTTGCGCACTGAAGGGAAAAGAATACCAGTCTTCATTGTATTAAGTGCCTTTGCTTTCAATGTTATAAATGGATTTGTAAATGGGTACTATTTGGGGCATTGGTCTACAATGGAATTAAGCTTCAATGAAGCCCACCTTATAATTGGGATGCTTGTCTTCTTAGCGGGGATGATTATCAACCACCAGTCAGATACAATTTTAATAAACTTGAGAAAAGTAAATAAGGGATATCAAATTCCTAAAGGAGGTATGTTCGAGTGGGTTTCTTGCCCTAACCATCTCGGTGAAATTATTGAGTGGGTGGGATTTGCAATTGTGGCCTGGAATTTACCAGCTTTAAGTTTTGCTGTCTGGACCTTCTGTAACCTGGTTCCACGCACGCTCAACCATCATGCCTGGTATAAGGAAAGGTTTGAGAATTACCCCGAAAAAAGAAAAGCCGTAATTCCAGGGATACTTTAGTTTGACGACTTCTGAAATAAGTCAAGGTAGGCTTGTCCGATTGTGTCGGCGAGGAAGGGTTGGATCGCTTTTGGATTTGCAGAATTTTTTGGTTTGGCTTCTTTTAAGAAATCTTTAAATTGTTGGTACTGATGCTCTAAGCTTTTTGATGGGTTGATATTCAAAAGCGGGATGTATGGACTTACAAAGTCAGAAAAACTATCGTCTGCAATAGCGGGAAAATTAACAGTGGGCTTATTAAAGAATAGATATTCCACGACCCTGCTCGGTAGATGGTAATCTGTGGTGTTTCCAAAATTCACCAGATAATCCATCTTAGCTATCAATGCCATGGCGTGATCCCTCTGAAGAAATCCATGGCAGTTAATGTCCGGGGAAATATCTGGATATTGATTAAAGACATTCAAGCTATAGTTATTCTGTTGACCTATAAAATGGAACTTTATTCGACTATAGAAATCACCATCCCTTTCTTTTATAAAGGCCATTAAATCCAATAAGGCTTTAGGGGATCTAATGTTTTCATAGAATGAGCCGAAGTAGGCAATGTTGGTTTTATCTATGTGGAGATGAATCATTATAGCCACACCTTCAGGTCTGACAAAAAGTGGTGGAATGATTTTAATTTATGAATGATGTCTGGAAAAAAAGTGACGATATCTTTCTGCGGATTTTTCAAATGGTACACTTATCGTTGTCGCTTTATCAAAACAAGAAGCTTCCGAAGCCATATTCCTTTGGTCGTATTTTCTATTGTTATTTATTTGTGATGCCTTTGCGTAGGAGAAGGGATCTTGAATGTCCATATGCCATTTAAGCTGCGCATAATTTGTCTTCAAGGCATGCGCAATCCAGTGTGATGTAAATGGGGCACCTACGGATATAATTTGATCTATACTTTGGCTTTCGACGAGCTGTTTGCCCTTTTTAATACCAGGTTTGAGAAACAATACCTGACCATCTGGCCAATAATTTCTACGCCAGAAATAATCTACTATTTTTTGAATAAATCTTGATCTGTAAAAAGGGTTGGGTGCTGTATATCCAGGTTCATGTCGTCTGTTTTTTTGACCTATAATATTATACAACCAATCCAGGAGTGTATGATAACCTGTACGGTGAATAAATATTCCATTTTGAGTGGTAAAATCTTTATAAGCCTTTCTTTTTGTCGTTAGGACGTGTATTGTATGACCTTGGTTTTTAAAATGCGTTGCCAACTCAGTCCATCTGATTGTATTAGGATCCTGTGCAGGTGAAAAGGGTGTTATTATTATGAGGATGTTCAAGCGTTGTTAAGTCTGATGCGTCTTATATGATATGTAATAAAAAGGATTATAAGGATACTTGCAAGAACCAATTGAATAATCGATGGTGAAGATATTGGATAGAATACAACAAAAAGCATAATCAATGGTAAGCTTGAAATGCCAATTTGAAAATAGGACTTTGCGCTCAATGCAGTTGAAGATTTGATGATCAGCTTGTAACTAATGATCCAAAGTATAATGTTGAAAAGGCTGATGGATTTAATAAAGAGTATCAGGTCAATTTGTACTGTTAGCCACATAATTACAAGTTGAATAATGTAGGTAGATAGGAACCATTTAAAAAACAAGCGGGTTCTACCCAGGCTGTATAGGATGATATCGATTGGATTTAAAAATAGCATTGTGCAAGCCCATAGTACAATGCTGCCCAGGAGTATACTTTGTTCGCTGTAGGGTGGGGGAAACAATTGCAAAACAAAATATCCATAGGCATAAATCAACATTAGCGCTGGAAAAAATAGAATGAGAATAAAGCCACAGAATTCTTTAAACACTTTGTTATAATCCTCTGGTTTATTTTTAGCATTTGACAGAAGTGGGAAGATAATCTGCTCAATGGAAGAGTATAAAATTAAAATTGGACGCATAACCATTTTTTTCAAAATGTCATAGATGCCCAGTTGTTGGTAACCTAAAAAGTGACCTATTAAAAAGATATCAGAATAGGAGAGGAGTGAAGACAATCCTTTTTCTGAAATGATGTATTTCCCGTATGTATAATGCTTGACCCAATATTGTCTATCCAATGATAATGAAAGCGAACAATAAGTGAGTTTCGACCCAATCAACAGGGCTGCATTGAGTATATACTTTATATACAAACCTATTACAAGCGCCCAGAATCCAAAATCAAGGAAGGCAAGAACAAGTATTGCAATAAATTGAATACTGGTTGATACAATATCAATTATGCCGAGGGCCTTAAACCTCATATTCTTTTTTAATCCGGTAAAATGTACACTGTTAAAGGCAGATAATAGCAATAAAGGCGCGAGGGCTGTGGCTGGTAAAAATATATTGCCTTTATCACTCAACCATTGAAAGATCAGTACGAGACCTAATAAAATAGCCGCTAAAACAAAGGTAGTTCTTGTGTTGAGCGCCCAGACGGATTGATAGTCATTGGATGTGGGCTTGTCTGTATGAATTAAGCTGGAGTTGAAGCTGGAATCAAGAATAGTAATGCCTACAAATACAAAAGAAGAAGCGAGCGCATAGATTCCAATATCTTCTACTGAGATATATCTGGTTATAAAAAGATATAGACCTGCCTGTATAAATATGCTATATACAGCCGCAGATGCAGTCCATTTGGAATGCCCAAATATTTCCTTAAAATAATTCAATTGGCTTTCGTACTAAGATTGTACGAAAATAACTATAACTCCTTACGCAAGCGTGCAACCGGAATATTCAATTGTTCTCTGTACTTAGCAACTGTTCTCCGTGCAATATTATATCCACGCTTTTGAAGAAGCTCTTTAAGCTTTTCATCTGAAGCGGGTTTCTTCTTGTCTTCGGTGCTGATGATATCGGTTAGGATATTTTTAACCTCCAGGGTAGAGACCTCTTTGCCGTCCTGTGTTGTAATGGATTCCGAGAAGAAGTCTTTAAGTCTTTTTGTACCGAATTCGGTTTGGACAAACTTACTGTTGGCTACCCGCGAAATGGTCGATATATCCAGTCCTGTAATCTCAGAGATGTCTTTAAGTATCATCGGTTTAAGACGTCTTTCATCACCCGTGATGAAATAGTCATATTGAAACTGCATGATTGAATACATGGTATTGTATAGGGTCTCCTGTCTTTGTTTGATCGCATCGATAAACCATTTAGCAGAGTCAATCTTTTGCTTTATAAACATGACTGCTTCCTTCTCTTTTTTTGCTGCACGTCTACCTCTGGTATTATCCTTATAGGCTTTAAGCATGTCCAGATAATGGTCATTGATGCGCAGGTCTGGCGCATTCTTGCTGTTGAGTACCAATTCAAGTTCCCCATCCCTATTGCTAATAATGAAATCAGGAACAACGTATTGGTTATTTCTATTGGCCGGACTTGAAAATCCACTGGCCGGTTTTGGGTTTAGTTTTAAAATTTCATCAATTGCATCCTTCAGTTCAGATTCCGAAAGGAAAAGGTTCTTCTGAAGTTTTTGATAGTGTTTTTTGGTAAACTGATCAAAGTGATTTTCAAGAATTTTCAAGGCCAGAGTCTTGGCCTTTTTATTATTCTCTGAATCTTTATCGATTTTATCTGAAATCTGTATTATCAGGCTTTCCTGAAGATTTCTGGCACCAACGCCTGGTGGATCCAATCGTTGAATTTTCTTCAGTACGGATTCTATTTCCTCTTCTGTGGCATCTAGGTTGTGCGTAAACAATAAATCATCAATAATAGCAATAGGTTCTCTTCTTAGATATCCATCAGAATCTATAGAACCAACGATTTGCTTAGCAACAATAAATTTATTCTCATCTTCTATATCCAACATACCTAACTGGCGATCAAGGTGATCATGGAAAGAGTTTTGTACCGCGATAGGCATGGTCTTCTCCTCGATATCCTGGATCGACTCCGTGCGCATTTTATAACTTGTGGGGTCGTCTTCGATGTATTCAGTCAGATAATCATCCAACTCAAAATCATCTGATTTTTGCTCTTCATCATATTCTTCATCACTCTGCTCCTGCTGATCAATATCATAGACATCAGCGGTATCATCGTTTTCATCCAATGCTGGATTGGATTCCAATTCTTCCTGAATTCTCTGGTCTAGCGTAGCGGTAGGTATTTGCAAAAGCTTCATCAGCTGTATCTGCTGAGGAGACAGCTTTTGCATCATTTTCTGACTTAAGTTTTGTTTAAGCATCTTATATTGCTAGATTTAAATTATTAACAAATCAAAGATCATTCTCGTTCAGCTTGGAAGGCATTTGTATATAGAATAACAAAAGTAATGCCATATTATAAATAAATGTAATATTTAAAAAATTAATTTTCAACATTTAACACATTAGTGATTATTTTAATATGAATATTAACCAAAGATTAGCGCATTTGAGAACCACAATGCAAAATCGTGGTATCGA
>JABDJE010000187.1 GCA_013002625.1 Saprospiraceae bacterium | reverse complement strand
GCTGTATTTAAATGCTGAAGTATATATTGGCTCATCGAGATATCAGGAGTGTATTGCTTTTTGTGAAAAGATATTAAGCGCAGGATATTCTTTGGAGCCTAATTACCGTCACCTCTTTTTAGCAGACAATCATAATTCAAATGAAATTATTTTTCCGATCACATTTGATGGTGTAAATACAAGAACCTGGGGTGGAATGACATTTATAATCCGTGCTGGTATCGGCGGGGAAATGGATCCACTTGAATCTGGTGTTGCCTCTGGTTGGGGCGGTGTAAGAACGACAAGACAGTTGGTTGAAAAATTTCCTGATAATGCTGGGGGTAAATTAATTGCAGCCAACGAAGGTAATACGGTGCAATATCCAAAAATCTATATCCCAGGTTCGTATCAGGGTTGGGATGTCTCAGATACAGACAACAGTTTATCTTCTCCTAATAACGATAAAGTCTATGAAGGATACCGTTATTTCCCTGATGCAAATACAGGCCTTCTTTTCACTCGTGTTCCGAGCTTTGGCTTAAGTCTGGGTGATAGAGACGGCGATGGCACTTTAGAAATGGGACAGGATACCATTTACGTTCAAGACCCTGGATTCTACTATTTCAGAGTTGATTTGAATGATAACACCTATACCATCGAAAAACGTGAATGGGGCATCATTGGAGACGCCACGCCAGGCGGTTGGGATAACGACACAGATTTAGTCTGGGATGAAGAAAGTCAGGCCCTTGTTGTAGAGCTAAATTTAGTCCCTGGTGAAATCAAATTTAGAGCCAACGATGATTGGGCTGTAAATCTTGGAGACAGCGATGGCGATGTGGTCCTTGAACTTGATGGAGATAATATCGCGATCTCAGAAGGTGGATCAGCCAGAATTACATTGTTCCTTGACAAGCCAGATTATACCTTTGAAGTAGCACTCCTCAGTTTTGACAACAGGGGAAGATTCTTCAGCGAAGGTCAGACGCTGGACATTGAGGACATCAGTCTTTTCGAAGAGGGCTATGCTATTACAAAATTCAGAAACATAAATTCGGATGGCACCCCTGGAAGCGACTCTGATTTTCCAGATACTGACTTCCCAATGTTTAGACTGGGTGATGTTTACCTTATGGCATCTGAAGCCATCTTAAGAGCGGGTGGTGATATCAATAAGGCAACTGAATATTATAACGCCGTTGTTCAACGTGCATTTCAGGGCGGTACGAAAGGAAATATTACTTCTGATCAATTGACACTTGATCTGCTATTGGATGAGCGTGCAAGAGAATTGTATTGGGAATGTCACAGACGAACAGATCTGGTCAGATTCGGACAGTTCTCGAATGGAACTTATGTCTGGGCCTGGAAAGGTGGCGTCATGGAAGGACAAGCCGTTGATCCAAAATATGATTACTACCCTATTCCTTCTTCAGATTTAGGTGCTAATCCGAATTTGGTACAAAACGAAGGATATTAAGATTTATAATTTTGCATTAATCAATGGCCCCGGCAGTCTACTCTCTGTCGGGGCTTTTTTTAGTTTTTAAAATTTGAAGCTAGATGGAATCTTAATTAATGCTTTTAATAAATTAGCTGGTTAAAGTCTAACTTAGCAGGAGATATATTTTAATTAAGTTACTTTCTTCTAGTAGTCAAAAAACGCCCATTTACTACTATGACCCTCATAACTATTTTATCCATTTAACCATTTTTGAAGATTAATATACTCCTCTCCTATTGGACCAAAAAGCGGTAATTTTTCGAAATCAAAAATTTCTGAATATTCATCAATCAAGTTTTTAGTTGCTGTCTTAATTTCACCTGAAATTTCTTTTCTTGATAGTTCATTTTCAGTTAATCTTTTCAATCTCTGAATCTCATTTAAGTTGACTTGAGGAAGATTATCAAACAGGTCTATTTTTTCCTTAGGACTATAAAGGTCCATGTACGCCGATTGCCAATCCAACAATTGCAGATTCAGCCTATTTGAAATTTGCACTTCTATGTTTTGATTATCCTTTACACTTTTTTTCCTTGATTTTATATCAATTATTTCTTGATGTTTTTCTAAATATCTTTTTATTCTTTTTGTGTGTTGGAAAGCTTCTCTTATTTCTTCTATTGCCTCCTTAGTATTATGCCGGGTATAGTCGATCACACGCCCTAGATACCCTACAGATTGCGATGGTCTAAATGGGGCAGACTCCATTTTACCGTTCCAAGACTGATTCCAAGCCGTAAGTGTATGTTGACCATTACTAACAATGTGGTTTCTAACGCCCTTCGTTCTCAATCTATTATGCAAATTAGCAGCAGATGCCATTCGTAACATATCAACAGAACTAAAGAATTCCTGATTTTTTGTAGACCACCGATTTTGTTTTAAATAATTCATCCCTCTATCAAAATCAAATTTCTTTGCCTTGTTAATATCAAAATCAGATTCACGCATCGAAATATTCTCAGCTTTAAGGTAGTCATCCAAATACTGAATTCTGCTTGTAGCTATTAACGTAAGTAACTTACGCAAACCACTTTCTTCGTCGTCATTCATCCCTTCCAAAAGATTTAATACTCTTTTAGAGATTAACCAAACTCGCTTCAAGTCAGACGAAACATCCTTCCAAGGAATTGAATGATTACCCTGTTGAGTGCTTATTATTTTATCAGTTAATTCTTTGATCTCTTTATCAAATCCTTTAGATTTTAAATACTTAAAAGTAGTATCACTTTCTAAGCGCGCAACATTCCTTTTAATATTTGCAACAGTCTCGAATATAGCCAAAGGGCTAATTGTTAATGTTATATTATCACTCTTGCTACTGTCTTCGATGAATTGAGTCCAAAGAGATCTTATTGACTTATAATGTTGGGGAGAGTTATGTAAATAAATATTGTTTTTAAATAAAATAGTATTTACGTCGTATGAATCAATATCGTATAATAATCTTTGATCTTTGTTTAAGTATTCTAAATCACTTCTTACCAAGTCAAAGTATTGGCAATGACTCGTCATGATTTGATATGCCTTCCATATATCTTTTACTTTAAATGACATTTAGACTAAATTTTAAAAACGCTTTTCCTATTTCTGAAATCTTATAAATCCGGTTTGTATAATTACTACCAATGTGGTTCCTTGGGTTAAACTTATTTAGAAGACTGTTATGCGCAGGCTGGTGGCTGGATACAAGAAGATATTTTTCCAAATCAAATAGAGTAATAATAAATAACTCAATATCTGAGCTATTATCATCCTCAAACTTTGAGTTTGCTAGTAAGGTTTGATACTTACACTCTTTTTCTTTTAATTGATTTAAGATATTTAAATGATGTCCTCCACAAATCTTAATTGCATCTATTAAATGATATTCAAGTAATCTTGATTTAGAATCCTTACTGGATTTGATATGGTTAATAATTAAATTTATAAGAATATCCCTTCTTTCTTTACTATCGGTCAGTTGATAAGATTCGATCACTTGCTTTAATAAATTAAGTTCTACATTGACATCTTCAATAATAGATTTATCCAATGACAATTTCATTTCCAACTCATTACAAAGGCTTTTAATAGATTGTATTTGATCATTATTTTCTAGCTCTGAAATTGCCGTAGAAATAGATGCCGCTACAGGAATGCTTGAAGCAATTGACTTTAATACTAATAATAAGTAGTTTGTTTTACCGACTTTATCCATTAAATTCTATTAAAATTCTGGCATGTTTATTTATATCGAATCATTCTTACCTCGGATTAAGTTAGCTAGTCTTATTATAAGGAACAAATTCTAGAAAAGAAAAATAAATTCTAAATCTTAGGACATCATAGTATTGATTGATAATATGCCGTGTTATTTCGTACGCTTTAGGTAGAGCCAAACTACAGCTACTTCACGTTGGCTGATCTTGCTTAACATATTAATTATGCACCTTTGCTTCCACCAACCCCTGTTGGCATGCATTGCAGAGCAGTCCAGCATTAAGATGTAAATTATACCAGCTTTGTTTATTCTAAAGAAATCACTTTTAGTAGATAACTAATCCCGTCCACCTGTAGAACCCTAACTTAAACTTTGAAATTATTCCTTAATCCCCTACTCTATAACCACCACCTTACTATTATAAATCACATTATCCTCTGTAAATATTTCAACAAAATAAACGCCGGCTTCCACATCTGGAATACTAATTGTTGCGCCAAATTGATGAGTGGCTATATCTAATGCGATGCGTTGACCGGTGACATTTACAAGATTGCTTCTTACGATAAGACCATAAGATTGTAATTCCAAATACACATCTTCCCCTGCACGCACCGGATTAGGATACAAGGCATCAATGGTACTGTAGACCGATTCCTTCACTGAAGTGGTAAATCCATTAGGTGGACTTATAGGCTTAGAAGTATAGATACGGTATTCACCTGGTTGAAATTCCAACTTCTCCTGGGTATCGACCACAAGCAAACTGTCTCCGGTAAAGTACTCATACCAAGTTCCTTCATAGGGGAATTTGGGATTTAAGCTTGAATTGGTAATTCGGAAATTAGCCATACTTACCGCATCCATCTCCGGGTGATACAAATTGACTGTTTTCAAAAAGAAATTGCCATCATTAAACACATAGTCGTCCGTTGAAAAGCTTGGATAATTTGTTTTTAAATGAATAATATTACCCATTACATTATAAAGCTCTTGTCTGTATTCGTTATCCAGATAATCCCAACGTATAGGCTTGGGATCAACGCGACAACTTTCGTTTATCGTGCCATTAGGACAATAATTTATAGAAAAATCGTAGCCCAACTCACCAAATTGCCATAGCATTTTAGGGCCTGGAATTGAATAGAAAATCGTTGCAGCAGCCGCAACCCGTTCTACAGCATTTTCAAGCACGCGTGTACTGTATTCTGAATTTCGATCACCAAAATTCTTGAGCTTATACAACATGCGTTCTTCATCATGGCTCTCCATATATGCCACCAAATGTGGATCATTCCAGCCCCTTTCTTTATAATCTGCCCAATCCAAATTTTGACTGTAGCCCATGGCCGATTCTGCAAAATCAAAGGTGCTATTCCCCCATAACATCATGCCATAATTAGCCAGTTCTGTTTCCTCATCATTGTTGGCAAAATGCTCAAGTATGACATAGCTGTCATCATCCAATGACCAGATATAGTCAGCATATTCTTTAAGAATTTCAATTCTGCCAGCATCATACCGTGACATCAATCCTGCATCATTGCCAGAATTAAGCTGAGTGAATCCTTTCGATAAATCAAACCTGAACCCATCGAATTTAAACTCCTCTATCCACTGTTCAAGATTGCGTTTCACCCACTGTTTGGTCGCTGCACTTTCATGATTGAAGTCATAACCTACATTAAAAGGATGTTTGGGATCTACATTTAAATACGGATTATTGGCTGCTGGTTTGAAATCGGAACTGTTCCAATATAATTGCGCCAGAGGGCTTTGACTGAATGCATGGTTGAATACCACATCCAAAATCACTGCAATACCTCTTTTGTGCGCTTCATCAATGAATCTTTTCAAATCATTCACGCTTCCATAATACTTGTCTACCGCTAAATGGAAGGAAGGATTGTAACCCCATGAGATATTGCCTTCAAATTCAAATATCGGCATGAGCTCAATGGCATTTACACCAAGCCGTTGCAAATAATCAAGACTATCTATGAGTGAAGTATAACTATGGTCTTCCAGAAAATCACGGATCAATAATTCATAGATGACAAGATCTGGTTTATCAGGAGCTTCAAAGTTTTCTACCTCCCAATCATAAGCTCCATTATTCATATCAATAACAGTCACATTCCCGCTTGTTAATCCGGATGGATATTCCGGCAAGGGGTCCATGACTGCATCTTCTATAAAAGGATCATTATTGGGGTCAAGAATAATCTTGGAATAAGGATCAGCTATTGTTATTGTGCCATCCACCAGATACTGATAAATATTATTCTTATTGCTGAACAACTCGCGCGGTAATTCAATCCAGTAATTATTTCCATCCAAGCTTTTGTGCATCAGATAATCTTCATGAAGCTGAAAGTTATTAGCGGGACATAGAAAAAAAGAATAATCCTTTTGTGGTGCATACAACTGGAAAATCAGGCTTGAATCGTTCAATGTATTAACGCCATCTCTTACGCCCACTGGTGGATCCATTAAATTCTGATTGACATCTAATACAAGATAAGTACGTGACAATTGAACCGAATCATTCTCATCGCTGATATTGAACAACAGTTCATGGCTCCCCAGTTGTAGGTCATTCAAATAAAAATCAACCAAATCTGTACTATCGGCAAACACCTCTTGTCCATCATTGGTGATGTGTACAAATGCCCTTTTATTGACCTGCATCTGAATGCGCAATGAATCTCCTAAAAATACAACCGTATGGTTGTCAATTGGAGCGTTGATTGTGGCCAATAATCCTTCATCGGGTGGAAATACATCCGTAAATATATCAGAGCCTTCAGCATCCCGCCCTACAATTGTACCGTTCTGATTTCTGAAGACGAAGGCCAGTTGCAATACCTCTTCGCCCTGCCCAATTCCATAAAAATCTTCAATATTATAACTGATAGAGTAAATATCATCGCCTTCATTTGTCATGAGTACTCTGGAATCAAATGTGCCCCAGTTGCCCACCACATTTCTCCAGTCAGTGCCATTGCTGCTTTGGTTCGTAATTACACCTGTGTGCGCAAATACTTGCCCTGTGAAGCCCTGAAGGGCGCCATTGCCTTCTTTTGCATCAAAAAATACGGTTACATCATCAAATTGAGTAGGAAATGGTGGATCAGTCCATACCACTTGTCCCAATGCCTGAACACCCTTGTCTTCTTCAATCGTGTTCAATTGATTCAGTCTTACATCATTTATGGTCTGTTTGTGACCAGAAGGCCATGCAATAACCAGACTGTCAATTTGTTCGGTTTCATCTAATCCAAAATTTGCAGTGGTTGTACTTTGCGAAGCATAGCCTGAACCACAGGTTATAATATCATTTTGCTGGCCACCGGGGTAATATAATTCCAGCCTCGCTCCAATTCCAAAATGATTGGATTGCTTACCAATTAAATTGACGGATACAAAATTCTTTGGAGCGCTTTCATTTCTAAAAAACTGATTGCCATCCGACCCTGAATTTGCCAATGCCAAATCCAGTCTTCCGTCGTTTTCCAAATCAATGGCTGCAGCGCCGTAGGTAGCAAATGGTGATGACACAACACTATTGTCAGAATGGCCGTAGAAAATAAAACTCCCCAGATTTTCAAATAAGCGATTGGGATATTTTACGCCCTGGACACCGAAGTAGGTATCATTGCCAAGGTATATGTCTTTCAAACCATCATTATTACAATCAAAGATCAAGGTACCCCATCCCATCCCAATATCATCGGTGTTGGAAATGGATGACAAATCATGAAAAGTCCCGTCACCTCTATTTTGGAAAAGCACATTTTCATAAAGATTGGTGACATAGATATCCAACCATCCATCGTTATCCAGGTCCGCTACATCCACTCCCATGCCAAAACCTGCAAAGTTTAAACCAGATGAAACCGACACGTCGGTGAATTTATCACCTTCATTTCTATATAACTCATTGGGCACATTGGCGTCATTGGTTTGGTATAAATCAAGATCCCCATCGTTGTCGTAATCAAAGAAAATAGCTGCCATTGAAGGATTCTCGGCATTCAAGCCCCATAAACCCGCCACATCAATGAAGTATGATCCTTCGTTACGATATAGTTTATTTCTACCATTAAAATATCCAACATAAATATCAAGGTCCCCGTCGTTGTCTATATCCGCTGCATTCAATGTAACGATACGACCGATTGACCCTACAATATACTGCTGGGTAATATCAACAAATTGCCCATTATCATTTCTGTAAAGAATATTAGGACTTAAATAATTACCAACGTACAAATCCAAATCACCGTCATTTTCAAGATCGAACCAAATACTCGTATTGCTTTCACCAGAATAGTCCAGCCCCAATTCTGAACCCACTTCTTCGAACTGACTATTGCGCATGTTTTTGTAAAGTAAATTCGGTCCTTCCTTGGTGGAGACATAGATATCATCAAATCCATCGCCATTATAATCTCCTACCGCTATTCCATTATTCTTACCCTGCGCATTGAATCCCGTTGTGCCTGTTGCATCTGCAAATGATTGGGCTGCAAGCCAAACAGAACTTCCCATAGCTATGAGTGAGATGATAAATTTAAGCTTCATAAATTTTACTTAATCTTTAATTTCGAATGTACATAATTTGATAGTATTGACCTGAATGTAATTCTTATTTAATCAAGTTCAATAATGGTAATTGATCTGGCCAATACCTCAATACCTTTTGACAAGTTATAACGATAGTTCGTTAAGACATCCCTGCCTTCGTTAAATCCATTTAGCCTCTCATCAAATCGTTCCAGATCAAGGCTTGATACATCATCATTCTTGTTAATAACCACCATGACAGTATTGGATGCATCATATCTGAAATACACATACACACCATCTCTTGGCTCATAATGCATCATTTTACCATCGTGGATCACAGATGCATTTTTTCTCCAATTCAAAATGGTCTTCATCCAGTTTTGGGCCTCTATTTGGTTGGCTGCCAAACCTTTTTGTGTAAATGCGTTTATTGTATCATTGGACCAACCTCCCGGAAAGTCAGATCTAATTACTCCGTGACTATCTGTACCTGGATTTGCCATAAGGATTTCTGTACCATAATATATTTGTGGTATTCCGCGCGTTGTCAAAAAATAAGCTATTGCAATTTTGAATAGATCATAGTCCTCATTTACCTGGGTGAAGATTCTACTCATATCGTGGTTGTCAGGAAAGATCACCAGATTATCAGGGTCAGCATATAGGAAGTCCATTCCCAATATTTCATAAAGCCGGGTAAGGCCTTTACCCCATTGCTCTTCTTCATTTAAGGCCTTATGCACCGTGAAACATAAAGGGAAGTCCATGAGAGAAGGCAAGCAACTCACATAACCGTCATGGTTAATTTTACCCTCTTGCCAATAGGCAATGATGGCAGGCTCTTCAACCCATTCTTCACCAACAATATTAAAATCAGGATATTCATTTTTTATGGCACAGGTCCAATCAGTCATGAATTTACGGAATGGATATGAGTAGGTATCCTGTCTAATGCCAGTTAGATCGGCGTACTCAATCCACCAGATTGAATTTTGAATTAAATAAGTCGCCATGTAAGGATTGCGTTGATTCAAGTCTGGCATTTGTTCAACGAACCATCCATTGGTTAGAAGCTCTCTGTCGCTTTCTGCCACATAGGGGTCTACCAAGGTCGTCTTGCGATGATTGGTATTGATATATCCTTCTTGCTGAAAATTGATCCAATCATCAAAAGGCAAGTCGTCCATCCACCAATGCTTATGACCACAGTGATTC
>JABDJE010000320.1 GCA_013002625.1 Saprospiraceae bacterium | reverse complement strand
GGTTTTAGGTTTTAGGTTTTAGGTTTAATAGTGCTAACAATGACGATATCCATTAATCAGTATATTTTCAGCTATCAACAATTATAATTTTAGGCTAAGCTATATCACTCCATTTCCATAAATTGCACTCCACAAAATTTTGACGCGTCATGCCAAACAAAGTAGAAGAATTTAATGCCTATAGACAGCAGATGAACGACCGCATCCTGGGTCAGGATAATAAGGTCCTTAAACGGTTTTTTAGTTTGGATAATCAAGCCTATGCTGAAGGCGCATTATCGGTCAAAACAAAGGAACTTTTGGGTTTGGTCGCTTCGATGGTACTCAGATGCGATGATTGCATAGCATATCATCTGGGCACCTGCCATGAATTGGGGGTTACAACAGAAGAAGTGTTTGAAGTTTTTTCAATTGCCAATCTGGTTGGCGGCTCAATATGTATTCCTCATACCCGCAGAGCAGTGGAATATTGGGATGCCCTGGATAAAGGTGCATTAGGAGAATAGAATCCTGATGTAACTAAACATTTCTCTTAACAACTTAAGATTTTTTATTTCAGACAATACAAGATCTTCACGCACCTCTACAAGATGTGTTTTGACTTTTAAGTCCGTCTTTGCTAACAATTTTAAAAATTCAACATCAACTAAATATCTTTTTGTGCTGGTTCGCTCGAAGATTAGCTTTCCTTTTGTATTAAATGCTTTCAACCCACATTGGGTATCCACCGTAGGTATTTTCAAAAATATCGAATTCAATAATTTTAAGATTTTAGAAATGATGCGCCGCATAAAAGAAATATGTCTGTAATAGCTCTCATCTCTCACCCCTACCAGCACATCTGCATCCCCATTATCTAACCTTTCAACCATTTCATAAATATTTTTTACCTGGTATGGAAAGTCAAAGTCAGTATACACTATTATACTACCCTCTCCGTGCTTAATACCTTCTCTTAATGCATGGCCCTTTCCTTGATTAAGAGGATACGATATCCAATTGACATCAGGGATGGATGATCGTATCAACTTCAAGCCTTCGCTTAAATCCAGATCGTTCCCATCATCGACAATACTCAAGCTAATGGACCATGTTTGATCAAAGCGATCTTTTAAATCAAAAAAATGATTGACAATCTCCTCCGCCCAGGATGAAGATGGGTTGTATAAGGGAAGAACGATATCTAGATATTTATGACTGATTCGGTAATTATTGCAGTGATAAAGAAAAGGATTATTTTTAATTGCATGCACAGGATAAGCTATTTGATTGGCGTAGTTGTTTTAATACTTATTAACCCATCTGCCCTCCCTTCTCAGAAGGATTCGATATTAATTGACACCAATGAGGTCAATTCTAAGTTAGATTCATTTATAAATTACGCCCCTGACTTAACCGCAGTAATAACTGCAAATTCAACAGTCTTATTCGACCATGGCCCGCTCAATCAATTAAGTTCTGAAACATTGGAATTAAATTTCCATAGACCTTATGATGCTATCCTGAATAAGATACCGGGTGTTATCATGCAAAGTGGTGCCATCAATACAAATCGAATTTCAATAAGAGGTATCGGGAATAGATCAAGCTTTTCTACAACCAAACTTAAAGCCTATCTGGATGATATCCCCTTGACTACAGGCATAGGTGAAACAACAATAGAAGATATAGATATCAGCCTATTAGAATCAATAACCGTATCCAAAGGTCCTACTGAAGTTGAATACGGCTCCAACCTTGGGGGCATGGTACATCTCAACACCGCTTCACATGCCACCAAAAACAGTTGGACTCTGCGATCACATTTAGGTTCATTTGGAACCTATCAATTAGCCAACACCCTCGAACTTAAGTTGAAAGCTTCTTCACTTTGGTTGGGGCAACAATATTTACACTCAGATGGCTTCAGGGATAATAATGAATACGACAGATGGCATTTTTTTGCGCTCTACAAGAAAAAACAACAAAAATCCGAGTTTTCAATATTTGCCAATCACATCGATTTAGCTGCAGAAATACCAAGTGCACTCAACATCAATGACTTCATCTCTGACCCGCGGAAAGCTGCTGATAACTGGAATGCTGTCAATGGGCGAGAAAATTATTCCCGGAGCAGATTAGCCATCAATCATCGATTGAATTTAAAGGACTCTACTCGATTATCTACAACAATATCAGGACAGCTGTATGATTCCTACGAAGTAAGGCCGTTCAATATATTGGACGATGCATTGGTCAACCTTGACACACGTATAAGTTTAGATGGCATTCATCTGGGAAATTCAGGATTGAAGCTTAAAACAGGATTTGAATTGTTCTATGAAGAATACAACTTTACCATATTCGAGTCTCTCGCCGGAGAGCAGGGTTTGCAAGAGGATGAGAAAAAAGATCAGAGGTCTGCTTTAAATTTATTTTTCCAGGCACATAAGTCTATGCCCAATTGGTCATGGACCTTAGGTGCAAGTGCACAATGGTATCGATTCAACCGAACAGAATTGGGTGTCTTAGATGAATCCATACTTAATTTTGATTTAGACTTATACCCCCAGTTTACGCTCAGCTACCTGGGTTTAAAAAACAAAAAACTGCAATTCATTTTATCGCGTGGTATTTCAATTCCCAACTTTGAAGAAAGTCTTCTTCCCGATGGGCAGTTAAATCCTGATATCGCAGTTGAATCGGGATGGAACAGTGAATTGGTTTTCCAATACAACGGACCGCTTTATAATTCTCAATTCACTGCCCAGGGTTATGCGATGTATATCACAGATATGCTGGTGGCGCGCAGAACAGCACAAGACGCATTTTTCAGTATAAATGCTGGTTCTGCGTGGATGAGAGGGGCAGAACTTTCTTACAGGCAAATTTTAAAAATAACTCCAAAGACAGATATAGAAATGCAGCTTGACTACTGCTTTACCTGGCATCGCTTTGGAAATTTTATTGATGATCAAATGGATTTTTCAGGCAACGCCATA
>JABDJE010000306.1 GCA_013002625.1 Saprospiraceae bacterium | reverse complement strand
TGTACCATGGGTTATGGTCCGAATTTTATTTAAATAAGTCTGGTATTTTGAACATGGGTTGGATACATGGTGTATCACCACGTGGCATAACAGAATGGTTTTCAATTAATGAAGCAGTTGGTATACTCAACAATGGAAAGGATTGCCTTGGTGATCCATCTCATTATCATGACGTCGCTCAATCCAAAGGCATAGCAGTTGTAAATTATAATGTTGAATTGCTTAGTGGATTTAAATTACAATTAGCAGATTATTGGATACATCATTTAATGAATACAGTTTGGTTGCAGGCTGATTATAGTATAAGGTCGTTTTTATTAGGTTTTCAATGGGTTAGCCAACAATCATCTAATTTTCAAAATGGGTTGGAAATTAATCAACGGTATTTTGATCCGCAGTTTGCCTCTAATACAGTGGCATTTCGTCTGGGGTGGTCTCGGGATAACTTTCAAATGAACATAAACTATCTGCAAGGACTAGACGAAGGGCGTTTCTTGTTTCCGAAAGAATTAGGACGTGATGATTTTTATACATCACTCCCAAGAATGTGGATGGATGGTTTAGGAAAAAGCCAGGTAGCCTCCTTAAATTTTTCTTGGCAATCTGATCCCTTAAAAGTAAAAACAAGTGTAGCCTATTTGTCTACACCTGACAGGGAGAATTTTATTTCAAACAAATACGGGCTGAATGATTTTGTGCAATGCAATCTACAAGTAGATTACACTTTTAATGATGTTTTGGAAGGATTACAATTGACCTTCTTGTATGTAACGAGGCCTATTTACGATAATGAAGGACTAAGCACATCCGATAAGTTTTATAAATACGATTTACATCACTTTAATTTCATTACCAATATAAATTTCTAAACATGATAACAGGAATAATTACATCAATGAGTTTCATATCATTTCTCAATCCCCTCCAGAATATTGGTCAGAGTAAAGGTTATGAAAATATTGGTCTTGAGAAATTTAAAGAACTCATGAACGAGGATAATACAATAATAATTGACGTGAGAACGCCGAATGAAATCAACTCAGGTAAGATCGAGCGTGCATTAGAGCTGGACTTCATGGATCGCGATTTTGAAACACAATTAAGCGTTTTAGATAAAAATGCAACGTATTTGATTTATTGCAGAAGTGGCAGAAGAAGTGCAAGGACATGTAGTGTAATGCACGGTATGGGATTCAATTCATTATATAATTTATCAGGTGGCTTTATTGCCTGGTCGAAAAATAATTAATCAATCAATTTTTACAAACATGAAATTTTTAAAGTTTTTATTAATAGGAGCAATTTTTGGAATCACCTTAGCTAAGGCAGAAATTATCTCATGGTATAGAATTTATGAGATGTTTCGTTTTGATTCTTTTCATATGTATGGGGTCATTGGACCCGCAGTAATTCTGGGTGTGATATTAGTCCAATGGGTCAAGCGATCGAAAATGGCAAGTATGTATGGCGAGGAAATAAAAATTGCACCAAAGGATATGAGTATACCACGGTATCTTTTAGGTGGTATCTTTTTTGGATTAGGTTGGGCCTTGGTAGGTGCATGTCCTGGGCCAATGTTTATTCTTTTGGGTTACGGCTACTGGACTATTGTTTTAGTGATTGTTGGTGCTATTTTGGGGACGCTCGTATACGGAATGCTAAGATCAAGACTCCCTCATTAAGCTGAATTTAATTAATTAACTTGCTAGCTAATATACGATGAAGCAATTCTTTCCATTTCTGAGTTGGATCCAAGATTATGATAGGTCCATGTTTTCTGGAGACCTTTCAGCAGGTTTGACTGTAGGTGTTATGCTGATACCGCAGGGGATGGCTTATTCAATGCTGGCAGGATTACCTCCAATTTATGGATTATACGCTTCAACAATTCCGTTGATTATCTATGCGCTTTTAGGGACATCAAGACAATTGGCAGTTGGTCCCGTAGCCATGGTAGCTTTACTTATTGCGAGTGGCGTAGGGCAATTGGCAGAATTGGGGACAACAGAATACATCACCTTAGCCATTTTGTTGGCTTTGATGGTAGGACTGATCCAGTTTTCAATGGGACTGTTTAGGTTGGGTTTTGTTGTTAATTTTTTAGCACATCCTGTAATAGCCGGATTCACATCCGCAGCAGCGTTGATTATCGGATTTAGTCAACTCAAGCATTTGTTGGGTTTAGATATTCCAAGAGGAAAGGTGCATGAGACCTTGATAAATGTTTTTCAAAATATTGATCAGATCAACGTTTATACCTTTGCGATAGGTCTGGCAGCAATTGGTATTTTGATAGCCATTAAAAAATGGGCGAGAAAATTACCAGGCCCTCTTCTGGTAGTCGTTTTTGGAATGGCAACCGTGTACTTTTTGGGCCTATATGATCAAGACGTTAAGATTGTGAAAAATGTACCTGAAGGATTTCCTTCTTTCGATTTACCTTCTATTGATATGGGTGCTATTGGAACTCTGATGCCAATAGCTCTTACGATTGCTTTTGTGGGTTTTATGGAGTCTATAGCTGTTGCGAAAGCCATCCAGGCGAAGCACAAGAATTATAAACTTGATGCTAACCAGGAATTAATGGCATTAGGTATGGCCAATATATTAGGCAGTTTTTTTAAATCCTTTCCTGTAACCGGAGGATTTTCCAGAACAGCTGTTAACGATCAATCAGGCGCAAAATCGGGTATGGCATCTATTATAAGTGCATTGGTTATCATACTAACCTTACTTTTCTTAACAAAATATTTCTATTATTTGCCTACAGCAGTATTGGCTGCAATCATTATGGTGGCTGTCTTTGGGTTGATCGATTTCAAGGAAGCCAAACACTTATGGCAGGTTGACAAACAAGATTTCTTATTATTCATGATTACCGCAATTGTAACATTGGTGGTAGGTATTGAACAGGGCATACTCACAGGCGTTGCATTATCAATTCTGGCATTGGTATATAGGACTTCCTATCCTCATATGGCAGAATTGGGAAGGATACATGACACAGATATATTTAGAAATGTAAATCGCTTTTCTGAAGCTATTGCACTGCCACAAACTTTAATTTACAGAATCGATGCGCCATTGTTTTTCGGTAATATAAATTATATCAAAGACAAAATTGAAGCTCGAATACAAAATGGAGAAGATGTCAACAAGCTTGTCTTACATTTCGGTAGCGTTCAACGTGTAGACTCCAGTGCTATTCATGCCATTCTTGATCTCATAGAAGAATTAAAATCTTCAGGGGTTACAATCATATTTACTGATGTAATCGGACCGGTCCGTGATATTTTCGCAATCAATAAGGTCGTTGAAAAAGTAGGGCGTGAGAATTTCTTTGTCACTCTAAAAGATGCAGCCAACTATATTTCGCATCAAGAATCAAATGGAGATGAGGCGATTGTTTTCCAAACAGGTCTTAATTAGTTCAATCAGCTTGAGGAAGAAGGGTAAGGTGGTGACTTTTAGTTTAATATAAACTCTCTGATGAAGTAGACCACTAAGAAATGAATGCCTTACATTTATGCAAAATCAGAAGATGAAATATTTACTTGTATTGGCAGCTTTTGTGATGACGAGTACAGTTGCGATAAGTCAATTGGTCATCAACGAATTGGATTGTGATACACCAGGCATTGATGATATGGAATTTTTAGAGCTGTTGTCCGATACGCCTAATTTCCCATTGGATGGTTTTGTGGTCGTTTTTTTTAATGGATCAGAAAATGGTGGTAACTCAAGTTACTTTACGGTAGACTTAGATGGTTATGTGACGGATGTCAACGGCTTATTATTGATTGGAAGTAATTCAGTCAAACCAGTTCCACAGTTTTTAATCCCGCAAAATACTATTCAAAATGGAGCAGATGCTGTAGCTATATATGAGGGTAGTGATTTCAACTTTCCAGATGGAACATTGGCTACTATAGATAATTTGATTGATGTATTAATCTATGATACATCAGATGGCGATGATGAGGATATGATCAATATTTTCAGAGCACATCCTGATTTTACAACAATCCAACAAATCAACGAAGGACCTGGTAACAATACCAATTCAATCCAACGTAATATCGACGGTACATATACTTCAACTGTACCTACACCAAGAAAGTTAAATGATGGGAGTGGTATAGATTTAAATGGTATACAGATGGCAGTTGCTCAAACGCAGTATGGTGAGGGTGAAGAGTTTGACATTTTGTTTACCACAGAAGATTATGTCTCGGAAGATTTAAATTTTGACATTGGCTTAATTGATTTATCATTTAATAATGCAGACTATTCTGGACCTACTTCGTTGACGATTGTAGCTGGACAAAATAGTGTAAGCACAACGATAAAGTTAATTGATGACGATCTTGATGAAGGAGATGAAGTAGCAGTTATTCGATTCTTGAATTTATCAGAGCAATTTTTGGCTTTAAATAATAATGTACGAATACGGGTAGTAGACAATGATTTTGTTATTGCTCCATATGGCGTACCCACAAATCCTACTTTCGGTATAGTAACAAGTTCACAACCGGTCGGATATTACAGTAATCTTGATGCCAAATCAGGGGACGACTTAAGACAAGCTTTGCAAGATATTATTGCGGACCCAAGTGTAGTCAGAGCACAAACCTATTCTGATATTGTTGATATATTATACGAAGCGGACCAAAATCCAGCTAATAGCAATCAAGTGTGGTTGGTGTATAGTGAGGAAGGTCGAGCCAAACTGGATTTTCAAACAACATCCGATAATAATGGTAAATGGAATCGTGAGCATACATTTCCAAGATCTCGTGCAGGGTATTCAAGCATTGAAGAGGATGAAGTGCGAGATGGCGTTGACATCTTTTGGGTAACATCGGCAGATTCACTTCGCCACGGCAACTCTGATGCCCATGCTATACGCGCTGCTGATGGACTAGAAAATGGATCGAGAAACAATCAACATTATGGAGAATATATTGGCCCTGTTGGTACGCTCGGAAGTTTCAGAGGCGACGTCGCTCGCAGCGTTTTGTACATGGATATTAGATATAATGGTTTGGAGATTGTGAATGGGTTTCCAGAGATAGAAGGTCAAATGGGAGATTTGGCGACTCTGTTAGAATGGCATAGAAATGATCCACCCGATGACTATGAAATGAACCGCAATAATGTAGTCTATGAGTGGCAACGGAATAGGAATCCATTTATAGATCAGCCAGATCTCGTAGAATATATATGGGGTGAAAAAATAGGTGAAGTATGGGATCAAACTGTAACCACACATGAAATAGATCATTCAAATGTATACGTTTATCCAAATCCCACATCAGACATGATCTATATAGAAGGACTACAAAATCGTGCACATGTAGATGTATATTCTATCCATGGGCAAAAGCTCAATTCCTATCTTATGAAGGATAAATCGGGAATTAGTTTGAATCTTCCTGACGGCATATATATGCTGATAATTACTTCTGAGGGAGAATTATTGACTCAGAAAGTTATTGTAAGTGATGAATAAATAAATGTTCAACACCGAGTTACCGAAGTACTTTAATATGCCAAGTTGCAAGATTTGTCTTGAGCACTGCAGAAAGGAATTGTTTTGAATATCTCTATTCAGAAAATCTTGCAAATCTAACCCTTACCTCTAACCCTTACCTCTAACCCTTAACCCCTAACACCCACCACCCCCACTATGTGACCTAAGTTACACCCCACGACCTGCTTCCTATTTAACTTTAGAATATCAAATATTTAATTATGAATTGCACGAGCAGATGTCCTTGAAATTGCCTTATCCCAGAATTGATTGTAAATATTTATTTCACCAAAAAAAATTAAAATGAAACTAGAACAGATATATACAGGATGTCTTGCTGAAGCGGCTTACTACATTGAATCCAATGGAGAGGCGGCCATAATTGATCCACTAAGAGAAAGTGCGCCATACATAGAAAGAGTAAATCAAGATGGTGCAAAAATTAAATACATATTTGAAACACACTTCCATGCTGACTTTGTATCAGGACATATTGACCTGGCCGCTAAGACAGGTGCTGAAATAGTATACGGCCCAACTGAAATGCCTACAGGGTTTGAAAAGACTGTAGCTGAAGATGGTCAAATATTCAAGGTAGGTGATGTGACGATTGAGGTTTTGCACACTCCTGGACATACAATGGAAAGCAGCTGCTTTTTATTAAGAGATGAGTCTGGTAAAGAAGTTGGATTGTTCACAGGTGATACCTTATTCATAGGAGATGTTGGTAGACCTGATTTGGCACAAAAAGTTATTGCTGATTTGACTCAGGACAAACTGGCACGCCATTTATACCATTCTTTGCGCAATAAAATAATGCCACTTTCTGATGATATAATTGTATATCCTGGTCATGGACGTGGATCTGCTTGTGGTAAAAATATGAGCAATGAAACAACAGATACTCTGGGCAATCAAAAGAAAACCAATTATGCCTTAAGACCTGATATGACGGAAGAGGAATTTGTGAAAGAGGTTTTGGATGGTCTTACACCTCCTCCAGGATACTTCCCTCAAAACGTATTGATGAATATTCAAGGTTATGAGAGTCTGGACAAGGTATTGGAGCAAGGAACACGGGCTCTTTCCCCAAGAGAATTTGAATTGGTAGCAGAAGAAACAGAAGCTTTGATCATTGATACAAGAGCTGAGGATACTTTCCGAGAAGGATATATTCCTAATTCCATTTTTGTTGGCATAGATGGAAACTTTGCTACTTGGGTTGGAACATTGGTTCCTGATGTGAAACAGGAAATATTAATTGTAGCTGAAGAGGATAAAGTAGAAGAAGTAGTAACCAGATTAGCACGTGTAGGTTATGATAATGCAAGAGGGTATTTAAAAGGTGGATTTCAAGCTTGGAAAGATGCAGGTTTTGAAGTGGATAAAGTGGAGTCCGTATCCGTAGAAGAACTGAATAAGCTTAAAGACGTGAACGTGGTGGACGTGAGAAAAGCTTCTGAATATGGAAGTGAGCATATTGTAGGTGCTTCAAATGCACCATTGGATTATGTAAATGAGAGTATGAAAAAGATTCTTGACGATCGGACTTCATACGTACATTGCCAGGGGGGATACAGATCATTGGTATTTATTTCTATTCTACAATCCAGAGGTTATAGGAATCTTGTAGATGTAAAAGGAGGTTTTGATGCGATCAAGGAGTCTGAATTGTTTGAGCTTTCAGAATATGTGTGTCCTACAACTTTGTTGTAGTTGAAGTTTTATGTTAATTAGTTTTAAGGGGCGCGTACAGCGCCCTTTCTTCTATGGTCATGTTTTCATTCAATAAGCAGGTATTAGAGCGCAGTAAGATTATTCCAGTAATTGTGGAATTTTCTGCTGACGGATGTGGCCCATGCCAGTGGGTTGAAAACTTGATGATAGATATTCACGCTGAAAACGCTGATCGATTTGAATTTGTAAGCATCCCAATTACGATGCATGAAGAAGCTGCTCAATTGTTTGACTTACGTTCCAATCCAACATTGATAATATTTCAACAAGGTGAGGCAATTGCAAAATTAGCAGGAGCATTGCCAAAGATGGCTGTTTTGCAGTGGATTGATGATCATTTAAAATAAAATCAAATAATAAAAAATGCAACAGATAATATATATTGCCATACTGATCTTCATAGGAACATCGACCCTGAATTCTCAAAGGGCAGATTGGACAATTCAATTAGAACCTATTACCATAGATGGCCTTCCTGGTGCTCAATCCTACGCTTTTGGTACTGTAGATGGGTATTGGATAATTGTAGGAGGTCGCGTGGATGGCTTACATCAGAGACAACCCTTTGCAAGTTTTGATCCTGTTGACAACAACAGAGACATTATACTCATTCATCCAAAGAAAGCGCAATTCTGGACAACTTCTTTAGAGGTTTTACCTCAGAGCTTGCAAGAGCAATTGCAATCCACAAATATGCAATTTCATCAAAATGGGAACTTCTTGTTTGTTACAGGAGGATATGGCTATTCTGAAACTGAAGATGAGCATATTACTTATCCTTACATTTCAAGAATTAATTTACCCCTATTAAAAGAGTCGATACTTGCAAAGTCTGATATTTCATCTGCATTTATTCAAAAGGATTGTAATTCATGTGCAGTAGCTGGTGGAAGAATGGAAATGATAAATGATGCCTTTTACCTTGTAGGAGGTCATTATTTCTATGGTAGGTACAATCCGCATGGCCCTGATCATGGACCAGGTTTTACACAGGTGTATACAGGTGAAGCCAGAATAATTGAAATTCAAAACTTTGAAGACGATTTCAACTACAGTTTTAATCAGGCAATTCATGATGAGCTTCATTTGCGCAAGCGCGATTATAACCTTGTTCCACAAATTAGAAACGGTGAAGAATTGCTTGTTGCCTTTTCAGGTGTATTCCAGCAGCATGTTGATTTACCTTATTTGTATCCAGTAGAAATATATCAAGATAGAGCAATACCAATTGAGTCATTTGCTCAATACCTGAATCACTACCATTGTGCCAATGTTCCCATTTATGATAGGAAGAATGATTTAATGAACAACCTATTTTTCGGAGGTATAGCACAATTCTATTTTGAAGAGGATATTTTGATCCAGGATAACTATGTTCCTTTTGTAAAAACGGTGGCTAATGTATCTTATTCAGAGTCTGAGGGATGGATCGAATCGAAATTAGCGCTTGAGATGCCGGACTATTTTGGTGCGGGATCTGAATTTATACTGGCCGATAACGTTCCCGTGTATGGTAATGGTGTGATTAAACTAATGGAACTGGATCAAAAACATGAGTTAGGATATATTTATGGAGGAATAAAGAGCAGCAGGCCAAATATCTTTTGGATAAATAATGGCTCACAATCGGAAGCCACACCAGTTATATTTAAAGTGGTTCTTACGCAATCTAATTCTGTACCTCAATCTGACATGGCCTTGGATGATTCTTATTTAATAGTAGTACCCAATCCTAATAAAGGATCATTTAAATTAATTTACAATAGCGATGCTTTCAAGGAGGTAACTATTTCAATCAAGGACATGCGTGGGACAAATGTGGTAAAGATGAATACACAGAATGTTTTGAAAGGGAAAAATTTTATCAATATTGATTTACCTGGCTTTAATAAGGGTGTGTATTTGATTCAATTAGAATCCGAGGGTAAGCAGATCTTGAGAAAAGTTATCGTGGATAATTAAGTGTATCCAAGGGGTCTGGATAGGTAGATTGAGGTTATAAAAAAAGCCAGACTCTTTCGAAGCTGGCTTATATAATTAGAACTTTTTATAATTCCTCCAAAGGACCAGAATATGTCCCAGTCAATAGCATTCCTGTAGCTTCAAGGTTCAAAGTAATTGTCACGTCTTGACCACTGACATCTACGGTTACAGAGCCTCCAGTCAAATTCACGCCAGTTCCTGACAATGTTTCGACATTAAAATCTAATCCTACCGTTGCGGATACAATAGTGAGAGGACCTCGAGTACTTGACCAGTTATATGTACCGGATTCCAATCCTCCATTTGAGCTGGTATTAAGATCTAAATAGACAAAATCGCCTGTACCTGTTAATTCATCATTTGCGAAAGAAATACCGTCCGATACCAGTGTTACGTCGTAATCCCAACTTCCATTTCCATTTGATCCATAATCTTCAATTAATCCTGCAGATAATGTATAATTATTACCATCGAATGTAAATGAGCCGTTAGAGTCGTCATCACTACCACAGGAATAGAACATGATTAATGTGCCAACTAATAAAAGGGAAGAAAGTAAAGCTTTAAATTTCATTATTATTTTTTTGAAGTAAAATCGAAAGATAATAATATTCGAATGATTAGATCCCGAATCAAGGGGTATAAAACCTACGGGATTTTCAACAATCTTATTCCTTTGTCGATATTCTCTCTACACTTGTATAAGGCTTGGAACTGCATCATGCTAAATAGTATTGATTTGGTTAAAAAAGACCAATGAGCATCTTAAGAGTAATATTATCCATCATCTTTCCTCCTCTTGCGGTTCTGGATAAAGGTTGTGGTTCTATTGTTATTGTATGTCTGTTAACCCTTTGTGGCTGGGTGCCCGGAGTAATAGCTGCGCTCGTCATTTTAAATAATCATGAACGTAGATATTTGGAAGGGGCATAGATAAAAAATAGCAATGCTATTGTCATAAGAACCGAGTGGTAAATAATGTGTTCCTTTGTATTGGAATACATGATATCTAGAGGTATATCCTTCATATTAATTGCAACACTTTCCTTTGCCATCATGAATGCAATGGCTAAAGATTTGACTGGTTTCCATCCAATGCAAGTCGTATTTTTCAGAGCATTTGGGACTTTTGTTTTTGTCTTTCCTTATATGGTCTATAAGGGTGTATCAATTAAAGGACATAACCCCAAGCTGCTTGCTTTTCGTGGCTTGGCAGGCGTTATTTCCCTTGCTACTTTTTTCTTCGCCATCCAGCGTATACCTCTAGGTTCAGCAATTTCCATTCGTTACCTAGGACCTATATTTGGTGCTGTCATGGCGTTTATTTGGCTCAAAGAAAAGATAAATGGTCTTCAATGGTTGAGTTTTATGATTGCATTCACGGGTGTTATATTTCTTAAGGGATTCGATATTCGAATTGACTATATAAGTTTGACACTCGTATTGATATCTGCTTTTTTTGTCGGGATGGTTTTTGTTCTAATTCGGTATCTCAGTGCCACGGAGCACTACATGACAATTATCAACTACTTTATGGTCATTTCGATTACCGTTAGCTTGTTTTTCTTGCCCCATTGGCGAATGCCTTTATTTCACGAATTAACATCAGTAATTGGTATAGGTATATTCGGCCTTGTTGGACAAGTTTTTATGACGCAAGCATTCCAGACTGAGGAAACATCTGTACTTGCACCATTCAAGTATATGGAGCTTGTCTATGCGCTCATTATGGGTTATTTCTTTTTCGGTGAAAGCTATAGTTTCCTTCCTTTTTTAGGCATTGTATGTATAATGGGAGGGATGATATTGAACGTGCTGGCTAAAAAGCGAAAAACAAAAGTTTCCTCCTAAAATTCATCTAATTAAACATCTTGACATGAGAAACGCATTTTGTTTCTGTCACTAGGTTTTAAATGCGTATCTTCACACGAATACTGAAGGCCAATTCAGTAGAATTGATAATAACCAGATTTTTATAGATCTAAGTTCTATTTCCTGGGTGATTGATTCTACTTCTATTTGACCTTCTTATTTGTTAAAGTCGAGTCATAAATCAATAAAACCTGAGAACATGAGGATCATAGCCTTTATTTCCTTTGTCTTTCTTTCATTTAGTATTCAAGCGCAAGCCCCTACATTTTTTAAAACATTCACTCCTGACAATATTGGGCCTGGAAGTGTGAGCACACTAACGTTTACAATTATCAATAATGGATCTGTTGGTATAACCAATATAGCATTTACAGATAACTTGCCCGCAGGCTTAACAATAGCAGACCCTGCAAATGCATCCGTGAGCAATTCATCTGGAACATTAACTGCACCAGATGGAGGTGGGACAATTATTTTCGTTGATGGCACCTTAGGTATAGGAGAATCAATGACAATCAGTGTTGATGTTACTGGGTCGACACCTGGTGTGCACATGAATGTTTCGAGTGTACTCTCATCTTCAGAACCTGATGCTGGTGCCGCAATAGATGATTTGACAATTTCAACAAATGTTCCAGGGTTTTATAAATCTTTTGCACCTTCTTCGGTTTCACTGGGTGGTACAAGCACATTAACGTTAATTATAGATAACACTTCAAATGGGTCGCCTATTTCTAATTTGGATTTTGTCGATAACCTTCCCCCGGGGATGGTTATTGCATCTCCAGCAAATGCATCTACAACATGTGGCACTCCAACAATTCCACCTACCTTAACGGCCATAGCCGGGAGTAATACCATTACACTGGATGCAAATGGGATTGCTTCATTTCCAGCAGTCGCTGCAGGATCAAGTTGTATTGTTTCTGTAGATGTTAAGGCAACAGGAATTGGTGATCTCGACAATATTACAAATGATTTGCTAGCTGACTTTGATGAAGTGGGAAAAGCATCTGCCACATTGGAATCAACAGTTACCC
>JABDJE010000305.1 GCA_013002625.1 Saprospiraceae bacterium | reverse complement strand
GACCAGCCTAGCGCTGATTCCATTTGAAATGGCATCAATACTCATGTTGTTGTGCAATCGCTCGTATGTTTCCATATCAATGCGTGTACGTGTATCCAAATTATCAAATAGGTTTCTTACTCTTAGTTTTTTTTGCCATCCCTGTTGGATTTCACCTTCAAATACCTTTGACTTTGAACCACTTCCATATGAAAAGAATCCAATTTTATGATTGGTTAGATCCGCACCTTTTTCATGGGCATCACTTAACACGCTTAGTAAGGACATAAAAATAGAAGCCGTATACATGTTTCCAATTTCAGAGGATGCACGCTCGCCTGAAGTGATTCTTGACTTAACAAATGATTTGTAAATATGAGATTTGGAAGCTGCTTTCAACCAGGATTTCATATCATCTTTATTAGGTGGTCCTACTTCGTTTAGCAGCTTATCATAATCACCATTTTCCTTTGACCAGCTAAGCCATTTTGAGAAAATCATCCGCCTGGCTTGAAAGGCATACGGCAAGTGAAAAACAAGATGTTGCCAATCTTCAATAACATTGGTGTTAGATTGCATATTAAAATGTTCAAAGGCCTCATCTATACGCTCTTTATAACATTCGTTGGAATAAGGTCCATCGAATACTGGTTCTTCCTTGAATAGTTCGACTTTATCATTGACAGCATCCCAGAATTTCGAAGGACTGTTATTCAAGATTTCTTCTGCATATTCTCTTGTAATCGATCGACCCAAGATTTGTGCAGTTTCTACAAGCAAGCCAACTTTATCAAATACCCGTCTTGGTTTGAAAAAGTCGCCAACACTTCGTGTTGCTACGCCCCAACATGGAGATATCGTTAACAGTCCAGGATCTTTTGTTATCAATACTGCAACAGAACCAGCCCCCTGGGTGTACTCTCCTGTTGATTTAAGATCATATTTTGCAATATCAGATGCAATCACAACAGCCTTTCTATTAGATCCATTACTGACCCAATCCAAACTATTATGCATTGCATCAACTGCACCGACACAAGCAAATGTCATATCCACAACATCACAATTTTTAAAACATCGCTCGCCAAATTTAGATTCGAGTTTATCTTCGACTGCCTTGATAGCATAAGTTATTGTAGGTTTAGCTGCATCCAATGCACTTTCAGTACCTAAGTAAATCCTTCCGATTGACCGTGGGTCAATATGGTTTTCAATAATAATGTTTAACAATGCATTTGCAGCAAATGAAGCTGCATCTTCATCGACATCTGGTACTGCCATCTTACTAAGACCTAGTCCTTTATTTAACTTCAAATACTCAATACCTCTGGCATCAGCAAGATCCTCTAAATCGAGATATAGTTGTGGGACATAATATGAAATAGCTTCAATTCCGACTTTGGACATAAAATTTTTCTTTAATTATAAATATTGGAATATTCGGATTTTCCTGAATGGATTATGGTAGGGGGATAATTAAAAAACCAATATTAGGAAATAGTTTTGACAATGTCCTGTGATTGTTCGATTATATTTTAATCAATATTATCATCACATCATTTACCTTTAATATCTATGGATTTTAGGTTTTTGCATTCAACGCCAATCGAAGAAATTGTTAGCACTTTCAACAAAGCTTTTGAGGGCTATTTTATCCCTCTCAAGTTTGATGCGCAAGTTTTTCGATCTAAACTAATACAGGAAAGTATTGATCTCAAGCTGTCAACGGGTGCCTTCGAGGGTTCTACTTTGGTAGGCTTTATATTCGTTGGAGTTCAAGCTGATAATCATGCGTTTTATAATGCAGGCACAGGTGTTATAGCCGAATACAGAGGGCAGAATCTTACGCAAAAGATGTATGAAATATTGCTGCCGAAGTTAATATCTAAGGGATTTAAAAAAGGGGTACTGGAAGTCGTCAGAGAGAATGCACCCGCTATTCATGTTTATAAAACTATTGGCTATGAAATTACGCGCGCGCTTGAATGCTACAAAGCAACGCAAATCAAAGCTCAAAACATGAATGGAATTGCTATCAAGGAATGTACTGACTGGCATTTGGATAAATGGAGTACGATGAACCAGTGGGCGCCCAGTTGGCAAAACGACAATACAGCTTTATCAAATGTTCAAGATAAACTGAGTGCTATCGAAATAACAGAAGGTGATTTAATTGTGGCTTACGCAATTTTTGATAAATCTAAAGGAAGAATTCATCAGATGGCAGTTAAGGAAGCCTTTCGAAGGCGTGGACTGGGCAGTGCAATGCTCAGTTATATACAGACGCACTCTTCTGCTGATCTGAGTTGGATAAATGTGGATAGTAATGATGAATTAACCAATAACTGGCTGGTCAATCGGGGCTTTGAATTAATCTTGGGTCAATACGAAATGCAACTCATATTGTAAAAGAATGGCAGAGCCCATAAGGCTCCACCATTTCTGATTAACCGTTTACGTTTATTTCAAAGGAATCATCCTCTGTATTGCCATCTGAATCTGTAGCTGTAACAGTAATTTCAAATGTGTTATCGCCAGTGATATTTGGATCCAAGGTCACTGTCAAAGTAAAATTAACCGATGGATTCGTACCAGGCACTGATTCTGTAAAATCAAGACCTAGATCTTCATTCGCAACATTAATTTCTGCAACTGCAACATCATCAACTGCATTGATAACAATATCAAAAGCATCTCCTGGTGCATAAGTTGTACCGTTGTCCGGTGAAGTCACTTCAACAGACAAACCGCTGTCATCTGAACAAGCGATAAAACCGATCGATAGCAGACAGGCAAATAATAGAATCTTTTTCATAGAATATTTTTTATTTACAAATTAACTAAACTGTATAAGCTGAAGAATATTATGATTGTACCCAACAAAATTACATTAATGACTATTAAAGTCTTTAATTGACATTTATAGGGGATCTTTCCCTTCTAATTGGAAAACAAGCATCTTTGTCTTTAAGTTTAGAAAACTAAAGATACAACCAAGAGAAATGAATAAAACACCTGTCTCGGATATAAAAGCAGAAGTACAGGAATACTATGGCAACGCTTTAAATTCAAGTGAGGATTTAAAAACCAATGCGTGCTGTACTTTGGATCCACCACCCAAACATGTGCAAGATGCGCTGACACTTGTAGCCGATGAAGTATTGAATAAATACTATGGTTGCGGCCTGACGATACCTTCAGCCATTGAAGGTCTTAGCGTGCTTGACCTGGGATCAGGCAGTGGTCGTGATTGTTACATACTGAGTAAATTGGTTGGAGAGCGTGGTCAGGTTGTAGGAATTGATATGACGGATTCTCAATTGAATATTGCCAACAAATACCTCGATTACCATAGAGAACAATTTGGTTACACCAAGTCCAATGTTCAATTTTTAAAAGGTGATATCGAGCAGCTCGACAATTTGGATTTAGCCCAGTCAAGCTTTGATATGATAGTCTCCAATTGCGTTGTAAATCTGTCAACCGATAAATTGAAGGTATTGTCTGATGCCTATCAGCTTTTGAAACCTGGTGGGGAAATGTATTTTTCAGATGTCTATGCGGACAGACGTATTCCTCAAGAACTTCAAAATAATTCTGTCCTTTGGGGTGAGTGCCTCGGCGGAGCCTTGTATTGGAATGACTTTTTAAATATTGCTAAGAAAGCCGGTTTTACAGATCCGCGTGCGATTGAAGATCGACCGATTACCATTGAGAATGACGAGATTCAAAGATTGGTAGGTGATATCAAGTTCTATTCTGTCACTTTCCGCCTCATGAAAATAGACGGTCTTGAATCCGACTGCGAAGATTATGGACAAGCGGTGTGCTATAAAGGCGGAATTCCAGAGAATGCGTCCGCTTTCATGCTTGACGGCCATCACTACTTTCCAAAAGGCAAAGTCCTGCCTGTCTGTGGCAATACATATAAGATGCTGTATGATACCCGCTTCAAAGCATACTTTGAATTTTATGGTTCATGGGACACGCACTTTGGCATTTTTGAAGGGTGTGGGACCAATATGCCATTCAATCAAGCTCAATTGGAATCTGCTGACAGCTGTTGCTAAAACAATACTTACCAAGGAATAACCATTCTAAATTGATTGTGTGGTTAAATCAATTAAGATCACGCTTCAAAAAAATATTCCATTTATCATCGAATAATGTGGTAAAAATCATTTTACTTAGTGGTATAAGTAACAATCTTCATAACGAGAGAACTATTTTAAAGTGATAACTTAAATCCAACCTAACTTTTCTAATGGAGTCAATTTACTTAATCCTGGTCATTGTATTATTTATTCTTGCTATTTCTGATTTGATTGTAGGCGTTAGTAATGACGCGGTAAACTTTCTAAATAGTGCGGTTGGCGCCAAAGCAGCCAATTTCAAATTAATTATTTTTATTGCAGCACTGGGTGTGCTCGTTGGTGCCACATTTTCATCCGGCATGATGGAAGTGGCCCGAAAAGGGATATTCCATCCCGAGTATTTCTATTTCTCGGAAATTATGGTCCTGTTCCTCGCCGTCATGGTCACTGATGTCATTTTACTTGACACATTCAATACCTTCGGAATGCCTACTTCAACCACAGTATCCATTGTGTTTGAATTACTGGGAGCCGCAGTCGCCATTTCTGTAATCAAGATTTATACAGATCCAAATGCCTTAGCTCTTGGAGAATATATCAATTCGGCTAAGGCCATGGCCATTATATCGGGCATACTGCTCTCGGTCGTCATTGCCTTTTCGGCAGGTGTGATCATCCAATATTTAAGTCGATTACTTTTCTCTTTTGAGCATGAAAGCCGCATCCGAAAATTTGGTGCCATCTGGGGTGGACTAGGCATCATGGCCATCACTTACTTTATGATGATTAAGGGTGCCAAAGGTGCCTCGTTCATGAGTGATGATTTTAAATCACTGCTCAAAGAAAATACTCTGGCCATTATGACGGTTAGTTTTATAGGTTGGACGCTTTTACTTTATATCCTGAACAGGCTCTTTAAAGTCGATATCCTCAAGGTTCTGGTCCTAGTTGGCACATTCGCATTGGCTATGGCCTTCGCGGGCAATGATTTGGTAAACTTTATTGGTGTCCCCATTGCCGGCTATAATTCTTACCAACTTTACGTCGAATCTGGCGGTGTCGGTGCAGATCAACTCCTGATGGATGGTCTTGCCGGAAAAGTTCCAACCCCTACATTGATATTGCTGGCTGCAGGACTGATCATGGTGATTACCTTGTACACTTCTAAGAAAGCAAAATCTGTCCTAAAGACATCGCTGGATCTTGGAAGGCAGGATGAGGGATTTGAAAGATTTTCTTCCTTTGTATTATCAAGAAGATTGGTTAGAAATTTTGCAAAAATGGCCACAGTCGTTAACAAGGTCATGCCTAAGAGAATGCAAGACGGGATCGAAAAACAATTCGATCAGACGCCATTCAGAACAAAGCAATTAGCCTTGGGTAAGGAAGCGCCCAACTTTGACATGATCAGAGCGTCAGTCACTCTGGTTGTCGCCAGTATTTTGATTGCTATCGGAACAAATCTAAAATTGCCCTTGTCAACAACCTATGTAACATTTATGGTATTCATGGGTACTTCATTAGCGGATGGTGCGTGGGGACGTGAAAGTGCCGTCTATCGTGTATCCGGTGTTTTGTCCGTTATTGGCGGATGGTTCTTTACGGCATTCTCAGCATTTGTCGTAGCGATGGTCCTGGCATTCATATTTTACTTCGGAGGATTGATCGCCATAGGAGTTATGATTTTAATTGCTATTGTTCTTATATATCGAACGCATAGATACCATAAAGACAGATTAGATGAACAGATTGCAGCTGAAAAAGCCCTCGAAGAAGGTCTCTTGAGTAGCGTCAAAATATTACATCTATGTAAAAAACAAATCAAAACTTATTTATTTCAATACAATGCCCTTCTTGATTTATCATTGCAAGGTCTGAAGGATGAAGATTTGGATACATTATCCAAGGCTTACCAATCATCCAAGTCAGTCTCTAGTAGTATTTCAAAATTAAAACAGATTTCGAGTCATATTCTGGATAAAATTCCAGAGAATGAACTCGAACTGGGGCATATGTATATTCTTATCGTGGACTACCTGTATGAAATGTCCAAACAAACGCAATCCATATTAAAACGCAATATGGACCATATAGATAACAATCATAAAACATTGTTATCGGAACAGATCGAAGAATTGGATTCCATGCAAGATATGCTACGTGAGCGTTTTGAAATGATTCTTGAACTTTACGATCAAATGGATGGAGCTATGGTTGACAAACTCTATCACAACATCAATATCTTCGTTAATTTGACACGAAATGTGCGGAAGAATCAGATCAAACGTATTAAGAATAAAAAAGTCAAGACGCGAAACAGTATCCTTTACCTGAACCATCTTGGTGAATTAAGAAATTTGGGCTTATTCTCGAACAGAGTTGTGAGGGTTCTCGATGAGCTTATCCTTAATCCACCTATCGTTGAGTCAATTGGACCTTCTGATATTAAAAAAGAAATGAAGGAAATGAAGAAAGAAGTCAAGACTATTTTGAAGAGTACAGACGGTAAATCAGATTCAGATGTAAAAGGAGATGGTGGAGAAAAGGAATCAAATGACACCAATGACGATTCAGATAATAATTCCGAGAAATAGAATTCGGCTATGTCAATACCAACAGGAATCATAGAAAAAATTGAATCCGAAATTTCCTCTATCCCAGAAGTAAGAAAGGAGGAGCTCAAGTCATTGGCTGGTATTATTAATGAATCAGTAAAAACAATGGGTAAGGCACAGGTCAATTTTGTCTGTACCCATAATTCCAGAAGAAGCCAACTGGCGCAGATTATGTTTTGGCTGGCGCTGAATCATTATAATGTTTCTAATATCAGCAGTTGGTCATCAGGCACAGAAGCAACAGCTTTTAATTACAGAATGGTAAAGGCTTTGCAGGAATTTGGAATGAACATCCTAAAACTGGATGAAGGTGATAATCCGAAGTTTCACATCAGAACCGGCAATGCAAATGAAAATACTTTGCTGACATTTTCAAAGGTTATCGATGATGTCTTCAACCCTGCTTCCGACTTCATTGCCGTAATGGTTTGTGATCATGCTGATCAAAACTGTCCATTCGTTCCAGGGGCATGGAAACGTTTTTCACTGCCCTATCTTGACCCAAAAGCCTTTGACGATAGCCCTGAGGAATCGAAGGCCTACTCTGAAAAAGTATTTGAAATTGGAAGAGAAATGTTTTATCTCGTCCAGCAACTTTCTTGATCTAGAGGAGCTCCGTAATATCTTTTACAATAGCATCATCCTCGAAAAATGAAATATGATGCGTATCTGTATCCATATAAGTATAAATTCTTTGTGGATCACCCTCGCCTATCGACATTGCTGAATTAAACGGTACCGCGATATCATTATCCTCGTCTCTGAATATAGTCGAATCCCATACATTATCAATGAACTTATTAATGCCGCTAGCTGTAAAATTCAATCCAATCACTGTGTGTTTCGTTGATTCCATTGGATAAGCTTTATTGAGTTTTGCAAGAAAAGAACTGCCTTCAGCCATGTCCGTCAGACCTTCAAGTGCAATACCTCTTCTTACATAATCGATAATAATTCCTGGAATAGCTTTCAATACTGGTGAAGTCATGCCTGCAACAGATAGTATCATGCCCGTAATACTATCAAGGAACTCAGGTATAAAATTTTCGTGTGCCAGGGGTGTACCCAAATGAGGTCCTGCATTGAGAATCATTCTGACATTCTTGTAACGGCCAAATAATTGACGTGCCACCAGACATCCACGTGAATGCCCTATCACAGTAAGTTCTTGATTTTGTAAATTCAGTCGACTTAAACTACCTCTGATTGAATCAATATTTTCTGATATCGAAGTTCGTACCGTTGGCATATTAAATCCCAAGATTATAGGATCATACCCGCTGGACTTAAAGCTTGTTAAAAATGCTTTGTTGCTTATCAGATCACCAAACGCATTCTCGGTGGAACTTAGAATCCCATGGGATAAATACAATGTTTTCCTTTGCTTCTTTATTCTATTTCTTACATCTGTATCGACTGCTTTCCAGCCTAATTCCTTCATGGGCTCACAATAAACCAAACCTTTTAAATCTGAAAGTGCTTCCTCCTTTACAAGTCGAAATATGGTAATAGCCAATTGCTTTATCCTTTTAAATATATTCCTTCCTTCTCCATAGCGGAATTCTATTATGTCAGCCTGCTTTTGTGATATCAGATTTCGATCAGATTTTAATTTCTTTAGCCCTGGGTAGTTCCAACTGTAGTGCTTTCTTCCCCGCTCGTCCGTTTCACAAACCAAATAGACGTAGTCTTCATCTGATGGCAGGCGTAGGTTTATATTTGAATCCAGGTTGCGATTGTTGGCCTTCTTTATTTTTAGGGTTCCAACTATCCCTTCATCAGCCTTTTTCTTTCTTTTAAAACTCAACGCTTCTAAAGGCTGGGAAGAACTAATTAGCAGTGTGTGTTTATCATTTCTTTTCTTTTTAGTCAATTTCACCCGTTTGCAATAGATCGGTAAGTCAAGATTTCGATTTGTACTCTTTTTAGCAATTAGATTTATAACTTCTTTATCAGCACTCAATACCTCCTTTAGGGTATTGGACGCGTAAGGACTTTTAATGATCGCAAGTTTAAGCTTGGCACTGAGCTTGGACTTATTTTTAAAGTGCCTTAAATCTGGATCCACCATCAATACCTGTTGGGCTTCAGTGTGGAGCATTGAGCTAAGCTTCCGCTTTCGTTCGTTTGAGTTAAACGGATCGAACATTCCAATAAGATTTGAAAACCATCCTTTCTCAAGCGTGTCAGCAGGCGTCTTTTTTAATTCATTTAAATACTTTTGAGTAGGCTTAATATCAAGTGCGTCTTTAGCTCTCAAAATCCCATTACCTAACACATCTTCATGCACTTTGTAGGCAGTATCAAACAATGCCTTACGGACTGCTTCAACTTTTTTCCACGCATCTTCGCCATTAAGATGATCGAGTTCACTTTTATTATAGTGTAGCCATAGAGCCGCCGCCGCAGCCACCTGAGGTGTAGCTGAAGATGTGCCTCCGCCAGTTAATCCAAACAAGCCTTCATCTGCTTTCTTGCCTGCCCAAAATACATTTGGGGTATATGCTGCCATCACCGATTTCATCGCTTCTTCGGGCCCATAACAGGTCTGCATATCTTCATCTCCTTCATTTCGGGTTTTCCAATCTTCATTGTACGAAATCAAATAAGGTGTGTCATCATAGGTGGCACCCGTTACACCAAGTACACGATGAAATCGAGCCGGGTACATCAAATCTTCACTCAATACAGTCTCAAATCCCTTATGCCAGCTATTCCCACCTGCTGATACAACTAGTACGCCCTTTTCATAAGCATAATTAATAGCATCCAGCATCCGCATTGTGGGTGTGCCAGCCATAGACATAGTCACTACATCTGCTTCCAATTCATCAACGGCGTACCTCAATGCCTTCGCAAACTTTTTTCCAGACAGGATAACCACTGTATCACTAATTCTCAATGTTGCAACTTGAGCCCAGGGGAAGGCACCCATATAGCCTTTGTAATTGGATCTCGTTTGGGATTTATTCAGTTTGCCTCCGGCGAGAATAGAGATCGTCCCATGAC
>JABDJE010000303.1 GCA_013002625.1 Saprospiraceae bacterium | reverse complement strand
ATGCTTTATTTCAATGCAAGCAACTATTTGCCAGTGACCGATCTGGGGACCTTGTGGTCTCTGCAAATGTGGGTTATGACTTGAGGGATTTCTGGGAAATTCCCGAGCATAAAGGCTCGCATGGTTCACTTCATAAAGATCATATGCATGTTCCCATTCTGATGAGCAAACCCCTACTTCAGAATCCGATTAGAACGACAGAAGTCTATCGAATTATCAGACAACATCTAGATAATTAGTATGTCTGATCCGGTCAATAATTTAAAGGCACAAAAGGTTTTTAATAAAAAGGTTATTAAAAAAGGCATCGCTTATTTTTTAAGCATTTCCATTGTCACGCTGGTAGGAATCTTTTTGTATACCAATAGTGGCAATACACTGGAAGTCTGGTCCAAAATACAACCAGGTTATTTTCTGATCGCCTTGCTTTTCATTGCCATTGATTTATATCTCGGTGCAATGCGTAATCATATTTTCGTCAAGGAATTCTATCCGGGCAAATCATTATGGATAAGTGTAAAAGCCAATCTTGCAAATATATTTATGGGCGCCGTAACCCCATCTCAATCTGGAGGAGGAATTGCTCAATTCTATGTGTTTTACAAAAACGGTGTGAGCTTGCCCAATGCGATTACCATAAGCTTTATTAATTGGATATCCACCTTGATATTCTTTCCAGTCTCTGGAATAATTGCCTATTTAATTATTAAAGACAATATCCCCTCCGGGTTTGTAAATTATCTTGCGCGCTTTGGATTCAGTGTTTTTACTACTTTATTGATTATTGTAATCATTGGATTGTTCTTTCCTGATGCCATTGGCTTCATCGTTGAAAAAATATCAAGAGGTGTTGCGCGACTTAATAAAAAATGGAGTTCCAGGTTGCATGTCTTTGGTGAAAAGGCAAGACAGAGTCTTTCCGATTACCGCAATAAGTGTTTAAGCCTGTTAAAAAGCAAACCGCAGCTTATGCTCTTCAGTTTCCTGCTGACTATTATTCTTTATTTAAACAAATATTTTCTGGCTTATATAATTGTACTGTCATTAGGGACTACAGGTGATATAGCCTTGATTATGGCTGTCCAGGCAATTATTTATTTGCTCTTATATTTTGCGCCGAGCCCGGGTGGAAGTGGTATTGCAGAGCTATCCATTGCCGGATTAATGGCAGGAATAATTGCGGGAGATTACATCGGAACATTTACCTTACTCCAGAGAAGTTTTCTAGTCTTCATCCCTGCAATAATAGGTGCATTTGTTGTATTGGGAGAACTGAATAAATCAGAAGCTACATTAGAGGAATAAATTACGACCATTCAATCTGGACCCGGTCCTTTAGGGTCTTTGACTTTTCCATGGCGATAGCCACTTTTAATGCATGCAGATTATGGGACAATTTCAAGCTGCTCTTTTTATAGCCGAAAATGACATCTACAAAATGTTTGGCATGCAGGTAATCAAGATGATAACAGTTAAGCTGATCTTTAGCGTAGACTGAAGATATCATATCACCGTGATAATTCGTCTTCTTTATGACAAGGGTGTGATTATCATATTCAAGGCATCCATTGGTACCCGTAATTTTAAGGATTGAATGTCGCGGCTCTGAATTTTGAAATAATCTAAAATCACAATCAATATTATTTTCCATTTTAAGACTGGCAATAATGACGTCTCCGGAAGTATGGCAATCCACTTGGATAGGTTTTTTCCCCAGTAACCATAGTACAATATCAATCTCATTTAAGCCATAATCAATAAACGGGCTCCCAGAAGCTGTAATAAATTGTGAACTCAGATTCTGGGTAAGGTTTGAGTCCAAGTCAATGGATAGCACATCTCCGATGACGCCCTTATCCAATAATTGCTTTAATTGTATAAATGAGGCATTCAGTCGGTGTGGATAACCTGCCATGGATACTTGTGAAGGATGTCGTTCTGCAATCTTAATCAGATATGCTGCGTCTTCAACATTTGTAGCTATGGGCTGGCTTATAAAAACATGTTTACCTGCTTCTATCGCTTTAGTTGTTAAATCGACCTTTTGCTCTGGCGCACAAAAAACGAATAAGGCATCTACGTCGTGATTTTCAATGAGTTGTGCTGTATCTGAATATACATAGGGTAAGGACATGTCATTTTTTGCAAACAACAATTCATTTTGACTCCGACCACTTGCAGCCATGAGTTCAAGAAATTTTACATGCTCATTGATGAGCGTTGCAAAAGATTTACCGACTTCATCCAAACCTATAATGCCGGCTTTGACCAGATTCAACATGCGTGAAAATTATAAATGCCTTTCGGCGTGATAAGAAGATCGTACAAGAGGGCCGCTTTCAACGAAATCAATTCCCATTTTAAGTCCTTCCTCTTTGTAATATTGAAATGTATCCGGATGTACAAATTCTTCAACCTCAAGATGCATTTTCGTAGGTTGAAGGTATTGCCCTATTGTGACAACATCACATCCATTTTGATGAAGATCATGCATGATCTCCAGT
>JABDJE010000179.1 GCA_013002625.1 Saprospiraceae bacterium | reverse complement strand
CTTATCATGCAAATTGCCAAACGACAACTATCTGGCGTCGTAATCAATGCGGGAGGACATCCAGCAAAAGCCTTTGAAGATACCGATCTAACGGATTGGGATGATGCGTATAAAAAGATTTTGCGATGGAAGGTTAAAATAACACAGGAGCTCTTGCCTCTTTTCTTACAAAACCAATACGGTAGGTTTGTCTATATTGAAAGTTCATCGGTGAAACAACCTATTGATAATTTGATTTTGTCCACATCATTAAGACTAGCTGTAGTTGGTTTTGTTAAATCGCTTTCCCAGGAAATTGGTGACCAGGGCATAACCTTAAATATTCTTGCTCCAGGCTATCATGCAACACCAGCAATGGAAAGGTTATTTATCAAACGGTCTGCTAACCTGGGAATAACACCTGATGAAGCCCAGAAGCAATTCGAAAAGGAAATTCTTGTAGGCAAAATGGGTAATCCAGATGATCTCGCATCCCTTGCATGCTGGCTTCTGTCTCCCTATTCGCGGTATATGACCGGTCAGACCATATCGCTTGATGGTGGCTTAATAAGAAGTACATTCAGTTAATGAATACCAGCCCTTATGGAGATGATTGATATTTTGGGACTGCTAGCTGCCGCTCTGACGACATCGGCATTCTTCCCCCAGGTAATCAAGACTTACAAGACGAAATCAGTGGAGGATATTTCACTGGTGATGTATCTTATCTTGGTAACAGGTGTTATACTTTGGCTCATCTATGGATTAATAATTATGAACCTCCCTTTGATATTTGCAAATATCATCACACTAAATCTGGCTATAACAATAATTGTTTTTAAAATTAAATATGGAGCGCCTAAGAATTAGTTTTTTCTTTAAGCTCAAGGGCCGGCTTAACCGCCAGTCTGATAGTGTCCTTAAGTATCTCTTCAAACAAAACAATTTTCTTTTCAGTCAGAGACTGGATTAAGGATTCCTGAAAATGTCGTACGGTGAGCAATTGCAGTCCCTTAAAAATATCAGAACCAAATTGTGGCCCAAGTAACTCGATGAATTGATCCAACTTTTGATCTCCTGGGTGCTTGATACAAAGCGTAAAACTAATCGCTGAATTACGCATGGCGAGCAGTGCAATATTTGACTCCTTCAATCGTCTGAAAATGTGACTTAAATGATCTTCCTGAATGAATGAAAAGTCCTTACTGCTAATTTGCATCAGTATCACATCATCCTCAATTACAACAATGGGAGGATAATTTAATAGGCCCTTATCGGAAATAATAGTACCGGTTTTGTCTGGTTTTAAATAGGAGTTTACAATCAACTGAATCCCTTTATTCTGAATCGGCTGAATGGTCTTTGGGTGAATAACTTTGGCACCATAATAAGTCATCTCTATAGCTTCACGGTATGACATGCGCTCGATTTTTTCCACGTTCTCAAATCGCTTCGGATCCGCAGTTAGAATACCGGGTACATCTTTCCATATCGTGACTTCTTCTGCATCGAGACAATAGGCGAATATAGCTGCTGTATAATCTGAGCCCTCTCTACCCAGGGTGGTTGTATATCCTTCATCAGATTCACCAATAAATCCTTGTGTTACGATGATATCGCTGGATTCAAAAATCTGAGGTATACATTTATTGACTTCTGCGTTTGTTCTTTGGAAATGCACCTTAGCTCTCCTGTAGTCATTATCGGTTTTAAGGACTGTTCTTACATCTAACCATGCTGCACTCAACCCATTCTTGTTAAGGTATAATTCAATGAGCGATGTAGAAAATAATTCTCCTAAGGATACAACTTGATCATAAATGAAATCAGCTGAAGGCGACGTGTGATTATTAATAGTGTCCTCAGCATTCTGCACCAAATTTTCAAGCTTTAAGCGATAAATGTTCGTATCGATGTCGAGTTCTTTGGCTATCGATAGATGATCTTCAATTAATCCTTTTATTGATCTATTCAACGTATGTTCATCATCCATTCTGTCGATAACAGATTCAAGGGCATTGGTCGTTTTACCCATTGCTGATACCACCATCACAATTTTATCGTTTCCATACTTTTCCAAGATGGATTTAACATTCTTGATATGCTCAGCATCCTTAACGGATGAACCCCCAAATTTGAATACTTTATAGCCTGCCATTTCAATAAAATATGCGCAAAGAAAACTAAAATAGCAGTTTGCTGCCTGATTTAACCCATTTTTTCATAATAGCTTGATAATGATGATGTTAACTTATGGAAGGCTTTCCGGAAATATCATGTTATTTATTTTCATAAATTTATGCCCACTTAATTAAGTTGAACCGCAATGAGTGATAATATAGCACTGGGTCTTCAGTTGTTAGCCATAGGAATGGTCTCCGTATTCCTTATCCTTGGACTTGTCGTAGCCCTTGGTAGATTACTCATTTATACCGTAAATAAATTAACCCCAGAATCCGATGAATCCTCTACCTCCTCAGAACTTATTTCAAAAAAGAAATTAGCGGTACTCAGTTCTGTTGTGGAAATTGTTACCAAAGGTCAGGGCGTCATCCAATCTGTTAAAAAGTTGTAACGCATTCTATGGGAAAAGAGATAAAACTTTCACTCGTTTACAGAGATATGTGGCAAGCTTCTGGAAAGTACATGCCAAATGAAGGAGAATTGGTTAAAGTGGCAGATCCAATCATCTCTATTGGTTGTTTTGACAGGGTCGAAACAAATGGAGGTGGGTTTGAACAAATCCAATTATTAAAAGGTGAAAACCCCAATACAACAGTTCGTGCATGGACAGCGCCATTTAATAAGGCCGGCATCCAAACTCATATGTTGGACAGGGGATTAAATGGCATCCGTTTAAGTCCATGCTCTAAGGACGTCCGCAAATTAATGTATGTCGTTAAAAAGAAACAAGGTACCGACATTGTTAGAATTTTCGACGGATTGAATAATCCACAGAATCTTGAATTGTCCTTTCAATATGCAAAAGAAGGTGGAATGATTGCACAGGGTGCATTGTCTATTACACACTCCCCTATTCACAATGCACAATACTATATCAATCTGGCTGACGCTTATATAAAAGGAGGCGCTGAAGAAATTGCAGTCAAGGATATGGCAGGAATCGGAAGACCTGCAACAATCGGAAAAATAGTTAAAGGCATTCGAGAAAGACACCCAGATATTACCCTCACCTATCATGGTCACACAACCCCAGGCTTCGCAATAGTTTCGTGCCTTGAAGCTGCCAGGAACGGGATCGATTATATCGATGTTGGCATGGAACCACTGTCATGGGGTACTGGACATCCAGACCTGCTCACAGTCCACGCCATGCTAAAAGATGCTGGATTCACTTTAAAAGATATCAACCACGAAGCATACATGGAGACGCGTGCAATCACCAAGTCTTTCATTGATGATTGGATGGGCTATTATATAAATCCGCAGAACAGGTACATGAACTCCTTACTTATTCCTTCAGGTTTACCTGGCGGGATGATGGGAAGTTTGATGGCTGACCTTGAGAAAAATTTAAAATCAATCAATAAGTGGCTGAGTAAAAATGGCAAACCTAATCTTAGTCAAGATGAACTTTTACTTAAGCTTTTCCGTGAAGTAGAATATACCTGGCCTAAATTGGGATATCCACCATTGGTTACACCTTATAGCCAGTACGTTAAAAACCTTTCTTTAATGAATGTAATTCAAACCATTAAGGGTAAAGGAAGATTCTCTATGATAGATGAAAATACCTGGGGTATGATGCTTGGAAAATCAGGCGCACTGCCAGGTGAACTCGATGCTGAATTAGTAGCACTTGCAAAGGAACAAGGAAGAGAATTCTACACAGATAACCCACAGAACTTGTATCCGGATGTATTGGATGACTTTAGAGCCAAGATGAAAGAGAAATCCTGGGATACCGGCCAGGACGATGAGGAACTGTTTGAGTATGCGATGCATCCAGAACAGTATGAAGATTATAAATCAGGCAGAGCTAAGGAAAGATTCCTTGATGACCTTGAAAAGCGCAGACAAGCTTCCGATGCGCCTCCGACATCAACTGCATCAGTTCAAGATGGTGGTGGCGATTTACCGAAATCACTTGTTGTAGATGTTGCAGGGGAACAGTTT
>JABDJE010000274.1 GCA_013002625.1 Saprospiraceae bacterium | reverse complement strand
ACCGTACACAGTGCAAGAGGAAGAAAATATCAAGTTTGGAATCTTATTGGCCTCCATGCATTTTGCAACATTCAATGTTGTCAGTAAGTTGTTTCTGTAATACTTGTCAGGATGACTTACACTTTCTCCAACGGCCTTGTAAGCTGCAAAATGAATGACACCCACTGCGTCTTTATGTTGTTCAAAGACGGTGGAACATTGATCATAATCCTGTAAGTTAAATTGATGAAAGTGAACTTGCTTTCCTGTCACTTCTTCAATGGTGTCTTTTATAAATAAATGCGAGTTTGATAAATCATCTATTATAACCAGTTCATAACCGGAATCCAACAATTCAATCGAAGTGTGGGATCCGATATACCCTAAACCACCGGTTACAATTACTTTTTGATTTTTTGACATAATACAAAAATGTAAAAGATTCATTTCCTTTCAAAGGATAGGTGTAAAGCTTTTAATTTAGTGTTAATGAATATAATAATTCTTGCAGGCGGCCATTCCAAAAGAATGGGCAGAGACAAAGGTGATCTTGTCTATTATGATCGCCCACAAAAATATTATCTGTATAATATGCTCTTTGAAGCAGGTCATGATGTTTATATTTCTCAAAGGTCTGATCAGGATCGTAACGAGGCTTACAGATATATACTGGACCCTGAGCAAAATATTGGTCCAATGGGAGGTATCGTATCTGCCATGGAACAGAAGTACGAAGGCTGGCTGATTGTGGGTTGTGACTATCCTTATTTCAATCTTGATGCCGTAAACTTTCTGATTGAGAATAGGAATACCGATGCTTATGCGACCTGTTTCATAGATCCTGAATCAGGTTATATCATTCCAACCTGTGGTATTTATGAGACCAGGATTCTCACACAATTTCATAAGGCTATTGAAAGGGAATCCTATGGATTATTCAGACTCTTAAAAGAACTGGATGTCCATTTGATTCATGCCAGGGAAAATTGGATGTTTGGTGTAAACTCCTATGACACTTATCAGGCAGTTAAAAAAGAAATGAAGAAATGATCGTTTTATAGTATCTCGAAGTTGATATACGATAATGCTGTCCTGTGAAATGCTTAACTTAGATTTTCCTAGCTATGTTCAAGACCAAGAAAAAACAGATTATACGTGTACATGCTGATGAATCGAAGCATGTAGAAGATGCTTTTGCTGTTGAAGAACCGCTTCAGATAAGTTTGTCTTATGCTAAGGTTTCGGGCAATAACGAGCAGAAGAATATTTCAATAACCATGCGCACGCCAGGCGCGGATAGAGATTTGGCCTTAGGTTTTTTATTTACAGAAGGCATTTTGAATTCTTTTTCTGAGGTTGCAGATACCAAAACAGGCTTTAATGAATTGGAGGTCGTATGCTCCGAAAATGCTGATATTGATTTAAGTAAAATTGAAAGACATTTTTATACAAGCAGCAGTTGCGGGGTTTGTGGGAAATCGAGTATTGATGCTATAAAAACGGTCAGAAGAATTGAGGCAGGGGAGGGCGATTTTAAAATAGATCCAGCATGGTTGAAAACAATTGGGGACATTCAAAAGCAATCACAGGACATATTCAAAGATACCGGTGGGATTCATGCAGCTACTTTATTTGAGGTAAATGGACAGATTATGCTCAGTAGGGAGGATGTTGGACGGCATAATGCAATGGATAAATTGATCGGGCATGCATTCCAGAATGCATTACTTCCTTTGGATAAGCATGTTGTACTATTAAGTGGTCGCGCAAGCTTTGAGTTAATTCAAAAAGCTTCTATGGCCGGGGTGAAATGTATTGCAGCCATTGGTGCACCTTCAAGTCTTGCAATTGAACTGGCCGAAGAGTCAGATATGACATTAATTGGTTTTTTAAAGCCCGATAGATTTAATATCTATTGTGGTGAGAAAAGAATTTCTTTATAATTTGAAGCTTAATGAAAATTAGAATTAAATCGGATTCAGTGAGACTCAGATTGACACAATCTGAAGTCAAATCTTTTGAAGCAGAAGGACATATAAGCGCACAGACGCATTTTAATGAACAGGTTTTTACCTATCAGTTAAAAGCTACTGATGCGTCAAGTATGACTGCCACCTTCAAGGACAGCACCATAACAATAAACATCCCAAATTCACAGATCCAAGGTTGGTATGATAACGCAATCGTTGGTTTTGACACGAACCAGATATTACAGGATGGAACATCGCTGCATTTGTTGGTAGAAAAGGATTTTGTCTGCCTCGATGAGACGGTGGAGGATCAGAGCGATAACTTTCCAAATCCAAGATTAGAGGAATAATAATCTCTTCAAGTTTAAGGTATGAATATCCGCCTTTCACTTCTGGAATTATTTTGAAATAATATTATGGTATAAATACCAGAAGCTAAGTCATGTGATAATTTTATATGGTCTTGGTTTCCGGAATATACCTTTCGGCCAGATATATCAAGTATGTAGAGCGAAAACGGATTACTAAAGCTGGGAATCCTTACTATCCGATCATGTGGATTATAAATAATCTGGTTTTGTTCATGGTTTATTTCGATGATAGATGTTATGCTCATACAAGGTGCTGGATTGTTTTCAATCGGTTCCTGAGCCTCAATATCAATCCCATCAAATCCGCTATAATCCGGCAGATACTTGTAAGCTCTGAAGTTTGAGTTATTAAATACATCCTGGCCCTGGGTAGCTGGAAAATCACCAAACAATGGGATATGGTATTGCCAGACGGTATTGCCAAAAATATTGACTTCAAATATGTCACCAGGTGATCCTGCGTTGATCAGGATATGTCCATTTGATAGTAATTGCGCATTGGATAAAAATGGAGAATAGAATCGCTGGCTGGCATCTTCGCCGTATAAAACTTCCGATTGTTCCGGCCCAAAAGGATCTGTGTCATGGATACTATAAAATCCTGCACTATCCTGGGAAGGAGTTAGAATTTCTACAGTAGAATAATCTGGCCCAGGACGTCCGTTGCCATTGTTGTAAATGATAATGTCTCCTTCATTGGGGTAGCCTGCAGGAATCCATTGGGCGCCGTGTTGGCCAAAAAGTTTTTGTTCTGAAACTGCGGCACGTTCATAAGCCGATGCATTGCCCCATCTATAAAGAATGTCACCACCTTTTCCATAACGTCCACCTGAGTGACCGGCGGCTTCTTCTGTAGTGCTGCTGTGGTCCAGGATCCATATTTCATCAGAATTCCGCACCGATATTAATATTTGATCGAGTTGAGGATTATAGTCTATGGCATTGAAGTGATTCCAATCGCGTGTGGCATTGGAATTGGAACTGTTTAGATCGGGAAGATTGATGTCAAATAGTTCTGGATGCTCAGACACGACACCGAAATTGGCTTTTGTGCTGTCAAAATCCTGAATATAGTGATCGTATATATTCCATTCCCAGACAATTCGCGCATCATCAATTCCAATGGGTTCCAGTTCAACAATCCGTTCTGACCACATAAAGTTTTCTACTGCAATGTCATTGGGGTTGCGCCCCCAGGCTACAAGGGAGTCACGGTAAACCAATTGCCAGGTTAAAGTTAGAATATTGCCATTGGGCATCATGACGGCGTCATGATGTGATAGCCACTCGGCGGTATTAATTTCATATTGCCACACCGTGTTGTTGTCCCAATCAACCAATTCAATACCCCCAGCATTACTTGCCGAGGTGAACGGTCCGTTAAGGGGGGCTTTATAGGTTCTTAGCATGAGGCCGTTGTCCAGGAAATAGGCTGCCAGTCCGGGTCGATATGCTCTATCCCAATGATTGATGAGGTTCCCACAATTATCCACCATCCAGGCATCAGTTCCAGAAAAAGGGGAGAAGAATGTATAGCCTTCTGTGGCGTCATCGGTAAGTAGAAGGGTACCTACAGTATTTTGGGAGATGGATTGGATAGGAAGTGTGAGAATAAAGAAAAATAATATTGATTTCATAGAGATATAAATATAGAATAGTTGAATCAATTACTATATCTTTGCCCGCGAAATGAGGGAATGACGGATTAATTGAATGGTAGAATTATTATTAAGCAGCCATTCAAACATTGGATCATTCAATCATTGAATCATTCAATCATTCAGTCATTGAATAATTCAGTCATTGTTTTTTGGCCTTGTAGCTCAACTGGATAGAGCACCTGACTACGGATCAGGAGGTTGAGAGTTCGAATCTTTCCAAGGTCGCAAATGAATAAAAAAGTCTAGCACAATGTGCTAGGCTTTTTTTATGAAATCACTTAAAGTTTACTTTAAAGTGATTTAGAAAAAAGCCTAAAAATCGCGTAGCGATAGACTTTTTTATTCTCAAGATGGGCCGCCAGCAGGATCGCCGCAGGCAATCCTGAGATTACTTACCCGGCACAAATAAAAAGCTTAGGAAATCGCTTAGCGATAGACTTTTTTATTCTCAAGATGGGCCGCCAGAAGGATCGCCGCAGGCAATCCTGAGATTACTTACCCGTGCACAAATAAAAAGCTCAGGAAATCGCGTAGCGATAGACATTTTTATTCTTAAGATGGGCTTGACTAGGTTGAAGTTGGATAGGAAAACTACAAATAAAGTACAAGCATTGATTATTTGATGGAATTTAATCTTATAATAGTAACTAGGATATATTTATTCTTAAATAGTTGTCACTTGGCTATAAGATCTTTGTTATATTCAAAAATTATAATGCCGAATTATGCATACTAGTCCTAATTATCCATCATACATAAAGATGTCAATCTGTCTTTATATAATCACAATGGTGGCCTTTTATGC
>JABDJE010000253.1 GCA_013002625.1 Saprospiraceae bacterium | reverse complement strand
GATTGTCTCTTAATCTGTCCCAGTATTTTTCTTTTAATAATGGAAGTTCCCAACATGTTAATGTACAGTCTTCGGAGTAGTCTCCAATTCCTGTCTCACCACCTACCGGACAGTCACATTCTACTGTTGGTGGTGTTTTATCTTCAAATGTTACTGTTCCCCAACATGTATTTCCAGAACAATTATCCAATACAGTATAGGTTAATGTAACTCCGATAAAGTCAGAGTAAGAAGTTACAACTGTACCTACAGAATTTGTGATTTCAACAGAATACGCTGGTGGAGGTATTTGAGCATCATCTTCCACAAATAATGAGAATACAATATCAGCATCGCATTGATCATTTAGGGTCACATTTACGTGATCATTGCACGCCATTGTTCCGCTACTTTCAGCAGATGTGAAAGCAGGCTCCATTCTACCATTGTTAGGATTATATCTTACACAGACATTTTGATTGTTACATTCAGTTGTGAAAGTCCAGTTTTCAGCATTTACTGAGCGCTCACCAGAACCTGGCTCCCAAGACTTCCATTCACCACAGAAGGTAGGCTTCCACTCATAAGAACCTGCCACGGGAACAGTAAAACAATATACGCCACCCCCAACTGAGTATGTTGGTGTAGAATTGTTCCACATAGGCTCCGTGTAATTACCTGGAGCACATATAGCAAAATTGCTATGATCTTTAACGCCTACCAAGTTATTATTGTCCAAATAGAATGTCACTTCACCTCCAACATGATCAAACCAGGCATTTGCACCAGATGGATACCATAAATTATTGGAAGCATCATAAATTTTAAATTCCTGACAGCCAAGAGCAGCAGGACCTAGATCTAAAGTCACGGAATAATTACCAAACCCATCGTCTTCCAATTGGCACCCTGAATTCAAGTTATTCCAATCACAAGCAAATGTTCCTCTTACATAGAAACCTTGAGGAGGTGGCGGAGGCAATACATGTCCAGTTGAGGCATTATAGGTGAAACACTCTGTCTGATTTGCAACAAGTGTATTCAATTGCCAGTTACTGGCGTTCATATCACGTGTTCCATCAATTGGACTCCAAGAAGCCCATGTACCGCAGTATGTAGGCTTATATTGATAGTTTCCAGGCGTAACAACGTCGATACATCCATTGTTTGTAGGTGTAGCATTGTTCCAATTTGGAACGGTCCAATCACCTGGCGCGCAAATATTTGATTGCGAAGCCAAGTCACCTGCAACATGAATTTGGTTTAAGTTTGAATCAAAGGAAATCAAAATTCCTTGACCAGAATTACTGGCATACCAGGCATTTGATCCAGAAGGACCACCCCACCATGTACCAGTACCACCGTCATAAATTTTGAATTCATAAAGGCCCGTAAATGGAGCCGAAAAGTTTAGACTGTAGATTCCGTCATTATCCGGATCTGTCAGTTCGCATGAAGCATTCGTATTGCCCCAGTCGCAGGGAGCTCCATGACTTCCTCTCAAATAGAAAGGTTGTGCATTTGTAACATAACAAAAGCCACACAGCAACAAGCATAGCGTTATGAACTTATTCATATAATATGAGATTGAGATTATAAAATCTGGTTTAAAATAATTAGATAATTGGGCTCAAAAGGTGATTTCGTCTTTATGCGAGCCAAATTATCTTGCAATTTGCTAAAAATTATCCGTTAATAGGCAATTATATATAGTTTTTTTAATATAACACGGTAACCGTATTTGCTTCAGTTTTTACGCGATTTGAATCTTCTGGATCCTGGTAACTTATCTGAATTACATAGACACCTGGGGTGGCATTATACCCATCTGTCGTACCATTCCACCAAATTTCATTTGGATCTGTTAATGATTTCCCGTCTAAATCCTGATACACTATATTTCCCCACCTATCATAAACAATGTATTCTGTAAGATCTGAAATGGCATTATTGCTGAATACCTTGAGTAAATTGTTTCCATCTTGAGCCCTTGGGTTAATAATATTAGGCATGTAGATATTGACTGTTTGAAATGGAATTAATCGGATGGAATCCACTGCTATACATCCTTGTAAATCTGAAACTTCAACAATTATTAACTCTTGATTGTCAGTCATATAAGTTAGGGATTGACAATTCAGAGGATCTGTTCCACAGATCAAATTTCCGGTACTGGTATACCATTCTATGGATTGAATTTCGGCCAGCGTAGTACCCTCAAGGTCCACACTCAAACTAACCACCTGGCCTAATTCAAATGATAGCGTTGAAGGGCCCGCATTAACCTCAAAGCTAGCCGGGCTTAATAATTCGATGATAACCTGTGAAGGTGGACAGCCATCACTATCGACGGTTATGGTATATAGTCCTGATTGTAAGCCATTTAAAAATACAGCATCGCCAGAATAAGAAAAAGTATCTAATTCAATTGGACCCTCAATATTTATATTATATGAGCCATTACCACCAGAAAACTGACTAATTGTGATCATTCCGCTCTTTAAATCGGAACAAACCGGGTCAACACCAGAAACCAAAAACTGGGGAAATGATTGATCTTCAATGACTTCTACCTGATCAAAATTCAAACATCCAGTATTAATATCCAGAACTTCCATAGTATAAATTCCACCAGATGTAGCTACTGCGGTGGGGCCATTTCCCGAAAGGGGTGTATTAGAAGGATCAAACCAGGTATAAACAATATTGCTTTGAGGCATGATTTCATTGCCAAGTATTACCTCCATGCTGTTACAACCAATACTAAGGTCTGAACCGCCATCAATTTGTGGGAGTTCTAATATTTCAATAACAAACTGAGCTGTGTCATCCAAGCAGGGCCCTTCGCCTTCAACTAGATAATTAAATTCATATACGCCAGAATTCATGGTACTAATATCCAGGATGGGACTGGTCGCGTCGATTCCTAAAGTCTCGCCGCTGCTCTGACTCCATACACCGCCAAGGTCTGCGTCAATTAAATAAGCGTTGAGACTTATTTGGATTACATCGCCAAGGCAATAAGAATCCGCATTATCCAAGCCTGCCTCTGGCGCCTTAAAAATTTCAAATTGTACGGTCATTTGATCTTCACAACCTATTGGAACGGACTCTGTAGCTGTGTAGCTTACAGCATACTGTCCAGCTGGAAGCATTTGCGGATCCAGTTCAGTATTCATTAATGGGATTAATTGTCCCATCATATCTTCCACGGACCAATTTCCGTCGACTGCATTTTGATCTAAATAATCATTCAAATCAATTGCAGGGTCAATTGAACAGAAATCAGGAATCTGTGCAACCATTAAATTTGGGCATCCACAATCCACAACCTGCACGATATAATTTGCTACTGAAGGCGGGCAAGGATTGTCGGGTTCATCCGATGTGAAAGTAAAAGTGAAGCTATTTCCTTCAAAACCAACAAAGCTTACATTACTGATATCTGTAAAATCCCCTGTATAGTTTCCAGGAGCAGTCCATTGCCCATTTGCACCTGGATCAATAAGCGTAAAATCTATGGAAGCCGGCCCTTGATTAGGATCATCCCTATCACATATTGTCACATCAGGTGGTAAATCTAATGCCACGGGCGCAAAAATTTCAAATGAATATTCAATTGTTTCATCTGTGCAAACTGCTGGAACAGCCATATCATCAAAAGTGTAGCTGATGGTGTAAACACCGGTGTCAAATCCTGATAGATCAATACTCTGCCCTGTTAATGATACCCCGGTCTGTCCTGGACCATTTAAGGTCCAACTGCCTGGCCCTACGCTTTGGTTTACTGGGGTTAAATCTATGAGCCCGCTTTCTGAACAATACTCTGTCTGAGTATTCAATATTGGCAAATCAGGGCATTGACATGCATCAACTGTTATGGTAAAATTGACTGTTGTATCGCTGCAAGGCAATCCCAGATTCTGAGCAATTATTGTTTGATACGAGAATAAATAACTACCACTCATTATGCCTTCAAAAGAAACATTTGAAGGATCGGATAAGTCTCCATTAAAAGCAGAAGAAGTCCAAATTCCCGGGTCTGAATTAATGTCCAAAGCGCTGTTGAGATCAAAAACTACAGGGATATTTTCGTTGTTCACGGCGTTGCACACATTTACATCAGGAATAGCTAATTCAGCTTCCGGTGTATTGACCACTTCGACGACTGAAACCAAGGTAGCAGTGCAAGCTGTATTCATCGATGGGTTATCCAAGCTAAATTCAAAACTATAAAACCCTGAATCAAGGCCATCGGTGTTAAAAATTTGATCGGCGTCAAGGTCAGCATTAATATCTGGGCCATCGCCTAAATATTGCCAGGTGCCTATTCCTGCTATCTCAAAATCTGAAAGGTTAAGTAAAGTGTTATTGCAAACTATTGAGTCTGGAATTACGCCTATTGGAGGGCAGGAACAATCAAATACAGTTATCCCAATACTATCTACAGAGCTTGGACAATTGCCAGCTTGAGCATTATAACTTAAAGTAAAATAATATAAGTCCGGTGGAACATTTGTGAAGTCCACAGTATTATCTGGCGCTATTGTAACAACTGGACTGCTTGTTTGCCAACTGCCTGTTCCCTGGGAAATCTCTAAAGTATCGAGATCAACCATAGCAGGCAGTGTGCCCCCGGTTTGATTACAGACTGAAAAGTCAGGACTTAATTCAACAGCTTCCTGAGACACCAAGGTCAAGTCAGACTGATTTGGTGGTGACATCTGATTTAAACAATTGTCATTAATATCAGGGTCTTCGAATGTAAAAGTCAGCGTATAATTTGCTTCGTTTGCTTGGGCACCAATTATTAGAAGATTATCTATGAGTGTCAGTTCTGAATCTACCGGATTAATTGACCAACTTCCATTGAAGCCTTGTGGTGAATAACTATCTAATTGGATTGTATCCAATACGCCTAGCAGGCAGATTTCACCTATATCTGAAAGCTCAGGACAACTGCAGTCGACAACATTGACATATAAGGTATCCATGATAGGAGGGCAAATGCTGTCTCCATATAATTCAACAATAAAAGCAACAATACCTTCCATTTGACCATCGAAATCTATGACCAGATTATTTATATCATTGCCATTAATATTTGAAATGGATATAGAATCTTCTACTGAATTATATTGGATCAAACTTAATAAGTCGATTACAGTATTTCCAACAAAAGATTCACTGCACACGGTGCCTTCTTCGAGTGTGTAATCCACAGGCTCTGCAATGAGTATTGTGTCCCTCACTACTGCAGAGCAAAGGCCTTTTTGAACTGACAATCTGTATATGCCCGCCTGCCCAACCAGTATTGAATCATTATTAACATTCAAGTCAGTGGCCACACCCATTGAATCAATATATTCCCAGGTGTAGGTATCAAATTCTGAGGTAAAAAGTAAGATGCTGTCAGCACAAATGTCATCCTGTACAATATCCGCTGTTAATGGTAAAAGTGTAATAGTCTGGGTATATTCTTCAAAGTTCCCTCTGCAATCTTCAACGTACCATGTTCTGAGCAACTCACCTGTTCCATCACTGTCTAAATTGCTTATCTCATCAAATGGAAGGTCTGTTTCTGAAACATTGATGTCGCAATCATCTTCTGCTTCCAATTCTACTGCAACTGGTAATGGATCATCACACGCGATGGTAATATTAGCCGGTGGATCATCTATTTCGGGTGCATCAAAGTCCTGAACAAAAATAGATTGCACGTGTGGTGTGCCTTCATTTCCTGCACAATCAAAAACGCGCCATGTTCTAATTACCTCTCCTAATCCACATGGATCCAATGCACTTGCATCGTCTGTAGGTAGTTCAGAAGTGCAATCATAAGAGCATTCGTCTTCAGCTTCGAGCACTTCCATATCAGGAAGGTCATCAGCGCAACTAATCGTTATATCTTCAGGCAGATCTCCTACAATTTGGGGCGGTTCGCTGTCTGAAGGAGCGCCAGATCCAGC
>JABDJE010000247.1 GCA_013002625.1 Saprospiraceae bacterium | reverse complement strand
ATTCCAGGACTGCTTGGAGGGGTAGAGGACCTCTATCAGAAATGTTTCAAGGGGATTTTCAATTATTGCGATACCATGCTTATCGGTTCTAATCGAATCATATATTTCAACCGGATTGAGCTTGTATAGACTGGGGTCAATCCCTGATAACTCTAGACCGTCCAGATTGCGAATATTTATCAATGCATTGGAAAGTGGTAATTTCGTTTTCTGATCTCTTACGGTAACTTGCAGATTCGATGCAGGTTCCTCAATTTTATACAGGTAATCTTTGTATTCTATTCTGTAAATATCATCCTGACCTAATCCATTTGTTCTGTTTGAACTGAAGAAAGCGATGCCTTCCTTCTCATTAATACATATTCCAAAGTCATCAAAATCTGTGTTGAAAGGCGCAGGTAATTTCACAGGTTCCAGATAGTGGCCCTTGTAAAATATAGAGAGATACATATCCAGGCCTGTAGCATCATTTTTACGCGCAAAGTATAGGTTTAATTTTTCATCGATAAATGGGAACACCTCTGCGGCTTCAGTATTAATTAAACCACCCAAATTTACAGGGTCGCTCCAGCCAGCATTGCTTTTAATCGACATATATAAATCCATATTTCCAAATCCGTCATTTCTTTCGCTTGCAAATACAAGCCACACCCCATCTCTGGAAATGCAAGGGTGCACACTCGATGTTTTTTGAATATTATGATCGGTCTGTATGGGCACGCTCCACGATCCATTTTGCAAGGTTGAAGCCATTAATTTATTGGGTGGAAGCTTTGTTCCAACGAGACTGTCTGTAGGATCTATCGAGGAATAATATAGTGTATTAGTTGTCTTGTCAAAATATCCCGGACCCTCATGGTATTGTGAATTAAGGGTGGAAGACAAGGGAGCAGAACTAAATAGTTCGTTCTTAAGGTTAAGCCCAGCCATAAATAAATCGTAATGATTGGATCGGGTAGCCCTACTCAAAGAATCCGACTGACGTACAAAGATTAGATCTCCTAGAAAAAAGCTGGGCGAGAATTCTGAGTTTTCCGAATTTATGGAAGATGCATTAGAAATGTAAATATTATCATTGAAAATAAGCTCCTGGGCATGGACTGTTTGACTTATGAATAGAAGTAATATGATAATTCTGAACATCAAAACTCTCTTGGATTATCGGTTAATATGACTGGCAACTTATCCGGTCCGAAGGTATACTTTAGAAGTAATTCAAAACTTCCATTCTCGTAATCTTTTAATGGTGTTAGAGTAAAGTCGAACGCCAATGAAGCAAAGATTTTATCATTTACTTTCAAACCAATTATCATATCTATGGATTCAAGAAGTTTCGAAGATCTTCCTCCAAAACTATAATTTGTTGCAAGGTGGATTTGATCTCTGTATACGAAGCCCGCCCAAAAGTCAAAATCCAATGGACTTTTTTCGGCATACTTAACCAATGTATTGGGTTGAAAGCGCCAATTGGAATTAATGATTATCTCACTTCCCGCCGAAAGATAAATGTGTCGAATTTCACGGGCGACAAAATTATCCTCTTCTGCATCTATACTGGTTTTAATGAGTCGGGGAACTGCGGCACCAAAATAAGTTTTGTCTTTTTGAAATCTGAAACCCAAACCTCCATTAAAAATAGTCTTTGTCAATATCATATTGTCAATTGAAGGATCTACCAGAATACCATCCAAAGCTATAAGTCGGGGGTCGGTAAAGTCATTTGTAAATCTTCTTAAATTCACTTGTAGGCCCATTGACAAAAATGTTGCCTCTGCAATCCTTAACTTATAAGCATACATCGCATTGGCGTCTAATTTTTCCTGAATGCCAATAGTAGACCTTAGCAACTGAAGCCCTACGCCCGCTCTATTTTTAATATTCGGTGCCAGAATTCCGATTGCCTGCGTGGAAGGCGCGCCATCCAATCCTGCCCATTGAGATCTGATGTTCCCAATAATATGAAGATGTTCATCTGTGACAATTTCAGCAGGATTGTATAAACTAGGGTTATTTACATATTGAGTATACTGCCGTAGTTGCTGTGCGTTGATTGCATAACTCAGAAAAAGAAATGCTGATATGTATACTAATTTCATCACAATTCTAACACAATAAATCCTTGAACCGGTGCCTGCCCCTCTCCCAGATTCAGCACATAGAAATACGTTCCGACCGGTAATAATTTTCCATCTCTTGTTCCTTGCCAATCATTGGAATAAGGTGCGGCTGAAAACACTTCATCTCCCCATTCATTAAAAATAAATAATTCATTATCCGGATATTGATTGCCATCAAGACATGGTATCACAAAATTATCGTTGTAACCATCTCCATTCGGTGTAATAAGATTCCCCGCAAAACATTCTGACTCACTTGTTACTTCCAATATAATTCGAGCTTCACTGCAGACATCAGGACAAGCCTCATAACAAATTGTATAAAATATTTCAACACTATTATTTATCGGACTTTGTGCCTGGTATTGAATTAAATTATTGTTGAGTGATATATTTCCAGGGCCATCGAGTTGTATGGTTTCGATAAAAACAGACTGATTAAAAATATCATTGGTCAAAGGATCTAATTCAATAGTAGGACGATATTCTTCTGTGACGAAATCGTCATTTGCCTGTATTTGTTGCAATACTTCTAATTCTATACTATCTATCTTAAAATCAATACATTGACCTAGGCTGCTGAATAAATATATCACCGATCTTCCTTCGGTTAATTCTGTCAATTGAACAGTGGGTTGATCTGCATTGAAAATATTTACTTCAGCGTCTGAGCTTTCCCAGCGTATTGATATATCCTGCGGAACTTCTGCATTTAATTCCAAAAATGATGCATCACATACTAATTGATTGCTTTGAACAATATTAGCGCCGGCATTCGGTATGTCAGCAATTCGTACCACCAGTGTGTCTGAAATTGGGCTATAGCAAAGCATGTTTTTTGAGCGGGCTCCAATAATGAACTCAGTTGCTGCGCCTGTATTTAATATGCTCAGATCAAAACAATTCTGACTACTCTGTGCCAACCTGATATTGGTTGAAAGATCGAATAATTCATAAAGCTCTACCCCGGAAGCTGATTGATCTTCTAGGCATACAATGATGTCCTGTGGATTGCTCAGGCAGACTTCAATTTCTTCAAGTTCAAATTGAGGGCTCTCAGGTAAGGCGATAAGCTGGACATTAAAATCTATAGATAAATCGGAGCTGCAGTCTCCTATGATCGTTTGAACATTGTAATTACCCGATTGACTCATTTGTGCATCGTCAAGAAATAAAAACGGTTCGGACGTTTCAATTGTGTCAGCAGGGCCTGTCCACAGATAACTGGCGCCAGGAACGGCATTGGTTTGTAATGAAATGGTTGCTTCTTCACATAATTCAGAAGTACCAAATAGGGCAGGCTGTATTAAGCGGCCTATTATTTCAACATTGAAAGGTGCGCTTAAAGAAGATCGGCAACCTGCTACAGATTGAATCACGCTGTATTGGCCTTGGTTATTATTTGTAACGTTTTCAATAATTAAGAATGGATCTGTTGTCGTTTTTAATCCTGTTGGGCTTGACCAAATCCATTCGACATCAAATCCTGAGGTAGGATTATTTACCATGAGTATTATTGAATCGCCTTCACATACAATTGATGATCCATTAATGATTGCTATGTCTGGCTGAATGTTAATATCAACGAGCGTGCTAACGGGTTCAGAACTACATCCATTTTGAGATACAACCAAAGTATAATTCCCATTTATAGAGTCAGAGTTAAGTTGGACGATAGGCCTTATTTCTTCAGATTGAAAATTACCTGGTCCACGCCAATTATATTCATATTGGCCCGGAGGGAAAACTGTGGCCACCAATTCAATTTCCATATCTGAAGTCATACAGCTTTCTGAACTGTTACTCAAGGCGGTAATCAGGGGTTTGGGTAAAACTTCGACTTGCGTCGTACTTGTAGCTGAACAATTATTATTGCTGGTAACAATTACAGTGTAGCTTCCTTGTCGAGCTGGAACAGTAATTTCTCGTCCGGTAAATTCCACACCTGAAGGATCTATCCATGTATAGCTTGCGTCAGGAATAAATGAACTGATTAAATTAACCTCGTCCCCCTCACAGACGGGGCCATCATTCGTTGCTCCGATATTGAGTTTGTCTTCTATATTTAAAATAAAGGCTTCTGACCTTTCTGAAATACAAATACCGTCTTCAACTTCAACTGTGTACAGGCCTTCCTGTAGGCTGGATACGCCCGGAATGACCAGGGTATTCGAACTTACAGACCTGAAGAGTGTCCCATCTTTGTACCAGTGATATCTATTGGCACCTGTAATATTAGTAACCGTAAGCAAAGCGCTTTCTCCTTCACAGATTATTTCTTGCCCATCGATTATAGGAGTAATAGGTTGTGAGAAAACAACAACCTGAGCTACAGCTGTGTCTGATATGCACACGCCATTATCAATTACAAGAAAATAATCTCCCTGATCTGATAAATCAACTTCTTCGATTACCTCAGGAATTCTGTTTCTTGAAAAATACCCGTTAGGCCCGGTCCACAAATAATTGTAGGTGCTATTAAAAATGCTGGTGGATAAGGCTAATGTTTCTCCCTCGCAGATTGAAATAAATGGGTTGTCTATCTCGGCTACGGGAATTGATAGAACATCAATTGTTATTGAATTCGATGCATTGGATGTACAATCTTCAGAACTTACTTCAACGTAATAGAAATGCTTGCCTACCGGTGGTTGAACCAACAAGCTGGGTCCATCCGTTTCAGCTATCAATATCCCATTTGGTGCAATGCCCTCATACCATTTGTAATTAACCTCTTCTGTAAATACAGATGCGTTGAGAAGGATTTCTGTTCCGACGCAATAAGCTGTGCTATCTGATGTAATTTGGGGGTTAGAAAATTCATTGATAGTGATATTCAGCGATCCGATAAATTCACACCCATCAACTGTCGTCACTTCAAGGAAATACACCCCAGAATTATCGGTATCAATATCAAGTATAATTGGGTTAAACGCCGTTGACCTGAATCCGTCAGGGCCTCGCCAAATTAGACTATCAACAATATCAGGGATGACATTGGCAAAAAGCTGGAGGGTGTCTGCAAAACATAAATTGCTTACAAACTGAGGTTCTAGCCTCGATCCGGCGATGGTCACAATACTACTGCAGATATTGGAATTACCATTGTCATCTATTGCCATAACCTCAATGTTTAAACTGCGGCCTATATCTGTACATTGGTAAGTGGATTGACTCAGTATAATTGAGTCTATGCTACAATTGTCGGATATATTTTGAATTAATGATGAAGGCTCAATTTGGTACACCGGTGAATCTTCGATACCTGCATTTACAATAATATCCTGGCAAACTATCTCAGGCGCGATATTATCCTCTACCGTCAGAAAACTAGTGCACGTCCCTTCATTCCCAAAGGCATCATCTTCTGAATATTGGATTTGATAAGTTCCAACAGACAAGCTTGACTGGTTATCCACAATGTCGATAGCTTCACCTGTGTTTATTTCTATTGCTTCAATTCGCGGGTCGATATCTGCATAATTTAATATCAAGCGAAAATAGGAGTCATTGTCCTTGGCCACAGATCCTGAAAGGTTTTCGGGACGACAGGCCGTTGGGGCATCTCCATTTTCACCTCGGTAATCTATAGTGAAATTCACACGATTGTCATTTAGCCAAAATCCAAATTGCGCCTCATTAAGAGGAATTGAAATTTCGGTCTCTTCACAATTAGAACTGTCGATGGTGAAAAGTATATCACCCAATTCAGATAATAAATTTACGCTTGCGAGTGTCTTTACATCAATTTTATATTGCAAAGTAAGAACTGGATTGTATAGCTCTCCGATCAAATCTAAATCCCTAAAGGATATCAACCTGTCTTTAGCTTTATATTTTCCATCTTGATTGTCCAATTGAAATTCTATGTATCCTTGATCAAGGGGTTGCTGGAGCGAAAAGTCAATGGGTGCTGAACATACTTCTAAGTAGTTAACCAATTGTGGGTAATTATAATTGAAAGCACATTGATTGTTATTCAATTCAATGGTTATATCAGAGGGGCAAATAAGAACTGGCGGAACAACATCCTTGATTTCAACCGTACTGGTACAACTGCTTGTATTGTTCGCACAATCTTGAACTGTGTAACGAATTAAATTTATCCCGGACTCTAGATATAATTCAAAGGAGTTGGAATCAGGTTGGACAGTCAATTCATCATTGATTGTAACAATCCAATCCTGAGGTAATGGTATCATGCAGTTATCGGTAGAAATTGGAAGGTCTAAGCTTAAAGTTGTATCGCATTGATTAACCTTTAATTCTACCACCTTATTTGAGGGACATTGCGTTATACTTGGTGAAAGTGTATCGATGATTGTAAAGCTGGCTTCTTCAATTCTAATATTACCACATGTGTCGTAAGTTGTAAAAGCCACGATCTGATTCCCAATAATAGTGCTATTCTGGTTTTGCGGACAACCAGGGTCAGAATACATGGCTATATCTGCATTTACAATTTGTAAAGTATCCGAATAATTGCCTGGAGGGAGTGCTTTGAAAAATGCGGTATTACACACATCCTGGACCTGGCCGAATCCAAAATTATCTCTCCAGTTGTTAAAGATGGCCAATGGAGACACACCACTACAATGTACTATAGTATCCTTAGGAGAAATAATGAAAACCGGGCTGTCAAAATCTCGAATTTGTATAGTCTGGGTGATTGTGTCGACGTTTTGACAAATGTCTGATA
>JABDJE010000240.1 GCA_013002625.1 Saprospiraceae bacterium | reverse complement strand
GCTGGATTAGAAACAACCATGACTGAAGCCAATATCACTCTGAAGGAATTAACAGACTTGTTGAAAAAAGAGAGCAGTGAGGAGAGTAATTTGGGAGAGCTATTAAACGAGAAGGGCTTGTATAACAATATCGAAGAGACGACCGCAAATCTGAATTTACTACTTCAGGATATGCGATTGAATCCGAGGAGATATTTCAGATTATTCGGAAAGAAATCTCCTGAATACATATATCCAGAGCAGGATCCTGCAATGATCAATATAGAAGATAAGTAATAAGCTCGAACTCTTTTTTATAAAATATTGATTCTGGCAACTCCTAATTCTCAGGACATTCAACTAAGCTTGCCCCTTCACAATTGGCAAACTCTGAAGACTGATCCAAAATAGTGTTGTTCTGACAAATTGTGGATTTTATATTGTTGTCCACCTCTGTTCGTGCTCCATTATAATTGGTCAGAAAAACATTTCCGCTACACATTGAATCATCAATAAAAACTGCCGGATCTTTAGCACCACCAGCGCAATGAGACTCTTCTTGCTCTACAGACAACCCAATTATTGTGTTATCATCACATTCTCCTTGCAATAAGAAAGATATTGCTCCATGTGACCTGGTATGCAAAACATTTGTAAATGAATTGCTATTTGATGATTCTAATCTGATTGCTGAGTCATCATTGATTGAGGCATCACAATTATTTTTATCAATTGCTACCGCAAAGAATTGCAAATCAGTGAACAAGTTATTATCTCCACTTACTGTCATTCCATTCTTAATATTTTGCATTTTAACTGCATCCATTTCATTGTTATTACTGTTATCACCAATATCAATTCCAGTTGAACCTACACCTAGGCTATCTCCCCTTATTGTTAAATCAGATACTCTACAACCATTACATAATTCCATATTTATCACTGCATTATCATGCTTATCATCCTTGATGACAATTTGGGTCGTCTGAAAATGCTCACCTGTAATTTTACCATTACCTGTTAACGTAAAATCTGAATTGCCGGATAATTGAATTTGTACCAAACTTGGTAAAATCAATTCCTGATCTTGACCAATTACCACATCATCACAATTATGCAATCTTAATAAATACCAGTTATTTAATGGATTCGCGCGCATTAAGCAAACAACATCTTCATTTTCGAATGCATCTTTTATTTTGTCACAAATATTTTCATTTGGAAATACCTCTATTTGGGATGCTACATAAGGGACTATTGCAATTATTATAGATAGTACAATTATTAATCTTTTCATGTTAATTCAATTTAATGTATAGTTACTGTTAAGGAAGGTTTAGGGTTAGATGAAGCATTATTAATCAATCCACAGTTTAGCACATCATTAATAAGATCACCAGGAAGGACATTTGCAGGAACGTTACATAAATGAATAGAATTCATTAATCCACCTACAAATCTATTGCTCCCATTTATATCATAATAGCATGAATTGCAGTTCGAACTGGGGTCTTCGGTTTCTTTTTGACAATGAACTCCTCCATCTTCTCTTCCATGGATCTCAACAGCATTTGCTACTTGAATTTGTCCATTATCATCATACAAGTTTACTCCTGCAAAAGCATTAAATGCAGGTCTTCTGAAAAAACTTGTCAGGCCGGAAGATTCCAGGCACGTTGGCTCTTCCAAAAAATATGGATCTTCAAATACCTTAGGAGCGACAGCCGGATCGTCATTAGGATGATGATATTCTAAATTATAGAAATTAATGACAGAACTTAATGGGTCATTGTTGACCAATGTAGCATCCAAATTGTCAGGTCTATAATTGGCATAATAATCAAAACCATTTTGTCCTGGCAACTCATCATCAGCATACCCGAATAATCCAAACTTAGTAACAATAAGGTTTCCATTATCATCTTCGCTTTCAACATTCATAAAAGGACTTTCTCCCACTTCTTCATTAAATGAACCTGGTAGTCCGCAAGCTTCCAACAATGCAAAATAACTGGGCGCGTCTAAATTTTGATTTCTGAGTGCAATTAAATTATTATTAAATTCTGTTTGGGAATTAGCACTACTTAATAAACCACTCAATTGGTGTTGAGTCAATATTTTAGCTCTAAGATTAGGGTCTGACAGGTTGATAGATTGCCCCCCAATCATATAGTTCTGATACCTCTCATCCACATAATTATCGAGTCTGATTGCCGAAGCACTGCTGCTATTATTAAAAATGAGATTGGTATAGGAATTATCAACACATCCACTTATCCATAACCCATAGCCACTTATATCAGAGAATGAAATATTTCGAATTAAAGCTGCATTGCTCCATCCTCTTAGGTGCATACCTACTCCGAATCCAACAATATCAACATTAGCAATATTGGTAAAATAATTTGATCCATTATCTCTGTGTGTGGACAATGATTCAAAGGTATTTGTCATGACGATAGCTCTGTCTTGTTTAGAACCTTGTCCAGAAGGAAGAATGTGATTTCCAGTCTGAACAAGCTGCGTGTTTTTAATTTGATTTGAAAATCGATTTGATAAGGTACTTCCTTCAGAATGAATATTTATTAATCCTTCATTCATTTCAACAGAGGTTGTAATCTCTCCCCCTTCAATACTTGAAGCATTACCATAAAAAGATATCCCTGATCGTGATCCATCCCCGACATAATTGAATCTAGTATATCCAAGGAGCTTTATATTTTGGGCATATCTAACTGGAATATGTCGAAATTCAAATACACCTTCAAAACATATAGTAGAATAATATCTGTATCGACTAAGCAACATATTGACATCATTGACCATCTCGTCATAGTAATATTTAATTTGTCCAGAATCATATTCTCTTACCTTGACATAAACAGATCGCTCGCAATTTTCATCAACAAATTCATCAAGGTCTCCAATTACATTTTCTCCTCCAGTCGTAGTATGAGGACCAGGTGTTGTATAAGTAAGGGGAGCTGGACTTACGATGGTATATAAATAGATATCACATCCACATGTACTATTGCCTTGAAAGACAGATATTTCCGAAGAAAACTGACCAAAAAGATTGGATGAGATTAATAACAAATAAATAAATGAAACGAAGCTTTTCATAATAGATAGATAATTATAAATGATTGGTTAAAGATTATTGCACTATAAACAAATGACTAATCTGACTCTCTTTGTTCAAAATTTGTAAAATGTAAATGCCCGGTTGAAATTCCGTAGTGTTTAGCAATATTGTTTCTTCCTCGAAATTTCGATATGCATTAGAAAGTATTTGTTTTCCGTTGATAGTATGAATTGTAATAATGAAATCCTCATAAGGAGATTCAACTATCAACTTATCCCGTACAGGATTAGGGAAAAGACTTGAGTTTTCTGAATTCAAATTATTAGATCTAATAATAGTGCCATCAGCGCAACTTACATCTCTGGTGAATAAATCCGTTCGCGTAAGTTGCAAGTCTACTTCAAAGAAAGTCCAGATTCCATCCTTGGTAGGGGCAATGATTTGATCTGCGCCATAAATAATTCCATCGGGATCTTCCCAAAATTGGCTAGTTTCTTCAAATACAATATTATATACACAGTCTGGGCACAATTGACCTGAGCAGTTAAATACCATACTTAAGAAGATAAAAATAGAGAGTATCTTTTGAGACATAACTAATGAATTTGATTCTAATGACTTTATTATCAAGAAATAAGATATTAACTTACCGTTAGAAAATATAAGTAATTTGATATTTTAACTTATGTCTAAATTTTATTTTATATTCTTATGTAACTTATTTGGCCTGGCTTTATTAGCAACTAAGGGGAACACACAACAGGAGGTTAGTTTCTTAGGTAATATTTTTGAAATCCTGAATTCTGATAGCTTACATCAAGACAAACCAGTAACATTTTATAGAGCTATCAATTCCTTAAACCATATCCAACAATCTAGGGTAAATAAATTACATACAGATTACATATATGTATTAGATAGTACTGTCAGATTCGATTATGATTTTAACACACCCATTAAAGTTGGAAAAGGACATATACTATACGATACAATTAACCAAAGAGAACTAAGCCTAAATTTTGACCCTACATCAACTCCAAATGTCCTGATTGGCAAATCATACACCGTCCGACATTACAATGATAAAGAATTCTTTATTAGACAAAGCTTCAACCCATGGGATGGTGATTACAAAAATTTAGATGAATCAAATCCTTTAACCATACAAACTTTTTACTACGATAATAACGGTCTTTTAGAAAGAAGTGAATCACAAGGACGCCAGGAAATTGAAGAAAATCGCCCATCAAGCGTCCGTCTTCTTTATTATAATGATAATCAGTTACTTGAAAGGTATGAATATTACAGTTGGGACAATACTCTAGATTCCCTGACACTGAGAGACTATACGTTGTATCGCCACAACGATCAAAAACTCTTGGACAATATTGTACAATGGGACCTTCATCCTGTGAGAGGTTGGGAGTACCTTGATAGTACTAGTTTTACTTACAATGAAGTTGGGCAATTAGTTAAAGAGGATAATTTCTTTTGGAGTATTTCAAAGGGTAATATATTCTTTCCGAATTTCCAACGAAATTATCTATACAATACAAATGGCACTTTAAAGTCTAGAAAAAGATTCGAAAGCTATAAGGAAAACACAAATACTTGGGGTGTATTTCAAATGGGTGAATTCGATTATCACGAATACGGCAGCCTTTCTACTATAACATCTATTGATTCCGTTTATCCTTATATGATTCCAGAAGAATACTATGAGATCAAATACATTCATGATGAGAATATCCATCAAGAGAATGTGCAATTGCCTCGATCTCTCGACCAAGGATTTCATGAATACCAAAATCATATCTTACTAACACGTGAGGAGAACAGCATAAGATATGGGAGCTCCCCTGTAGAAAGAGTAGAATATTATTACTCAAAGCTTCCAACAACTTCAACGCAAGAAGTAATAAAGCAAGATGTTGCCTCCATATATCCTAACCCTGTAATTTCGAATAATATCAATGTGTTTGTTTCTGATTATTCTTCTGTTCTAGATGTAACTATATATAACATAGATGGCCAGAGACTAAGACAAAAGCAAATTCAGAATAATGCCCAACTAAATATAGCTCACCTTGAACCAGGTATCTACATTATGCGTATCTCAGCAGGAGAAAAGTATTATAATGGGAAGTTTGTGAGAATGTAGTAATGAAATTTACATTAATTTTTACCCACATCAGGATCCTGCAATGATTAATCTAGAAGATAAGTAGTGAGAAAAAAATAAGCTTTAGTTCAAAGCTTATCTAAATGGTAAGAACAATTCTCAAAAGAGATATAAAAAAAGCCTTAAAGTGCGTTAACGAATTTCGTCAACTTGCTTTTAAGGTTAGCTGCCTTGTTCTGATGCCAGTTGTTAGTTTTAGCTAATCTGTCGATCATGCTTACAACCTTTGGAAGATAAGCTCCTGCTTCTTTTTTGTCTTCCATCTCTCTAAGCTTAGCAATAGAAGTCCTAGCAGATTTTTTGTAATATCTGTTTTGCAGCCTTTTTTTGGCGTCTTGTCTGATTCGTTTCTTGGATGATGCGTGTTGAGCCATCTAATTTTTTTTAAACGTGGATGCAAAAGTAATGTTTTTTGATATACGGGGCTACATTTTTTCATAATTTTGACTTTTATTTATCTCACCACATTAGAGCACGGTTTTTGAGAGTAAATTCTAAATAATCTATACAACAATTCAAGCTGTTTAAGCATTAAGACTTTAATCTAATTTCTGGCATGAAAGACTATTCCTACGTATTTAACGCACACCCCAGTTTTATTGACAGCATTTATGCTAAATATGCTGAGGATCCTCATTCTGTAGAAGAGGGTTGGCGCGTATTTTTTGAAGGTTTCGAATTTGGGGGTACACAAGGTGTAACCGTAAGCAAGGATGGTCAATCCTATCAAATTTCTGAAAAAGAATTTGGCGTCATGTCAATAATTCATGGATTCAGAACACGCGGTCATCTTTTATCCACGACCAACCCAATTCGGGAACGAAGAGACAGAAAGCCACATCTTGATCTTGCAGATTATAAATTGGAAGAAAGTGATCTTGAAAAGACATTTGCTGCTGGAGCAGAAATAGGCTTATCCAATGCCAAGCTCAAAGACATCATTAAAAAATGCAGAGAGATTTATGCTTCCAATATCGGTTTCGAATATGCCCATATTGAAAATCGTGAAAAAAGAAGCTGGCTCAGAGATAAAATTGAAAACAGACCCGGTAATGATTCTTTCGGCCTGGAAATAAGTGAAAAAAAGCGCATCCTTGAAAAATTAAATGGTGCAGTAATATTTGAAAAATTCCTGCACACAAAGTACATCGGTCAGAAACGTTTTTCCCTTGAAGGCGGAGAGACAACCATAGCTGCACTTGATGCTATTATCAATCAAGCCTCAGCTTCTAGTGTAGAAGAGGTTATTATCGGTATGGCACACAGAGGGCGGTTAAATGTACTGGCTAATATAATGGGCAAGACCTATGAAAACATTTTTAATGAATTCGAAGGCAATACCCTACCCGATCAATCCTTTGGTGATGGAGACGTAAAATACCACCTGGGGTATTCGGCTATAGTAAAAACATCAGCCGATCGTGAGATTCATTTAAAACTGGCTCCAAACCCATCACATCTTGAGGCAGTTGATCCAGTTGTTGAAGGATTTGCACGCGCCAAAGCCGATATACTATACAAAAGCGACTACGATAAAATTCTTCCAATCCTCATTCATGGTGATGCAGCCATAGCCGGTCAAGGTGTGGTATACGAGACAGTACAGATGAGTCAGCTTGATGGATATTACACCGGAGGGACAATTCATTTTGTAATTAACAATCAAATAGGATTCACCACTGATTTTGACGATGCAAGATCGTCAACATATTCAACGGCAGCAGCGTCTTTGGTACAAGCGCCTGTGTTTCATGTCAATGGTGATGATCCGGAAGCTGTTGTATTTGCGGTAAAATTAGCTACCGAATACCGACAGAAATTTAATAACGATGTGTTCATAGATATGGTTTGTTACAGAAAACATGGACACAACGAGGGCGATGATCCAAAATTCACTCAGCCAGAAATGTATGAGATCATCAACAATCACCCTAATCCCAGAGAGATTTATTTACAGGAATTAATCCAGAGAGGAGATGTAGATAAGCAATTAGCGGAATCGATGGAAAAAGAATTCTGGAACCATCTACAGGATAGATTGAATCTTGTTAAAGAAAATCCGTTGCCCTACACCTACCAGAAACCGGAGGAAGCATGGCGATCATTAAAGCGTACAGTTAATCCAAAAGACTTTGCTGAATCTCCACAAACGGGTATCAGCATGAAATCGATAAATAAAATTTTAAATCATATCTCAAATTTGCCGGAAGGCTTAGACCCGCTCTCAAAGGTGAACAGGTTACTCAAGTCAACCAACAAATTATTGGATGACAAAACACTGGATTGGGCTTTAGCAGAAATGATGGCCTATGGTTCAATTCTAATTGAAGGCAAAGATGTAAGGATGAGCGGTCAGGACGTTAAGAGAGGTACATTTTCTCACCGTCATGCCATTTTCAATGATAAAAACACCTTTCAGCAATTCATAAGGCTGGATAAGATCAGTCCGGACCAAGGTAAGTTCAGAATTTATAATAGTCTGCTTTCTGAATTTGCCGTGTTAGGGTTTGAATATGGCTATTCATTGGCCTCACCAAATAGCTTGGTCATATGGGAAGCGCAATTTGGCGATTTCTACAATGGCGCACAGACTATCGTTGATCAATTTATTTCTGCTGCAGAATCCAAGTGGCAGCGTATGAGTGGCTTAGTTATGCTATTGCCACATGGGTATGAAGGACAAGGACCAGAGCATTCAAGTGCACGTATGGAACGGTTCCTTCAGATGACGGCCGAATATAATATCACGGTTGTAAATATGACAACACCGGCAAATTTATTCCATGCCTTGCGAAGACAGCTTGCACGTCCATTCAGGAAACCACTCATTGTGATGGCGCCAAAATCTATGTTGCGCCACCCGAAAGCCATTTCCAATATAGATGAATTTAAAACAGGTACTAGGTTTCAGGAAGTTATTGATGATTCCGCGGCGCAAGCCAGCAAAGTAAAACGATTGCTCATGTGTACAGGCAAGGTGTACTATGACCTCCTTCAGTATAAAGAAGAGCACAAACGGGATGATGTAGCCATAGTCTGTTTTGAACAACTGTACCCTTTCCCGGCTGATCAGATCGCTGATATATTTAATAAATATAAAAACGCATCTAAATTCTGGGTTCAGGAAGAATCGGCCAACATGGGCGCGTGGGATTTCCTTATGCGGTATTGGAGACATGAACCAATTGAATTGGTTTCAAGATCAGCATCTGCCAGCCCTGCAACCGGCTTTAAGAAAGTACACGACGAACAACAAAAAGCATTGGTGGAAAAAGCCTTTGGTTAGAAATATTTATTGCTGGCCATTGATAAATACAAACTGTATGCCCCATAGATTAAAATCTTCCTGAGGGCCTTGACTGTTATTATTCAATTCTGAATTCACCGGACCAAGTCCGATATCACTAAGAGGTATCTGTATAAAAGGTATGATTGAAAATCCTACCCTGGCACTCGATGTGAAGTTGAATGCGAGGTGAATGTGTGCAGACCATTGACTATCACTTACCAGAGTCCTTTTGAAATCTGAGCTTGCAATTCTGTTTTTAATGCGCCACTGATTATAAGCCATGCCTGTGCCAATCCCAATATTATTAAACCGATTCTCGACCGCAAACAAAAACTGATTAGTGGTATAGAATAGTTCTTCTTCCAACAAGGATCCATCTGTTAGTTCACCGATCGCTGCATGCTGTTTGCTGAAATTATTCCAATGCACCATCAGTAGTCGATTTCCAATTTTATAATCTACCCCAATATTAATGCCTTGCATACTATTCAAGAATCCCATTTCTTTCTCCAGCACTGTTGCGTTGGCTTGATTATAATTTTCAATAATCAAATCCAGGGCATCAGCAGATACAAATGTCTGGTTAAATCCAACCCTGACGTTGAACTGGCCATAACTGGCGGATGAAAAGAGGACGATTAGTGCAATTATCGTACATCTTGAGAAGTATTGAACATCACATCGCATAGATTGGTAAAAATAAAATATTTTAGAGTTGCAATAATTGGCAATTTCAATGACAAGGAAAAAGTCAAAAAAATACGGTAAGAAAAAAGCTGCTGAAAAAAGCAGCAATGACCACTCAGATGTTAAAAAACTAGCGCCCTCACAATCTATTGAAGGGAAGAGTTTATTGATTTGGCGTACATTAATTTTGATGGGTTTCATCGCATTGGCATTCATCCTTTACGGTAAAGGCCTTCAATTCGGCTATGTACTGGATGACAAAATCGTCATCACAGACAACAGCTACACCAAAAAAGGTTTTGACGGTGTATGGGACTTGTTGACCACCGAATCTTTTGAGGGATACTTTGGTGAGCAAAAAAACTTATTGGAAGGGGGTCGTTACAGGCCTTTGTCTTTGGTCACATTTGCCATTGAGCATGAATTCTTCGGCCTGAACAGCACCGTGAGTCATGTCATCAATGTACTCCTATATGGTTTGTGTGCTTTCCTTGCTTTTATAACACTTCAAAGACTTCTGCAGGAAAAAACCAAGAGAAGTAAAATACTTTTATCGTTGTCCTTTTTAACCGCACTGGTATTTCTTGTTCACCCTTTGCATACGGAAGCTGTAGCCAATATCAAAGGTCGAGATGAAATATTGGCATTTCTGTTCAGTATATCTACCCTTTTGTTTGGTTTGAAATACTATGATACCAAAAAGCTGGCCTACATTCCGGCAATGTTGATTTGTTATTTTCTAGGCTTATTGGCAAAAGAAAATACAATTACCTTTCTTGCGATCATTCCATTCGGCATTGTTTTGTTTAGAAAGAAAGCTATCCGCAATGCCATAAGAATAGCCTTATATCTTCTGGGAATAACATTCATTTATCTGGTTATCCGGTATCAGGTTATCGGTTTTTTATTGAATGGTGGAAATACTTCGACAGATTTGATGAATAATCCATTCCTTGGTATGCGTAGCATTGAGCGGTTCTCTACGGTGATGTATACTTTGATCATCTACCTAAAACTGCACGTGGTTCCGAATCAACTGACCCATGATTACTACCCTTATCATATCCCGATCATGCAATTGCAAAACATCTGGGTCATATTATCTATACTTATCCACTTGGCCATGGCAGGACTTGTGTTCTATTTTTGGAAGAAAAAGCCTGTCATTGCGTTTGCGCTTGGCTTTTATTTGGCTGCCATGAGTATCGTTTCCAATCTGATTGTAGATGTGGGTACATTTATGAATGAGCGATTTGCTTTTACAGCTTCACTCGGCATTTGCCTTTTAATGGTGTACCTTTTACAGAAGGTTGCGGACAAGCTTCCATTCAGACAACACCTTGTTTTACCATCTCTCATTGCAATATTGGTTATTCCTTATTCGCTCAAAACATTTGACAGGGTTCCAGCATGGGAGAGTGCACTAACTTTGAATACTGCTGCGATCAAGGTATCCAAGAACAGCGCCCGGGCCAATTCGTTCATGGCCACAGCATTGTTCGAAGAATACAAAATAACCACGGATAGAGCCACCAAGCAAGCTCTTTTGGATAAAGCGCAACCCTATATGTTGAAAGCAGTAGAGATACATCCTAATTACTACAATGGTAATTTAATGCGCGCTGGTATCGCAGCCGAACAATATAAAATGAATGGTGATTTGGATGCCTTATTGTCTGAGTTTATGCAGGTGATTGCAATTAGACCCGACATTGGTTATTTAACAGAATACTTAAAGTATCTAAATGACCGGGCCGATATCAATACCATGACACAGTTTTATATCAACGCGTCCAGAATGATTCTTAATCAGAATAAAAACTTGAGCTGGTCTGTTCATTATGCTTTATTAGGCAATCAAATAAACCCTCAAAATCAAGAATTAAGGAACTTACTGGTTCAGGGATACACCCGAATTGGTCGTCCACAGGATGCTGCCAAATTTCAATGATGAATCGGGAAGAACAACTTTATCAAATTGCACTTGGACTAATCCCAGGCATTGGTTACGTATCTGCCCGAACTCTCGTATCGTATTGTGGCAGTGCAAGCGGTGTCTTTAAGACCAAGGTATCTCAATTACGGAAAGTTCCTGGAATAGGCCCTGCCAGAATTGAAGCTATAAAGGACAAAATGCTTTTAGTTGAAGCAGAATACTTATTGAAAAAAATTAGGACTTCGGATATCGAGATATTGTTCTATACCGATCAAGCCTACCCTCATAGATTAAAGCATTATCCGGACAGCCCATTGATTTTATTTCAAAAAGGCGGTTTGGAATTGAACAGACACAAACATGTTTCAATTGTAGGAACGCGCACACCAAGTAAATATGGCCAGGAAGTGTGTCGCCAGGTGGTCCAAGATTTGAAAGCCCACGATTGCACAATTGTCAGCGGCTTAGCTTATGGCATAGATACCATTGCACATCATGAAGCGCTGAATTCCGGGCTTCCAACAATTGCGGTGCTGGGTTCAGGATTGGATTGGATTTATCCTTCTACCAACAAGTCACTTGCAAAATCAATCATTAATCAAGGCGCATTGTTATCGGAATTTCATTTGGGGACAAAGCCGGACAAGGAAAACTTCCCAATGCGCAATAGAATAATTGCTGGTATTTCAGATGTGACCATCATCATTGAATCTGAAATCAAGGGCGGTTCAATGATATCAGCGGAGTTTGCAAATCAATATAACAAGGATGTGTTTGCTGTGCCAGGCAGGATTAAGGATAAAAACTCTACGGGTTGTAATCACCTCATCAAGACTCATAAAGCACATCTCTTGACTTCGGTTAAAGATATCGCCTACATCATGCGCTGGGCCCTGGAACCTGCCCCTACTCAGATGGAACTGGGTTTTGAATTAGATGAAGTCAGCCGTCATGTGTTTAATAAAATTCAACACGCACAAGAAATAGAGATAGACATATTACACTATCAAACCCAAATACCGATGTCTGAATTAAATACAGTACTGCTTAATCTTGAGTTTCAAGGATTGATCAGATCTCTACCTGGAAAAAAGTTCGCCTTAGTATAGTTAGCTTAATCCTTGTAATTGGTCCAAGAGTGGTCCGCTGATCGCTACAACAGAAGGTCTGGGTTCAGCATTGCCTCCATCAGGCCAGTGACTTGTCATAGCATCATAGGACTTCGTTCGATCACCAGGATGTTGTACACTCAAAAACAATGTTTTCCCATCAGGGGTAAAAAATGGTCCGGTTAACTCAGAATCGACCGGGCCACTGGCGATTTGAATAACTTGACCTTCTTGCGGTCCCGTTCGAGGAACGACAAAGAAGCCATTATTTTTAAAAGACTCATAAGGCGGTTTATTCATACTACTTGAACTGATGTCGCAAGTGAAATACAAATTACCAGCCTTATCAAACGCAAGATTATCCGGACAAGCAAATCCCATTTCTTCTCCGCCTGTTAGGAATGTTGAAGCTGTAAATTCCAAACTATCATATTTACCATCTTTCTCCTCTATTTTCAATATCTCTCCGAAATAATCATTTTTGGGTTTGTTATTGGTTAAAGCTACCAGCACATTCCCTGTAACGGGATCTATCTCAATATCCTCAGGTCTCGCTTGTGGGGTGCCACCTACAAGCGCTGCAGCTTCTCTAAGTCGAATGAGGACTTCAGTCTGGTCCTTGAATTTTTCTTTTAGAATGGGTTGCTCGTCTATATTAAGTGATATCCACTTCCCTTCATCAGTATTGGCGACATAAAGGGTACCGGATTTCATGGATCCCGGTTCATCAGAGATAAATTTATAAATGCATTGATCCACCTTGTCATCACCTGTATACACAACGATCCTTTTATCCTCTAATTCAACAACAGTTGCGCATTCATGCGCACACCTACCCAACGCAATGTGTTTTTCAGCTTTACCAGTGGCGGGGTCTACTTCTACAACCCACCCGTAATGTTCTGGTGGACGATCGTAATGCTTGTGCCATTGTTTACTCCAACTGGAATACTTGATTTCGCCTGTTTCAAAATTCCGTTCTCCAAAACAGTTATGGTAGTTTTCTTCACAGGTAAGAATTGTGCCCCATGGTGTGATTCCCCCGGCGCAATTTTCAAGCGTACCGATGGCCTTTGTTGTACCTTTAATTTGACTATCCCAGTTGAATGGTATTTCCGTGAATGCATTCAGCCTTCTGTTTACAGGATTGTTGTAGTCAATGTTCCATGACCCATTTTCCTTTTTTATTTTCACAATGCTGCCACCCATGTTGTACATCTCTGTATCTACCTGCTCTTTTGTTTTCTCTCCTCCTGTAAATCGTGAAACAAATATCGAGGTCACAGATTCATGGTTTACCCATAGTGTCCCTTCATTTTCATTGTCACCAGGTACAAAAGCTATATAGTCGTTGTCTGATCCAAATGTGTCCTTATCGCTAATCTTTTGCCCAAAGGTCAAAAGCACTTCGTAAGTTAAACCCTCAGCCAAGACAAGATCGTCCGCATTCGTAGGGCTTATACCTTTGGTCATTGAATTTATCTTGAATATTCTTTCCGAACCAATTCTATTGCACGAGCTGATAAATGGTGGTAATAATGAAGTGGTTACAACACCTTTGCCCAAAAATTCAATAAATTTTCTCCTTTCCATTTCGATTAAATTAATTGGTATATTTTAACCTTCATAAACGCAATTCTGAAGGTAAAGTTTGCTAATGTAAGCTTTTATCAAAAAAAACAGTATTAAGAAATTATTACTAGGGTTCCGTCCGCTTCCAACAACTTAATACATGGTCATCTACTATGCCTACAGCCTGCATAAAGGCATACACAATTGTTGGTCCAACAAACTTAAAACCCCTGGATTTTAAATCCTTACTTATTGTCTGAGAAAGTTCTGTTGTTGCCGGAATTTCACTGTGTGCTGTCCAATTATTAATGATTGGTTTACCTCCGACAAAGTCCCATAAGTAATTTGAAAAACCTTCCTTACTTTGAATTTCGAGGAATGCCTTGGCATTCACAATGGTTGCATTCACCTTGAGTTTGTTTCTAATAATTCCCGGATCATTTAATAAGCGTTTGATATCCTTATCGTTGAATCTGGCAATCTGTTCAGCATCCCAATTTGCGAATGCATTTTTATATCCTTCTTTTCTGACCAAAATACTATACCAGGATAATCCCGCCTGAGCGCCTTCAAGATTTATAAACTCAAATAGTCTGGCGTCATCAAATTCAGGAACCCCCCATACATTATCGTGGTAATCCATGTAGACTTTATCTTTCAAGCACCATGTGCAGCGTTTTTTATCCATTTCAAATGAGATTTTGGTTGAAAAATGTCAAATTTTGTACAAAATAGAATTTAAGCTTGGTAGTTGTTGGTCTGGAATGGTATATGCTGTAAGCTATCACGATATCAAATAAAAGACATTTCTCAACAGCTTTAAATTAAGCTTAACAGAATTGCAACATATAAATATCTAATTTTACATAAATTTTGAATAGATGAGAATTTTAACATTACTACTTTTAGTTTTCCTTGGTGCTTCAGCTTTTGTAATGGTTGATCAAAAAGACCAAACATCAACAACTGATCAAATCCAATGGATGACCTGGGAAGAAGCAACTGAAGCAAACAAAGAAAATCCGAAGAAAATTTTTGTGGATGTATACACCAAATGGTGCGGATACTGCAAGAAGATGGATAGAACCACATTTTTAGATGAATCCATTATCAAAGAATTAGGTGATAATTTCTATGCTGTTAAGCTTGATGCTGAGCAGAGAGAAAACATCAACTTTAATGGCAGCGACTTCAAATTTGTTCCCAACAGAGGAAGAAATGGCGTGCATCAATTGGCCTATGCGCTATTGGATGGCAGAATGAGCTTCCCTTCTTTTGTACTTTTGGACGAGACATTCTCTAGAATAATGGTTTCTCCAGGATATAAAGAAGCAATTCAGTTAAGAAAGGAACTGGAATTTGCGAGTAAAGAAGTTTACAAGGAAAAGTCGTGGAATGAATTTCTGAGGGACTCAGAATAATCTAACACGTGAAAATATAATCAAGCCCTGGCCGCTTCATAGTTGGCTGGGGTTTTTTATTTCAACTTGAAATCGATAACGATATTACCGCATTGTTCATCCAACGGACTCTTACCAAATTTATACTGTCTGGCACTTCTTTCGGCCAACTTGATCAGATGGCTGTCGGTGGTTGTTGATCCCTTTTGTGTATATCGCGCACTGATCACCTGACCTTCATTGTCTACACAAATTCTAACAACCACACGTCCGGTCTTTTGCGTATTATCTGTTATTTGTGGTTGATAAACTATCCCCCGGTCCTCAAGTCCTTCTCCAGCTTTACCGTAAGCTTCTGACAATCCTTCAAGAGAGGATGCATCCGGCATACCGGATGGGTTGCCTTTAGATGAACTATTTTCTGAATCATTATTCTTATTAAAAAGAGAACCAAACCTTTCTTTTGCTTCCTTCTTTTTTTGTGCTTCTTCAGCAGCTTTAGCCGCAGCTATTTCTTCAGCTGTTGGTTTTGATTCTTCGATCTTTTTGGTTTCTTCCTTTTTCTTTTCTACCACTACAGGTGCTGAATCAGTGGTAGTTTTACTTTTAACATTGGCGCTGGGCGCGGGTTTGTTAACTACTTTTTTGGGCTTCTCCTCTTCCACCTTTTCTGGGCTGGAATTGGATTTTGCATCAGTCGTAGATTTTATTTCATCAATCTCTTCTTCGGTTTCCTCACCCAGCAAAATGGTGATGCCCTGAATAGGTTTGGGTGGGTCAAAGTAACTGAAGCATGGAAGTAATAAAAACAATAATAGCAATACATGGAACAGTATGCTCAAAAGGAGACTTCTTTGCTTCTTATCTTTGTCGTTAATTTGAACTGTGTGTTGCATAAAAAATTATCGTAATATTTAAAACGCTGTTTTTCAGCTATTATTACAATAAATATACCAGAATTAGTCTCCCATGACTGCATCTACATGGTATCGGTAAGCAATATCAAGAATGGCTACAACATATTCCTGACCTGCGGTTTGATTTGGATAGATAACCATGGAAACTTTTTGACGGCTTCGCTTAATATCTCGTATATGCCGTTCGATTTCAGTTCTTGAGGCGGTTTGCCCATCGAGGGTATATTTTCCGGATCGATCAATGCGTACTTCCACCGGAGGATATTTGGGTTGATTGGATGTTTTTGATCGACCAGGCATTTTTAAATTCAATGCATTCGGTACAACCATCGAAGAGGTTAACATAAAAAATATTAACAAAAGGAATATGATGTCCGTCAAAGAGGACATACTAAATTCTGCACTTACCTTTTGTCTCTTTTTTAATCCCATTATTTTCTTGGTTGTGTCGCTATATGTGCCTTGACTTTAAGTTCAGAGGCAATTTTTATAATATCATTCACACGTGACCACGGAATACCAACTTCTGCAACGATAGAAATGGCGGCATTTTCCTTATTGGTCATTTGTGAAATTTCAGATCTTATTTGATTCTTCAATGCAGACTTACTTGTCTTTTTCCCATTGAAAGTCAGGTTTCCATCCTTTGTCATCATTACAATCAGATCGCTGGGAGCTACTGTCTTGCTATCAGACTCAGGTAAAGACACATTGATTTGAACCATGGAAGAAGTAAGCATAAAGAAAATCAGTAATAGAAAGATGATGTCCGTTAAAGAGGACATACTAAATTCTGCGCTGACTTTATTACGTTTCTTCATTCTATTATTTTATGCTGTTGGCTCTTGAAGTAAATCCATGAATTCTATAGAAGTCATTTCCATTTTGTGGATTACTTTTTCAACGCTCGCCACCAAATAGTTATACCCAACAAATGAAAGAATACCAATGAACAACCCAAGTGCCGTTGTAATCAAAGCAGTATAAATACCGCCCGCTAAAACATCTGGTGTTACATTTTGCTCACTTGCCATTTTGTAGAAAGCTAGGATCATACCTGTTACCGTTCCAAAGAATCCAATCATTGGCGCTGCACCAGATATACTTGCTAAAGAAGATAGGTTTTTCTCTAATTTGAAAATTTCAAGATTACCCACATTC
>JABDJE010000237.1 GCA_013002625.1 Saprospiraceae bacterium | reverse complement strand
CTGGAGTTGATGGCATTTATAAAGAAGCCCCCACCATGCGCGTTTTACCTAAAGAAATTACAGATCCTCTTTCGGCAGCTGTCGATCAACGATCTGCACAAATGGGCGTCATTGATCTTGCCAATGTAGATACACTCTCCTTTATACTAACGGAAGATATTGTACATAAGGAGGAAAAAGGATTCCAAGTCTTGGGGCGTCTGGATAATTCAGACACCCGAGGTTGCAACCTGATGTATTTGGAGTCGCTTTAGAATGATGTCATACCTTCATACAACCATTTAGCAAGGGCTTCACGATTGGAAGCTTTTATTAGGCGCTCCTGATCTGCAGAGTTTCTAATATTTGCCAATTCAACATATACGGAAGTGGGTTGTGTGAAATTAAGCATATAGAGCCCTCGTGATTTTACAAAACCCTTATAACCACGATTCTTTTGGTAGTAGTTATACTTTTCTTTAAAAGTATTATGCAATGATTCAGCAAGACGTTTGCTGGACTTGCTGGATTTGTGATGATAGAAATAGACATCCTGTCTTCTTTTTTCATCATTATAGGAATCGACATGTACCATGATGGCTACCTGTTCTGTGATGCCTCGTTTTTTGTATTTATAGTAAAGGTTGTTAATGGCTGATGCACGTTGCTTTAATCTTGTCTTTTGGCTTAGAGGAATTTTAGCCCCCATACATTTTTCATCCGTATCACATTCTAGATACTCATCATCCCTGATACCATCATTTTTATCCTCTATTACAACATGTACTTTGGCACCATGTGAGATGAGTTCTCTGGCTAATCGCAGACATACGTCGTAAGCATATTCATCTTCACATAAGGTATTGGAACATTCTGTACATCTCGCACCTGGATCAGGACCTCCATGTCCAGCTACGATATAGTAGACCTTATTTGCAAGATTGTTGTCTTTAATTGGGACCATACTTTCCTTTTCACCGAAAAGCGGCACATGCTGATAACTTCCTTTATAGGCCACCGGCTTTTTTGGTGCAACTTTCTCAACTTTTTCTGGCAATGACTCATCACAATACAATTCGTGATAAGGAACCCACAGAATCCTGCTGTCTTTATAAGTACTCTTTCTAAGGTTCTTTGTAAGAACGGTTTCATTGTATTTCTGAATGCGCACGGCCTTATCCCAATTGTTAATTCCGATCGTTGTTCTGATACTTGTTCCGTTATAGTCAAATATAAGTACTGGTATTTTGTAACTGCGCCCTACAACCAATGGATCATTGATGGTCATTTTGTTCAACTGGAGAAATTGTTGACGATTGCAATTATGGTCGTTGAGATGATACCTTCTTAATAACGAATATATACCATCACCTTTTACTGCTTTGACGGAATGATAATAACTATCTGCCGCAAGGAATAGCGGACATAACAAGATTATTAAAACTATATTAATAGCTCTCATAATTCGGTTTTTGGACATTTTTAAGAAAACTTAAACAAACTTAATAATTAATATAAAAAATTCAAAATGAACGACATATATATGTTCAATTTATTTAATATGTAATTATTGGCCTTTTCTTAGCTGTTTTCTTTTGGTTTCAATACTACTCAAGTAACTTCGCAATGTTATAACGCATTGTGTTGATTTCTAGAATCTTAAATATCATATATAAGGATTGGGTAGTTGAACGCCGCGGGTCCAATGCTTTCCTTGCGTCCATTCTATACCTCACCGCAATTGTGTTTGTTCTATATAAGGTAATGGGAGATGTCAGTGCGCCTGTCAGGGTGGCCCTCTTTTGGATTATCATCCTGTTTACTGGAATCAATCTTATCGCCCAGAGTTTCAGCCATGCTTCATTGAAAAGGAAGATTATTCATTACCAGTTGTACAAGCCTTTGGAATATGTTTTTGCAAAACTTATAGTGAACTGGTTAAAGTTGTTTTTGATGGGTGGGGTTTTGTTGTTACTCCAGTTAATGTTGACTGATACACTGGTAAAAGATATGAACCTGTTCATGCAGACCTTTGGGCTGGCATCGATCGGCATAGTAGCAGTCTTAACATTTGTAGCCTCAATCTCTATTTACAGCAACAACCAAAATGGATTGGTGACTATTCTGGCCTTACCATTGTTGGTGCCTATACTTTTGCTCTCAATGCGGTTGTCATTAATTGCTGAGAGAATGTTTGTAGATTCTGCAACAGACAACTATTTACTGTTGTTATTAGGTATAAATTTGTTACTGATTGCTTTAATTACTATTCTATTCCCAATTGTCTGGAAATCTTAAAAATGAAAGAGCTTAGTCAACATTGGTGGAAATTATTGGGTGTCATAATCCTTTTGTATGTAATTGTAAGAGGATTTACCACACCTATTAATCCCGGTGTATTAAATTATACACCCAATGTGGCTTATTCTGATTCGACACTGTCGCTTCAAGTCGAAGCCTACAATACGCATTTCGACGAATATACTACGAGGGTATGGCTCAGGTTACCCAACGACAGTCTTTTAAAAGCTAAGCAAGTTGAAGTTAAGTCGCCTGTTCACCTATTAGCTCAGTTTGATATGCCGGGCAATATCGATTTTGAAGACAAATCAAGTGTTGTCACGTCAATCATTGTAGATAATGAATATGATGGCTATGCAATCTACCCGGAAGGCGTCAGGGTTAAAAAAGGAACGTCATCTCAGGTCGTGACAGCAGAACGATTTCCACTTGGCGTATTATACCAAAGTGAGCGGTTCGCCTTTCCTTTTAGAAATATAATATACGAGACGATCAGAAACACTTTTTTTCATGTTGCGATTTGGTTTGCTATGTTTTTGCTGCTGATTTACTCTTGTTATTGCAGCGCTATGTATTTATGGAAAAAAGATTTTGAATTTGATATGAAGTCGCAATCTCTGACAACAGTCGGCATCTGGTTTGGGATTGCAGGCATTCTTACAGGAAGTATGTGGGCGAAATATACCTGGGGAACCTTTTGGACTTCGGATGTTAAGTTAAACATGAGTGCTGTGGCGCTCTTGATTTATTTTGCATACTGGATTCTTAGAGCTTCCATACCTGATGTGGATAATCGGGCACGGATAGCATCGGTATTCAATATTTTTGCTTTTGGATGTTTGATGACACTCGTAATGGTTGTTCCAAGAT
>JABDJE010000221.1 GCA_013002625.1 Saprospiraceae bacterium | reverse complement strand
TAATGGCACAGTGGATAAAGTCGTGGATGGACAACTCCAAGAGTTAAGCCTGGACCTGCTTATCACCGGCAGTCCATTGAGTAAAAACCTAGCCCTATTATTTCAGGAAAGCGCAAAGGATGCCGGCGTTGAAATCAACATAGTTCAGAAAAAAAGTTCTTTGATGCGTTCTGAGAATTTTAGTACCTATAATTATGATATGGCTATGACAGCAATAGGCCAGGATGCTGCTCCCGACGATCCTTATTCGAGATGGCACAGTGATAATGCCAAACCTGGTACGCAAAACAATTCAGGATACAGCAACCCGCGCAGTGATGCATTGATTGAAAAGATCAGAACCACAACTGATGAAAATGAAAGGAAGCATTTCTATATGCAACTTCAGGAAGAAATGCACAGGGACCAACCTGTCATCTTTTTATATAGCCCGTTGAAAAAGATAATTATTCGCAAATCTCTGGATGCTCAGACAACAGCTAAAAGACCAGGATATCTGGCAAATACATTTAAAGCTGCCAGCTAAATTGCTATCCTCACAGAATTGTTAACTTCATGTAGCATATTCACATGAAGAGGTATCTTATTAACAGACTGCTGCTGATTATCCCCACACTGTTTATCGTGAGCGTGGTTGGGTTTTATTTGAGCAAACAGGTTCCTCAGGACCCTGTGGTCTCTTTGCTTACAATGCGTGGTATGAATACGGGCGATGTGGAAATTAAAGCTGAAGACTATGCCCAGGTCTACCTTGAGTTGCATCTTGATCTCCCCAATTTTTATTTTGGCATCCAACCATCCAACTATCCAGCAAACCTAAACAAAGTTGACAACGCCTATCTCAAAAAATTCTTTAAGGCGGGACTCAATAAGGGCATGACATTCGAAGACCTTGAAGCATTTTCCAACAGCTTAGTGGAAAATAATATTCCATTTGAAGTACTCGCCTCAAGTAATCTCAAGCAAGCCTTATCTAAATATCCCAGTGTGTATGAAGATTATTCATCGATTCAATCAAGGACGTGGTACTGGCCAAATGCGCACTTCCATGGATTCAATAATCAATATCATCATTGGGTTACATCATTTTTTAATGGTGGCTTCGGCATCTCGTTGGTTGATGGAAAGGATGCTCTGCCAAAAGCTGCAAAAGCAATTCAATGGACCCTGGCCATTACGCTGGTGGATCTTGTCATCAGTTTGTTGCTTGGGATGTTAATTGGAATCTATTTGGTGAATCATCCCGAAACAAGGTTCTCGAAATTCCTAAGTCAAGTCCTCTATGCCTTCTACTCTATGCCTATATTTTGGCTTGCAACATTGTTGATCGTGTTTTTTACAGGCACTGAAAGTGGTATTATTCAGTTATTTCCTTCCATAGGTATCAATATCTACCCTGGCGAATCAACGTTTTCACAAATTCTAAAGAACTTTCATAAACTCATCCTGCCAATTCTATGCCTTACGCTTCACTCCCTCGCTTATATCGCAAGATTTATGAGCAGAAGCATCCAGAATGAGATGGATAAAGCTTACATTCTGACAGCTTTATCCAAAGGACTTTCCAGATCTGAGGTCATTAAAAGACATGCTCTACCAAATGCCATGATTCCAATGGTTACTTTGATGGGTGCCATTTTACCTGCAGCATTTACAGGCTCTCTGGTGCTTGAAATATTATTCAATATCCCGGGATTTGGGCGCTTGTTGTTTTCATCTATTAACCTCGCTGACTGGAATGTGGCATTCTGTATAATGATGATCATAGCATTCGTTACTGTAATGAGCTACCTATTGGTGGATGTGTTGTATGGCATATTTAATCCAAAAATCCGATTTGATCAATGAAAAGCCTGATCACATATATGCAAAAGCTCGGGCTAACCAAAGGCCAAATATGGGGATTAGGTATATTCTTATTCTTTGTCGTATTTGGAAAAATAATAGCCTTCGACGGCTATCTGGTTGCCTTTTCTGACAATGGAATATCTGTTATGAGCGCGATCGAAGAACCGAACTTCGGTATCAGGGCACCCATCCCCTACAGTGCGAACAGTATAGACAAAAACAACCGTAAAACAGGTCCTTGGGACAAGCAAGATGTCTCCAATCTCTATTACCGCCACTGGCTGGGAACTGACAGCATTGGAAGAGACATTCTTGCTGGGATCATTCATGGCAGTTACCTGGCATTCCTGATAGGCTTTGTTGCATCGCTGTTAGCATTGATGATCGGAAGTTTAATGGCCTATCTCAGCGGTTACTTTGGCAATACAGGTATCCGGATACCGATTCGATTCTTGTGGATAGGGGTTTTGCTTATATTGGTAAATACTTATTTTCTGTTCTATGGAAATGTCAGGCAAATAGTCATCATAATTTCCATCACAGTAATGACAGCTTATTTTTTACATAAGAGAAAGCTCAAGTTAAAAGTCAGCACACCGACTTGGGGCTTTCCCTTGGATATCATTGTGCTTAGACTCATCGAGGTTTTCAAATCCATTCCGGCATTATTCCTGATTCTTGTGTTGTTGCCCATCCTTGGAAAACCGAGTTACTGGAATGTCATTTGGATTATTGCATTGACGCGGTGGCCAACAATTACCAGACATTTAAGAGCAGAAATTCTCAATGTTCGAAAAGAAAATTTTATTACAGCAGCCCAATCCAGTGGATTAAGCGACAGCCGAATATTTGTGAAATATATTCTTCCACTTTCAATTAGTCCTCTAATTATCGTAACTGCTTTTGGTATTTCGTCTGCTGTTTTGCTGGAATCTACATTGTCATTTTTAGGCATTGGTGTCCCCGTTGATGTTGTCACATGGGGGGGTATTTTAAAGGAGGCACGATTGCATTTGAATGCTTGGTGGTTGGCCCTTTTTCCGGGGCTGTGCATTTATGGTTTGATTTACTTGTTTAATTCTATTGGTGACCGAATTAATGACTACGTATTAAAGAGCAATCGTCAATACGAAGGTCCTGTCTGACCTATCTCTTTTTCCTGTTTTTCTTGGAAAACAAATTGGATTTGCCGCCTTTGGTTGAAAGGTTACCATCCTTATCTGTTTTTACAGAATACTTTTCCTGATTCGCACATCCTTCGCCCGTTTTGCATGAACTCATTGACAATATAAGCCCAAAAGTGGCCATTAAACAGAGTGCAGTCGCTTTTTTGAATCCTTTCATTATAGATGACTTTTAATAGACAAACGAAGATAATCATTTAAAATAACAGTCGAAAGGGGTTAAAATTGCCCTAAACCCCCGAAAAATGGGGTATTAGGCAGTGTTTTTATATTAGATTTTTTGTTTATATGACTGAATCAGCTAATTTTGACGCGAATTAATTATTTATTTACATCTAAAATTGAACTCATGAATAAAGGAGATTTAATCAATGCTGTAGCTGAAAAAGCTGGAATCAGTAAAGCTGAAGCGGGAGAAGCGGTAGCGTGTGTATTTGATTCTATTGAAGGAACCCTTAAAAGCGGAGGTAAAGCATCTTTCGTAGGTTTCGGTACTTTCTCTACTTCAAGAAGAGCAGCAAGAGACGGAAGAAATCCTGCTACAGGAGCTACTATAAAAATTCCTGCTAAAACTGTTGTAAAATTCAAAGCAGGGAAAGGTCTTACTGATTCAGTAAACTAGTAAGCTTAAGCAAAAACTAACTTTAAAAAAGGCGGGCTTTTACCTGCCTTTTTTTGTTTTATTCCAACCAACATTATGAGTATTGATATAGCATCCCTAAAGGATATGGCTTCTCAAGTGAGAAGAGACATAATCCGTCAAACACATTTAGTCAACTCCGGCCATCCTGGTGGTTCCCTGGGTTGCACTGATTTCCTTGTCTTACTTTATTTCGAAATTATGAAACACGATCCTTCATTTAACATGGAGGGTAATGGAGAGGACATGTTTTTTCTATCCAATGGTCACATTTCACCCGTATGGTATAGTGTACTATCCAGGAGTGGCTATTTTCCGGTCGAAGAACTGAATACCTTCCGAAAAATTAATTCAAGATTACAGGGACATCCCGCAACGCACGAAGGTCTGCCTGGTATACGCGTCGCATCCGGTTCTCTTGGACAGGGTATGTCCGTAGCAATTGGAGCAGCGTTGGCCAAAAGACTGAATAAGGACGATCGTTTTGTTTATGTGCTTACAGGAGACGGAGAACTTCAGGAAGGTCAGGTATGGGAAGCAGCTATGTTTGCCCCACATTATAAACTGGACAACCTGATTGTAACCGTCGACTGGAATGGTCAACAAATTGACGGTCCCAATGAAAAGGTTATGTCATTGGGAGATTTGAAGGGTAAGTGGACGAGTTTTGGTTGGACTGTTTTTGAAATGGATGGTCACGATTTCAACTCTATGATTCAAACCATTCAGGCCGCTCAAAATGAAAGAGGCAAAGGCAAGCCAGTATGCATACTCATGAAAACCGAAATGGGTAAGGGTGTAGACTTCATGGAAGGAACGCATCAATGGCATGGCAAAGCAACCAATGCAGAACAGACAGAAATAGCTTTATCACAACTTGAAGAAACAATCGGAGACTACTAATGCTAAAAGATATAACATACACAGATAAAAAAGCCACCCGTGATGGCTTTGGTGCCGCTATGACAGAATTGGGTCGCGAGAACCCTAAAGTCGTTGCCCTATGTGCCGATTTAGTGGGTTCGTTAAAGATTCAGCCCTTTATTGACGAAAATCCGGATCGCTTTTTCCAGGTTGGAATAGCTGAAGCAAATATGATGGGCATTGCTGCAGGCTTGGCAACCGCTGGTAAAATTCCATTTACAAGCACCTTTGCTAATTTTTCAACCGGTCGTGTATATGACCAGATCAGACAATCTATTGCCTACTCTCATAAGAATGTAAAAATATGTGCTTCACACGCAGGGCTTACACTGGGTGAGGATGGTGCAACACATCAGATTCTGGAGGATATGGGTATGATGAAAATGCTGCCAGGTATGGTCGTCATCAACCCTGCTGATTATAATCAAACCAAAGCCGCCACTAAAGCTATTGCCAATCACTATGGACCGGTGTATTTGAGATTTGGGAGACCAGGTTGGCCCGTCTTTATGCCAGAAGATGGCTTTGAAATCGGTAAGGCCATAATGCTGAATAAAGGATCTGACATCACATTAATTGCTACGGGCCACATGCTGTGGTATGCCGTAGAAGCTGCTAAAAAATTAGAAGCTGATGGTGTATCTGTTGAATTGATCAATATCCACACTATTAAGCCTCTTGATGAGGAAGCTATCCTCAAATCAGTCAGAAAAACGGGACTGTGTGTGGTAGCCGAAGAACATCAACAATTGGGTGGTTTGGGCGAATCCGTAGCCGGGTTGCTTGCCAGACAACACCCTACTAAGATGGGTTTTGTGGCTGTTCAAGATAGTTTTGGAGAAAGCGGCAAACCTGACCAGCTTTTAGAAAAGTACGGTTTGAGTATCAATAATATCATCGAGAAGTGTCAAGCATTGCTAAGCTAATTCGTGAATAATTAAGGATACTTATCTGGTATTTTGAACCAATTCATGTTTCGAATGTCTATCTTTGACGGACCTAATCAGAAACATCGTTAAAATGAAATTTGGTACAAAAGTAATCCATGCCGGAATTGAACCTGACCCATCTTCAGGTGCAATCATGACCCCTATTTTTCAAACTTCAACCTATGTCCAGGATGCCCCTGGGGATCATAAGGGATTTGAATATGCACGAACACAAAATCCAACGCGAACAGCATTGGAAAATAATCTTGCTGCTCTTGAAAACGGCAAATACGGAATCTGTTTTGCCTCGGGTATGGCAGCCATGGATGCTATTGTCAAACTTCTTAAATCAGGAGATGAAGTCATTTCAACAAATGACCTATACGGTGGCTCATACAGGTTATTAACCAAGGTCTACAATGCATTTGGCATTCATTCCAAGTTTATTGATCTGACCACTCCCGCTAATCTAGAAAATGCTATTGGAGACAATACAAGACTTATCTGGATTGAAACGCCAACGAATCCAATGCTCAATGTGGTAGATATTAAGGCAATTTGCGACATCGCAAAAGCGCATGGTATCATGACTGTTGTGGACAATACCTTTGCATCTCCGTATCTTCAGAACCCACTCAATTTGGGTGCTGATGTAGTGATGCATTCCAGTACAAAATATCTTGGTGGGCACTCGGATGTAGTGCAGGGTGCCGTCATTACGTCCAATAAAGAAGTAGCAGACAGGTTGTACTTTATACAAAATTCAACGGGAGCTGTGCCGGGTCCACAGGATTGTTTTCTTATGCTTCGTGGCATCAAGACACTTCACTTACGTGTCCAGAGATCATGCGACAATGCCCGTAAAATAGCCCATTGGCTAAGGGACCACGATAAAGTAGCCAATACTTATTACCCTGGTTTTGAGGACTTCAAAAACCATGATATCTGCAAGGCTCAAATGCGAGATTTTGGCGGAATGGTGTCCTTCGATCTTAAAGAAAATACCCTAGAAGCTGCCAACAAGGTCTTAAGCAATACACACCTTTTCAGTTTAGCTGAATCACTAGGTGGCGTAGAGTCACTCATTGGCCATCCTGCATCAATGACGCATGCTTCCATACCAAGAGAGGAGCGCCTTAAAGTGGGATTGACCGATTCATTAATACGATTAAGTGTGGGTGTTGAAGACGTAGACGATCTCATTGCAGACTTGGGTGCGGCTTTCCAATAAGACTTACTATCTATATATTTAGACCAATCATTTGGTCATGGAACAACACGCATTAGGTATCCTTGCATGGGCTGAAGAAGACCGTCCAAGAGAAAAACTCATTTTAAATGGCAGAACAGCACTCAGTACTGTTGAGCTTATTGCCATTATTCTAGGCTCTGGCACTCAGAATAACTCTGCTGTCGATCTTGCCAAAATCATTTATAATCATTTCAATAATAACCTGCATAAGCTCTCTCGTGCTAATCTTCAGGAATTACAGCAATTTAAGGGTGTGGGAAAAGCCAAGGCGGTCAGCTTAATGGCCGCGCTTGAGTTGGCAAGACGCAAAGAAATTTCTGATCATCAGAAGATTCAGAAGATAAATGCTTCTAAAGATGCATACCTCATCCTTAAACCACATTTGTCAGATCTAAGTCATGAGGTCTTCATGGTAATTCTTTTAAATCGACAGAATGCAATTATTAAAACCGTGACCATAAGCATCGGTGGCGTGTCGGGAACCGTTGTTGACCCGAAAATAATATTCAAACGCGCCCTTGATCATCATGCAAGCTCAATCATTCTGGCACATAATCATCCTTCAGGAAATTTAAAACCATCAAAGCCGGATATTGACATTACAAAAAAGATATGCCATGGTGCAGGATTACTTGAAATTACGGTCCTCGATCACCTGATTATATCACACCAGGGTTATCTGAGTTTTGCTGATGAAGGCTTGATTTAATCCAATAATATCATTTCCAAAATGTGATTTACAACCCAACGCGACTATCTTTGTTATAATTCGATATGGAGCAAAAGCAAGAACTAGATCTCGTCGTATTGGGCAAAGTCCTGAAACTAGCCACTCCTTATAGAGGTCTGTTTATTCTCTCTATTGCACTTGCTGTTTTGCTGGCACCTATATCCAATATCCGCCCCTATCTGATAGGCATCATGGTGGATGACTGCATCTTTCAACAAGATGGAACATGCCTGTTAAATATGGCCTTCATATTTGTTGGGTTTGTCATTGCAACATCTGTGATCCGCTATATTTTTATGTATTATTCAGCCAAATTGGGTCAATCGGTTATAAAGGACCTTCGTGATAAGGTCTTTGCCCATGTCACCAAATTAAAGCTGCGCTTTTTTGATCAGACGGCTATTGGTAAACTCACTACACGCACTATCAGTGATGTGGAGGCCATTAATAATATCTTCACCCAGGGCGTATTGACTATGACCGCAGATTTACTTGGAATCTTTGCAGTAATTGGTTTTATGCTCTTGGACAGTTGGCGATTAACTTTAATCTGTCTGGCCACACTGCCACTTATGGTCCTTGCGACATATATTTTTAAAGAAAAGGTTAAGGTGTCATTTCAAAAGGTCCGTAATGAAATATCCAAAATGAATTCCTTCTTGCAGGAACAGATTACGGGTATGCAGGTTGTGCAAATGTTCAATGCCGAAAAACAAGAAGCCGATAAGTTTCGTGAAATAAACAGAAAGTATACACGGGCGAATCTGGATGCCATTGAATATTATGCCATCTTCTATCCTGTGGTAGAACTGATTTCTGCTATGGGCTTAGCCATTCTCGTGTGGTGGGGTTCTAAAGGCATCTGGAACCATACCATAAGTCCGGGCGCATTTGTCTCTTTTCCAATGTATCTCCAAATGCTGTTTCGTCCTGTGCGTATGCTTGCAGATAAATTCAATACGCTGCAAATGGGTCTGGTGGCTGCAGACCGTGTATTCAAACTTATCGAGGATGAAGCCTATATTTCAGATATCGGCACTCGCCCTGTTCCAAAGCTCGAAGGATCCGTACAATTTAACAATGTTCACTTTGCATATGATGAAGAGAATTTTGTACTGAATGATGTGAGTTTCACCCTAAATCCTGGTGAGACAATGGCTATCGTCGGAAGTACGGGATCTGGTAAAACTACAATCATTAATATTCTCAACCGATTCTATGAAATCCAAAAAGGTCAAATTTTAATAGATGGTGTAGATATTAAAAAATACAAACTTGAGGCATTGCGTGATCGCGTTGCGATGGTCTTGCAGGATGTTTTTCTTTTCAATGGAACCGTAATGGAAAATATCAGTCTTATGGATGATAATATATCTGATAAAGCTGTTATCGAAGCTTCAAAAACAATAGGAGCGCATCCGTTTTTTGAAAAGCTACCTGGAGGTTATGATTTTCCGATAACCGAACGGGGTTCAAATCTGTCAATGGGACAACGACAGTTGATTTCATTTGTCCGTGCACTTGTTTTCAATCCGGATATATTGATTTTGGATGAAGCCACGTCTTCAATAGATTCTGAGACAGAATCAATTATCCAGTATGCTATTGAAAAGTTGATCGAAAAGCGAACTTCAATTATTATTGCACATCGACTCTCCACAATCCGACATGCTGATAAAATACTCGTTCTCGATAAGGGCCGTGTATCGGAAATTGGATCCCACGATGAATTGCTACTCAATGAAGGGGGCAAATACCGTGATCTATATGAAAAGCAATTTGCACAAGCTATGTTCGAAACATAAAGTTGAACCATCGTAGATAAAACTAAGCGCTTTATCCAAAATCAAGCTGCACCCTGAAACTATTCTTTAATTTCATTCATTAAATAAGAAAAGTACTTGATGCAAACTCGACAAAGTTCCAATCCATTTGCTGGCATAATTGCCATACTATTCATTGTTTTCCTAATATGGCTTGTCTTTAATTTTGTTAAAGGGGTGTTCGCTATACTGAGCTTTCTTGCCCTACCTTTATTCGTTCTCGCATTGGTATTTAATTATAGTGTTGTTACCGATTACTTTAAGTGGGTGTACAATTTTTTTAAAACTGATGTCGTAAAAGGATTATTGGCAACCGGTGCTACGGTAATTGGTTATCCTCTTGTGGCTGCATATTTATTTTTCAAAGCATTTTCGACAAGACGTTTTGGGAAAAAGAAAGATGAAAAAGGTCCAGGTGATTACATCAAATATGAAGAAGTGGAAGAGGATTTTCTGGAGTTGCCTGAGACGCCAGGTGAAAAAGTTAAACAAACGCGCAGTCAAAATAACTACGACGACCTTTTCAATGGCTAAATTTGTACATGCTTGCATTGTACATGTCCGTTTCTGTTATGCTCGCCCTGGGCTATCTGTGGTTAATTCTACATCTATTAGGATACTGGCATACAAAACCTCAAGGTCCTAAACATCGCACCAGGCCCATTCAAGCACAATTCTCGATTATCATTCCTGCACGCAATGAAGCAGAACACATTCAATCTTGCCTTCAAGCATGGCTCGACAATAAACATCTAGAAGACTATGTCCTTGAAATAATTGTCATTGATGATCATTCAACCGACAATACCACTTCAATTGTAAAGGAAATAGATCACCCGATAATCCGCTTAATAGATTTATCACACTTTGGCACCAAGGGTTCAAAAAAACTTGCAGTTGATACAGGCGTAAATGCTGCCAAGGGAAACTATATCATTCAGACCGATGCTGATTGTACCGTAACTCCAGGCTATATCAAGTCTTTGGCTTCATTGATACAGCAGTACGACATCGATCTTTTGGCAGGATCAGTAAAATTTGAACACTCTAAAAATTTATTTGAGCATTTTCAATCTTTGGATATGTGTGGCATGATGGCTTTAACCAAAGCCGGTATCGAAAGCAATAGATGGTATCTGGCCAATGGCGCTAATCTCGTGTATAAAAAAAGCTTGGCCTGTGATCTTGACAAATCTTTTGCCTCCGGGGACGATGTGTCAAGAATAAACCAATTTGCTATTATCGAAAACTGCGCTTTACACTTCTCAAATGATCCAAACCTAACAGTCTCAACATCTCCAGAAAAAACGATGCAGACTTTTATACCTCAACGCTTAAGATGGGGCACAAAAAACAAGCATACAACCAACCCGGTGATTCTGGGAATTATGGGTCTGGTCTTTTTTCAAAGCCTGTGGTTTTACATTCACATAATGGCCTGTGCAGTATTTGGCCCAATAGCATTGTTGGCGCTGGGCTTACATTTTTTTATTAAAATGACAATGGATTACTTGTTGTTGGAGGCAAGCACTAAACAATATGGGCTCGCAGACAGTTTGAAATATTTTTTGCCCGCCTGGGTCATTCAGCAGCTTTATATCTCTTTGCTTGGAATAGCCAGTCTGTTAATGGACAAGTATCGGTGGAAAGGTCGCATTGTACAATAAAAAAAGACAGGCAGTCTATAAAAACTCAATCTCTCGGTTATGACTACCTGTCTCTAAACAGTAGATATTAATTTCTTTATTAGCGTAGAAGTAATTCTTTGTCTTCTACCATTTTACGCATATTGATCAAAGCATAGCGCATTCGACCAAGTGCCGTATTGATACTTACACGTGTCAGTTTTGAGATTTCTTTAAAACTCATATCTGCGTAATGTCTTAGTATGACAACCTCTCTTTGCTCTTCCGGTAATTTATCAACCAATTTGCGCACCTTTTGATGCATTTGGCTCTTAATCATGGTTGTCTCCATGTTGTCCTCTTTTGATTCTAACACATCAAATATGTCAAAAGTTTCGGTCGCCGATACTTTGGAACGACGTTTCCCTCTTCTAAAGTGGTCAACACACATGTTGTAAGAAATACGCATTGCCCATTGAAGAAACTTTCCTTCATGGTTATATTTCCCTTTTCTTAAGGTATCAATGATTTTAATAAAGACATCCTGAAAAATATCTTCTGCTAAATCTCGGTCTTTTACAAATAGGTAGATAGACGTATATATCTTATCTCTGTGTCTATTTAGTAATACTTCGAAGGCTTTTTGATTGCCACTAAGGTACTCATTGATCAAGTCCTTATCCTGGAGCTCGCGCACATTCATAACTAACAGTTTTGATTTGTTAAAAAAATCGGTTAATAAAAATATTGTTAGTGTAAATGAAATGTGCTTATAGGCAATTAATAGTTTTGTGAAAGAATTATTACTCAAATAAAAGCTTTATCAACCAAAAAATCCAGCTTATTAAATTTTGTTAACATTTGTTTAACGAATAGATTCTCGCCTTATAAACCTTTTTTTCTATTAAATGTCTTTTAAATGAGAAGTAATACCTTTACTTTTTAAGATTTGTTTGAAGCCAAGAGTATATCTAAAGTATGCCACAAAAAACTAAGACCAAAGCCCGGGAAGAAGAGATTTTAACTGCGCGAAACTATATACATATTAAAGGGGCCAGGTCTAATAACCTTCAAAATCTGGAATTACAAATACCCAAAAACAAACTCATTGTTGTTACAGGGCTATCCGGATCTGGGAAGTCCTCTCTAATAATGGAAACCTTATATGCAGAAGGACAGCGGCGCTATGTGGAGAGTTTGTCTTCCTATGCGCGTCAATTCCTCTCACGCATGAAAAAGCCAGAAGTTGACTTTATAAAAGGCTTATGTCCTGCCATTGCTATTGAACAAAAGGTCACCTCAGGAAATGCACGGTCTACGGT
>JABDJE010000171.1 GCA_013002625.1 Saprospiraceae bacterium | reverse complement strand
GTGCAGTTGCGCAAATACGAAATCAGTGGTGTCATTACTGCAAGTTGAATTAAGCAATTCTTCCAGCCAGTCCAATTGGTCCTGATTGTTAAAAGGTCCATTGGAGTTTAAACCAATAATTCGAATATTGCTATAGTCTTTATACCACCAATGCTCTTCAAAATTCTCGCTTCCATTGTCAGGCAGTTTCATGTATTTGAAATATAATTGTGCATTGTTTTCATGATTACCCAAAACGGGATAAAATGGAATCTGACCAAAGATCATTGCCCCCTGATCAAAGAAGTCATTGCGCCATTGAGAAATACTATTACCATTTACAACAAGGTCACCAGGAATCATGATGCAGTCCAATACATCTGTGATATTATCCACCCCATCTTGGGTGATATAATTGATGACACCATCGTTGATGATTTCTTCAAATTTACGTGGATGGGCATTATCCTTTTGCATATCGCTCAAGGCCACGATTCTAACGTCCTGCCCATCACTTGAAAAAGGTGGTGTTTTGAATTTGTAAATGGCTGAGTAGCTTGTATCCGTTTTTACACGATAATAGTAGTGCGTAAGTCTGGCTAGGCCTGTTAATTGGACTTCATGAATGCGTCCGCTGTTATCGGAATTGTATGTAATGCCCGTTGTGACGTTACCAAGATTTTCATCCAAGCCCCATTCAACAGTACTTTCGTCACCCGTATCTGTTTCCCACATAATATAAATGGAAGAAGCGGAAGCGTTTTGGAGATAGGGCTTTATAAGAATGGATTGACCAACCAATAAATTTGACCAGCTAAAAAAAGTGCATAATATTAAAGTCCGCATGTATGAGCTTATGGGTCAAAAGATAACACAGCTCCATGAATAATCAGAACTTTCTAGTCTTGAATTTGATATTTGTGTAACAACCAAACCAGTCCTACACTCATCAGAAGTGTTCCGGTTACAACGATCATTCTATCCATCAAAATAAATTGGCCCCCACCGATCATGGCTGATCCCAATATGGTCATAACAGCAGGAATGGCGCTGGTTTTAATAAACCGCCATCCGTGTAATGACAATCCGGTGTACAAAAATGCTGGACCCACAATTAGAAATGGAAATTGAATGGACGGCGTATTTAGAATTTGACCGACCACCATGTCACGGGATTCAAAATTGTCTCCGAAAGACCACAATATAAAGTCGATGGCAGACATGCCGATATGAGCAACTGCACCAATAATCAACATTGCAGAGGCAATAGTATGGAGTAGGGTTTTTGAAAAAGCAAAATTAAACCCAAGAAGAAATACTGCAGCTAATAACAACGCCCAATGTGCAAAATCAATCGGTTGTTGTCCTGCAAGAAAATCCATGCCTTGCGCCAATAGAATTTGTCCAATGCAAAGAAATGCAAGCCCTAAATAACAGTACCACCTAATGGATTTTGAAGATGACATAGGAATTGATTTGCTGGAAGATACAAATTATCAACAGTCTGGCTTGAATACCATTTACTAATTATTGTTGGACAGAATTTATTTCAAAAAATTGCAGGCGATTGCCATCAGGGTCTTTGATGACGATCATGCGATTTAAACTAATGGGATCCGTGACAATGTTCCCTTTAATATCTATTCCAGCCTGATCAAAATGATTCATTAGGCTGTCAATATTATGGACCATAAATCCCACCTTAAAAAAGCCTGGTTCAAGGTTTGAATTAGAATTACAGGAATCAATCGAATTATTTACTGAAGCCAATTCTATCAATTCAAGCCGACCTGTTTCGTTCTCTAAATTCGCTTGTATTAGACCCCTTGAAGGGACATGCGTCGAATCAAGCAGTTCAAATGATAAAGCTTTGTTGTACCAGCTCATGCTAGCATCCATATTTTTAACAATTATGGCATGGAAGGAAGACTGAAGATGGTGTATGTTATCTTTTCTTTCGGTGCATGCGCCCAATAAGAAAATACTAAGTGCTACTGGAATTAATTGATGTAATCTTATTGACTTAGTCATAATTTGGAATATTTGAACCAAGATATATATCTCTTTGCACATGCTGCACGCCCTGGTTATCAACGATAGGATTTACTACACCAGAGCCTGCTCTTTGTCTTAACTGTGATTTGCGTTCGAGCGTAAGTAATGGATCATCAGCAAATAAGATATCGTCGATATAATATGGATTTGTATTTGGTTCCTTCACGGTGATATGAATATGTGCAGGCTCTTGCCTTCCTGGATAAGAAGCGGGTCTGGATGTATAAAACTTGTATTTACCGTCCTTTGCTGTTTTTGTCCATCCTCGCAAATAACCATGCCGTCTCGCCCAAAGTGCATCATTCGCATAGGAAGGATAAATACCTTCCTCATTGGTATGGTAAAAATAAATGATGACACCTTCAGCTGACTTACGGGTGTTATGCTCATAGACAACACCACTTACAATAAGCGGCTGGGCTGCCGTTTCAAATAATGGAAGGGTGTCAGAATTATTTAAATGAGTAGGCATGTCTTCAACCAGTGCTTCGCAGCCTTCGCAAGGGCCACCTACAATTCTTTGGTTTTCAACTTGCGCATGACAACCAGCGAATATTAAGAAGAGAATAAACATATTGGCGAGGGTCTTATGAATTGTGTAGCTCATAGTATCTGTGTTAAGCAGTGTTATTAAGTTCTACTTAATTAACTGAAAATATATCATGAATATTGGCAGATAATTGGTCTTGACCTATTCATCCTGTGTTGAAAGCTTATCCTTTACGGCAACTTTAATAAGATTCTCTCGCGATAAATATTTTCTGAATATGCCACCTCTAATTGCATTCACATCAAATTCAATAATAAAGGCATTGGGGTCAATCCTATCAATCATTTTATAAGTGGCGTTGATTTCAATTCTGTTGATCACAGTATGTATGATATTGTTTTGAGATTGGAGACCCCGCTTACCGTAACCCAACGCACCTTTGTATACTGTCATGCCAGCACCAATTGAACCCACCAGTTCTTTTTCAATTGCTTCATAATGATCCGAGACAATCATCAAACCTACAAAATCCTCAAAGCCTTCTATCATCAGATCAATCACTTTGGAAGTGACAAGAAAGGTGAGGATCGAATACATAGCAATTTCTAGTGAAAGTATGATGGCCGTAATACTAAAGAGGATGATATTAAATACCAGAATCACTTTACCTATGCTGATTCCGAATCGCTTGTTTATGTAAATGCCCAATATTTCAGAACCATCCAATACAGCGCCATTTTTTATGGCAACACCTATTCCTGATCCCAGGAAAAGTCCTCCAAATATGGCGATGAGTAATTTGTCATCTGTTATGGACGCAAAATTTTCATAATGAATAATTATGGCTAAGGCTACAATAGAAATAACGGACTTAATAAATATTCTTTTGGACAATGAATGCCAGGCCAGATAAAGGAAAGGCGCACTTACAACAATCAGAAGAATTGAGATGTCAAAATGAAACATCTCACTAAGGAGAATTGAAATGCCAGTGGCGCCGCCATCCAGAAAATGGTTAGGAAGTAAAAATGCCTTTAACCCAATGCTGGCGAGAAATATTCCAAAAGCTATTTGTACTGATTCCGAGAGCCATTGTTTCATTTTAAGAATCTGGTTTTAAAGTTGGTTGACTGTAAATGTATCTAATCTATATTTAACTAATTTCACCTGAGCAGAATAAATACCAAATAGATCATTTCTAATATCTTACACATAAAAAGACCATTCAGTTCATGCAGATAATGCGATGTTTATTTCTTTTACTCCTTTGTGGATCTTTTGCCGTCTCATGTAATGATGGCAATAATAGAAAGATTGTTGCAGAAGATTTGTATCCCACCTCGAAGCCATGTACCAGATGGTGGTGGTTCGCGACTGAAATTAAAAAAGACGATATCAAATATCAATTGGATTGGGCCAAGGAACACAATTTTGGAGGTGTGGAAATAGCTTGGGTGTATCCTCTCCATCGATATAAAAGTTTATATAAGCGACTCTATAACAGACAATATCCTACAGATACAACTGCACAGAAATGGCTAAGTGATGAATGGGTTGATGTGGTGCATTACACAAAATTATATGCAGATTCTATTGGATTATCATGTGATTACACTTTTGGCAGCGCATGGCCTGTAGCAAGTAGTAATATTCCGGATTCATTGGGCACTCAAATCTATGGAGATAGCACATTTCAACAACTATTAACTTTTGCGTGGACCTGGCCGGATACACAATTGGTAATAAATCACTTGGATAGCAATGCTTTTGCAAGGTTTGCTGAGCCCATTGCCAAGGCACTTCAAAAACCTCTTGAGGGCAGCAAATCTGCCTTATTTACAGATTCGTGGGAGATCAAACTGAATGATACAAACAAGATTTGGACGAAAGACTTCGATAAGTCATTCTATGAAAAATTTGGGTATGATATTCTTCCTTATATGGAGGCTGGATTGGATTCCTTTCCCGACGTACGCTATGATTATATGTTGCATTTGGATGAGTATGTAACCCAAGGGTTTTACAAGCCTTATGTGGATAAATGTAAAGAAATGGGTGCCTGGTCCAGGGTTCAATGCCTTGCATCGCCCACGGATGTAATGACAACCTATGGCTTGGTAGATATTCCTGAAACCGAGGCCATGCTTAATAACCCAAACTACTCAAGAATTGTAAGCTCCAGCGCATGCCTTGCTTCGAAACCCATCGTATCCAGTGAATCTTTCACTTGCATGTATGGTTTTCCAGGAACCTATCTGCGTGAAGAGCAAACTGCAGATTTAAAATTGGTCGCAGATGCTTTATTCGCCGAGGGGGTCAACCATCATGTATACCATGGGATGCCTTACAATCCTGAGGGTTCTGATTCAATCGATTTTTTTGCCACAACATATTTTGGTCCCGGTGGTAGCTTGACCTCCGAACTTAAGGATTTTAATGCTTACATCGAATCTGTTTCAGGCATTATGAGACAAGGCAAATCCTACACTGATGTGGCTGTATATGTACCCTATGAAGATGGAGTGATGAAAGGTGCATACCCGCCAGAACGTAGGAGAGTATGGGTATGGGGCGAATATGAGTTGCGGTATATTTTTCCACCAAAGGAACTTGAAGGATATCACCCTCTTTGGATAAACCGCCACTTCCTTGAAAACGCAGAATATAAAGACGCACAGCTTCATATAGGTGATGCTACATTTTCAAGCCTCTACATAGACGTAGATTATATGGACTTACGTGCCCTTAAGAGAATATACGAATTGGCTCAAGAAGGATTGCCTGTTTGCTTAAAATCAACACCATCACAGCCAGGGAAATCGAAAGCTGAAGACTTTCAATCCATCGTAGAAAACTTGCGCGCTCTTGAAAATGTGAGCGACCGTTTCGATGAGGTACATCCGACGAAACCATTGGTCACAGGATCCCAATTGCCAAATTATTGGTGCAAAGTTTATGAAGATGGTTCACACATTATCTTCCTTGCGCAGCTCGCAGCGAAGGAATTGAAGTATCCTTTATATTCTGGCCAAGCCTATTCTGATGAGACAGAGGTGATTAAATTGGAATTCAATGTCAATGGACATAATATCATAGCTGACATCGAATTTAAGCCCTACCAATCAATTGCATTAAAGATTGATTCAAAAGGTGGAATTGAATACCTTGATATCGAATATCGACCCAATGGTCCCGTTGTTAAACCCAAAGAAGAACAAAGAATGTACTTTTAATGATGAGCAGAAACCTAACACTTAAACCCATCCTCACCTACATTCTTGCATTGTTGGTGACTGCCGGCATCTGTGCACAAGACTTTCATGTAGCTGATTATAATATAAAGAATGATGGTGTCACTAAAAACACGGAAGCGCTACAAAGCATGATTGATAGCGTAAGTAATAATGGTGGCGGTCGCATAATATTCTCTAAAGGCACCTATCTGACAGGAAGTTTTAATTTAAAATCAAATGTAGAACTCCATCTTGCCAAAGACGCCGTGTTATTAGGAAGCACAGACTTTAATGACCATAAGGTGCTTGAACGCTCTTATCAGCGCGGGTTGATATTATCGAGCTATCAAGACAATATCTCAATTACAGGGGAAGGCACAATAGACGGACAGGGGAGAGCCGCGGCCCTGCATGTTGATAGTCTGTATCATAACGGTCATGATGATAAGATAAAATACAATCACGTCGAGAATAGGCCACGGTTTCACATGAGGCCAATGATCATCAGTTTTGTGGGATGCACAAATGTGCTTGTTGAAGGCGTAACACTAAAGGATGCGGCCAGCTGGGTACAGCATTATGACCGATGTAGAAAATTGCGGATCAAGGATATAAAGGTTGTCAGTGATGCATACTGGAACAATGATGGAATCGATATTTCCGATTGTTACAATGTTCAGGTTTTAAATTGTGATATCAACTCCTCGGATGATGGTATTTGCCTTAAGTCACATTTTGAAGATGAAATACTGGATAGCGTTTACATTGCCAATTGCAGAGTGCGATCGAGTGCAAGCGCAGTGAAGTTTGGGACAAAATCACTAGGTGGTTTTAAAAATGTCATTATTAAAAATATAGAAGTCTATGATACCTATCGTTCAGCGATCGCCATTGAATCTGTTGATGGGGGCGTTCTTGAAAATATTGTCATCGATGGAATAAAGGCTACGAACACTGGCAATGCCATCTTTATAAAATTGGGAGATCGTGAACCCGACAAGGGCAAGAGCACACTCAAGAATGCAATATTAAAGAATATTGATGTTGATGTTGCTTTCGAAAGGCCGGATTACAAATATGACTTACGCGGTCCTGCGCTACCGTTTTTTCATAATATATTCCCAGCCTCGATTACCGGTATGCCTGGACATAATGTTGAAAATGTCATACTCGAAAATATAACTATCAGCTATCCTGGCAGAGGAAACAAAGCATTGGCCTACAGCCCGCTGGAAAGATTGGACGATGTTCCTGAAAGTGCATCTGATTATCCAGAGTTTTCAATGTTTGGCGAATTACCTTCATGGGCATTTTATGTGAGGCATGTTGATGGCCTGATTATGCAAAACATTAATCTGCAACTTCGCGAAAAGGACTATCGGCCTGCTTTTGTTTTTGATGATGTCCAAAACCTAATGTTACATCAAGTATCTATCAAAGGATATGTAAAGAAGAATGAAGTTGTAATGAAGGCAGTTGAAGGTGTACAATACGATGAAGAATTTTCGGTACTGAAAATGTAAACATGAGACTTTCATTCATCCTGATATTTGGTCTGTTGCTCTCGCATTTATCTTGCGATGTAACTTCTCATAAGAAGCTTTCAGTAAAAAATAAGAATGGATGTACACCAGGCGCTTTACTGGGCACACAATACACTTCATTTGATGACTTAAAAAAAGTGCTTATAATTGAATACACGAAAGGTATTTTTCCTAAGGTTGCTGTCAGTCATAGTTGCCAGGGTCATAGCATTCGCAGTGTCTTGCATTCCGGGGTTACGGAGAAAGACTTTGAAAAAGCAAGAGATGGGGGCATTCAGAATAAATTAATGTTAGCACTGCGCTCACCCTATTTCGTTCTACGGAGAGATGATATCAAGCGTTCTTATATTATGTCTAGGCGAATGGGTAAACAGTTTGGAGAGGGCGACATCAGTTTTTATGATCTGGCATTGGCTTTTAAAAATCATATAGATCCTTCAGCTGAACAGCTCTATGCCGATAAGGATTTTTCCGAGAAGGGGTTTACCAATACATTTAATCACATCATTGCACAAGTATTTATTACTGCAATTTATACAGAAAGGCTAGGGGACTACATCGCGGATGCCCATGAAAGGGCGCGGATACCTGAATTGATTACGGGTGAATTTACTGAAGATCAGGTCGCGGATCTGGGGAATGGACCGCTTGATAATTATGTCGATTTAGTCAACAATGAATGGGGACAGGAAATTGGTAAACAACTTGATGCGAAGTATAAAATTTGCAGGCATACAGCTTGGACTGATACATTGATGTCCGAATTCTTAAATGATATTCAGTCGCATTGCAGTTGGTCTTTCGGTATCTATATTGCGCCATTTCACCCTGAGGATAAAATCGTCAGAAAGTTTGCCCATAAACTCAATAGAATTCATCAGGACTTCAATACGATTAGTCTATAACTGATTTAATAAAGTAATTGGTGGCAAAAGATGTGTCTGACTCCAAAATGTAACGATTCTGAATGTCTGAAGCACCGACCACTTCCCAAAGCGTCAAATGATCTAGCCAAGAAGACCCTTTGACATTTGAGCCGTGCATCGTTGCATTTGTAAGAATGGTATTGTGGAAATCTGCAGCTCTTAAATTACAGTTCGCAAGGTTCGCATTTGTGCAGTTGGCAGAATTGAATTTCACATATTTAAGATCGCTTTTTTCAAAATTACTCTGTTGCAAATGTGAAAAACTTAAATCTGTTCCATGCATTTTGCAAGCTATAAAAATCGCGCTGTCAGCAATCGCATATTTCAAATTACTAAACTCAATTTTGGCATTCTGGAAATTGGAATTTGAAAGTTTTGCATTTGACAAATTGATACCGTTAAGTTCAGCAGATTGCAAAGATGCTCCGGACATCTTAACCCAAGAGAGATCTGCATTTCTAAAATTAATTTTATCCAAATAGGCTATGTCGAACCTGGCATTCTTACATGAAGCACCTTCAAGATTGGCAAATGAAAGATTAGCTTTATTAAAGGTGGCCCCATCCAGAATGGCATAGGGGAGTTTGATGCCACTTAAGTTCGTGTAATCTAAGTTACGCCCTCGCAAATCAGCATAACTGAAGTCTGTATTGTTCCTTATGGCAAGAAGACTTGTTGAATCCATATCAAGACTCAGAATAGCCATGAGCAATTCTCCTCTCTCAGGACTGATCAGTCTATGTTTTAGACTATCATCATATAAATGATAAGGTTTGAGACGCGCACTCAACGATGCTATCCGCCTTATTGAAGATTCCGAAATGGTATTCGCTGTAATAAGATCTTCCTGACAAGAATTTATCGCCGCTTCGCATGCCTTTGCCCAATTACTGTTCTGTGCTGCCACAAGCTTATTCTCTTCAATGCTTCTGAGTGCTTCAAGATGCGCCTGCTGAATTGTGCTGGAGTAGTCTATCTGTCTGATGATTGCAATTATGCCTACGCATAAAGCCATCCCGATAATAAGAATGTAAAAGGATGTTGACTTATGTTTCTCGGTTGAAACAAGTCTAGAATTAATAAAATGAAAGAACAGGAAAAGAAGGCTGCAAGACAGAAAACCCAATACAAAAGCTTGTTGCTCTAAGATATAGGGCCAGCAGTATAAAACTGCACCCACAATAAGAAACATGCCAATTATGCCGGAAATTATCTTTAAATGCTTAAGCATGTGGCTAAGATAATGATTGAAAATTATAGACTCCTCTTTATAACTGTGGTAAAGGGAGTTCTATTAATGCTTTATAACTTTTGAGAATTTCAAACCAAGGCCGTTATGATTCATGGACTCTATGGTTTAATGATGTGTCTCCTGACAAATTGAATTATTAGAATCATGCCTACCGCAAATCCTGCCGCCATAAAGTTGAAGATTATATCATACACATCAAACACCCTTTCCGGCATTACAATTTGTATTAACTCATCCAGGAGTCCAATTGATCCACTTATCAAGAATGCCAGGATGCTGACTTTTACATTGCTTAATGATACATTGAATCGTTCACTCAATGCTAGATGTATAAGCAAGGTGAGAATCGTATACTCCATCAGGTGGCTTCTCTCGGGAGCCCCCAATCTGAATATAACCATAACCAGGATGGTTGTTCCGCATAGAATAAGTGCTGTATTTAAATGTTTTAGATTGCGCCTTGATCCATATCGCAATACAGAAGCAGAGACCAGAAACATGCCTGATAAAAATAGGACAGCCTGAAAGTCCTGAGATAGAAAGTACATTTGAGCTGAATGTGATAAAAATAGAGAGGCATAAATAGTAAGCACAACAAGGCCCGCGCCGATCCAATATGATTGCTCTTTCTTGTTTTTGAATAGACTCATAATATCAAATTATATCCGGTATTATTTCAACTTGGTACTTATTCAAAAGATTTAATGCACCCTGTTCTGAAAATTTAGCACCAGTCAATGTGTTTACCTCCGGGTCTAATGTAATATGACGGGCAGTTGTAAAATCTGTTTTAATAAGTATCGACCTTTCAAACACTGCGTTCTGTAGATTACATTGTTCTAAATTCACCCCGCTAAGATCCGCCGCGGTAAAATCGACGCCAGTCAATCTACAGTCTTTAAATCGGGAACGTTTTAAATTCATCTCTTGAAATACCGATAAGTCTAAAAGACAGTTAATAAAATCGACTTCAAAATTTATAGTATTACAGTTGAATAGATGTAAGCCTAACAGTTGGCAGTCTTGAAAGATAGTCTTTTGAAAAGAAGTTGCGTCAAGGGAGGCATTGCTTAAATCGGAATGACTGAATCTGCACTCAATAAAATTAGATCTCGATAAATCCGCATTTTGCAGCATGCAATCATCAAAATGGCAATTGTCAAATTCACTAGGTCCTGGAAAAGTTTCCCCATTTAATTTTCTAAACTCTTGTCCCTCTATTAAATCCATATTGCGCACAGGCTTATTAACTAAAGGTAATTAAATTGTCCTTGCTTAATTTCTTGCGGTTATGTCTAAAGCCCAAGCATCATTGGCCTTGATTAGATTTCGGAGGGCATGTTTGATAATCCATCTGCGTTCAGTACTGATCTGCGATATATTCCAAGCTTCAATCACTTTCTTTCCGATGCCAGGATTATCTTTTAATATATCATTCAAGCAATTGGCTACAGATTTTTGTACATATTTCGAAGGGTCATCTTTCAATTGATTCAGTACGGGAATGATGGGGCTGGGGTCATCGATGAATCGTTTCATTTTGGATGCCCAGGGTAAACGTGGACGTAGGCCTTCTGAAGCAAGTCGTCGAACATGACTGTTTTTATGTCCGGTCCAAAGCATCATTTGCTTTAAAGTTTCAATTGTGTGCTTTTCTAAATAAGGCCGGATAGCATATTCGCCGGTATTGCGTTTGGTAATTTCTTCTATGGCTTTGATTGAGACTTTGAAATGGTCCAGTCCGAACTTTTCTACGTATTTGGCCACAGGCATAAGCCAGTAATATTCGGTAAACATTCCAGTTTCATTTTTATTTATAGGTCCAAGAATGTTGAGCAATGCTCCTATGGCAGTAATGTAGTCTTCTTCAAATGCGACATGGATGGCATCCGCAATGGTTTCAACTCGGGCTTTAAGTTCTTGTGTGGGGATGCTGGTCTCAATGATCTCGACAAATTCTTTTTGCGGGAAACCAGCATGATACACAGAAATCTTCGCTGCTAATTTTACAGCCAAATCCGCATCAAACCAGTATTTAAGTTTTTTATATGCCATTTAAGAGCATTAAAATTAAGTCATTATTTAAATAGAAAAAGCAACTATAGTCAAATCCTTTCCATAGCCCTGTGTATATTTAAATCATGAAAGAAAAGCGAATTGGATTAGCGATTCATGGAGGTGCCGGAACTATTTTGAAGTCTGAAATGACCGAAGAAAAAGAACAGGCTTATCGGAGTGGATTGCAAAATGCCCTCGATGAAGGTTATGATGTTTTAGTTGCTGGAGGCTCTGCCTTGGATGCCGTTGAAGCTGCCGTTATCGCACTTGAAGACAACGCTTTATTTAATGCAGGGAAAGGGTCAGTGTTTAACGCAAAAGGACGACATGAAATGGATGCCAGTATTATGGACGGCGCTACGC
>JABDJE010000183.1 GCA_013002625.1 Saprospiraceae bacterium | reverse complement strand
ATTCTGGCACGCGACTACCCAAATAGGTTCATTAATGGACATGAATGCTCATCTGGAATGGGAAGATGCTACAAATGGAGATTATCTTATCTCAATTCCATTTATTAAAAATGAATTTGTAACTGGTATAATTTTAATTATTAAACAAAATGGAAACAGTAGTTATTACTTTTTTACAAAAGCATTATTTGATCTTGGATATACTGAATTAATCGAGCAATTGACACCTACCTTAAGTGCTTTAGTAATTGGTAGTTTCTTTGTGCACCAAAAACACCATCACCCAGAAAATCAAATATATTATTCTGCTTATTTAAAGAAATTAATAGAAGAGATTGAAAACCAAAAGAATCACCAATTCTGTTACGTTGAATATTGGTTTGATTTACATACCGGCGAAATCATCCATTATAACATTTTATCTTGCCATGGAACTGGCCCAACAAGTATTGATGATCATGAAGAAGTAAATGGGGGTGGGCCATTAACTGCTCCTGAAACTGAAGGTCAACATGGAGTCGTCTTAACAGTTGACGAAGATTTATGCCTGCCAAACCTTAGTGAAACACAACACGAAGTAATGGCTAAAAAATATGTAGACAAAATCGCTAAATCATTGAGAGAATTCGACAATAGCTCATATCCGATCGAGTATTATAAATATATTGCATGGAGTGGTTTAGAGGAATATGGTGCTCAGCTTGGATTTGTTTCAGAATACTTGACCGAGTTTTCATCATATCATGAAACTGTAATAAATAATTATGATTCAAGTTGCTTATAAAGTCTTAAAAATGGGTTTTGTATTTAGCATGATTGCAATCTCATCATGCTCGATACACAACAGGTCCTCTACTCTTGATTCAACAGATAGGGCAATACTAAATATAGTTTTCACTGATATTTTTGAAAACAACCAAGATAAATTTATATGTAATTTTCATCCTATCCTTATGCCAAAATCGTGGTACTCGAACAATTTTGAAAGCGTAGATATGTGCTCGTTTGAAATAACCACTATGGATGAAATATTCCTAAACATGAATGGCAGGGATTCGATTTTATTAGAAGATTTCTCTTTTAAAAATACCCCTTCCAACATCGAACTGAATTACATTAATCTCCCTCCGAAAATTAATAAGGTTTATAATGGATCAAAATACGTTCATTTCAGTGTTATAGGATATGATAATACGCAACAACATGCAATGATAATTGCATCTGTACTAAGATCTTCAAAAAGCAGTATATCCGTTTGTTATTTATTACAAAAGCAAGAGGATTCAAGTTGGACAATCCGATCTAAAAAGTATGGTGATATCACCTGATTGAGAATAAACCTCAAGTCTGGGATATTTTTGGTCATCAAAAAGTTAAACTTTATTAGCCCATAAAGAAGAATTGATAAATCATTGAAATAATTACATTTATTTGTAACAATAAGTGTTGAATTTCAATCATTATTGTATCAACTCTATAGCAATTCGTCAATATGCGTTCATTAACTTACGTTTTTCTAGGCTTAATTCTTTGCGCCTCCGTCTATTTCGGTTATGAAGTTTATCAAAATTCTATTAAAGAAAATAAACTCAAATATGATTATGCCGAAATAAATGAAATCAAATACGGCCTTTTTAATATCGATGCCTGGAAGTCAAAAATATACGACCTTGTCGAATCTAAGATCGATGATTTTGAAATTAGTGATGACAGCTATGATGTCATCAGAGAACAAATGGTACTCTATCTAGAAGACCTTCATCAGGAATACTTTGTCGAAGGAAAACTCATCGAATCCTTTATGACCGACAAGGGTGATGACAAAAACAATGTCGGTAAGGTGTTGCTAAATATGTTTAAAGGCGGCATCGAAAAACAACTTAAGGAAATTGATTTCAAATCGCGTATTCCCGCTCTTGCAGATCAACTGATTCTTGAATTGAAAAAACGAAGCCCTGAAATCAAAGGCGCCATCAGTAAAGAAATATCAGAACTACTAATTGACCAAACTGCCAGAAACCTTGGAGATCGGCGACAGGCTTATTTTGAAAAATATGGCCAGGACAATTTCGTAGATACCAATTCAGAAATTCTTAAGCAGATAAATGAGGTGCAGGAGGCCCGCAAAACACCCATGCAATATGCCATTGGATTGTTGCTCTTTGCCTTACTCATTTTATTGTTCGGTTATAAATTTCTACCCTTTAGGCCTTCAATGGTCATCCTAAACTTCGTAAGCATCATTGCCCTAGCTATGGGACTGGCACTGCCGATGATTGAATTGGATGCCCGACTCAATGCTGTCGATATTACGCTGCTCGATGCGCAAATTCATTTTGATGAACAAGTCTTGTTTTATCAAAGCAAGAGCATCCTGCAAGTAACTGAGACGCTTATTAAAAATCATGCTGTCGATGTCAAAATCGTCGGTTATCTCATTCTGTTGTTCAGTATTATCCTACCATTCAGTAAAATGGTTTTGTCCTTGCTGGCTCTATTCATGAAAAAAGTGAGAACCCTGTCCATCACCAAGACGATTATTTTTTACATGGGTAAATGGAGTATGGCAGATGTCTTCGTGGTCGCCATTTTCATGTCCTATATCGGGATGTATGGTTTGCTTAATTCGCAAATTGTTGATGCGGGTGCCACCGCGAATCTCAACACCGTCAACTACTCTTCCCTCTCTCCGGGTATTATCTTTTTTACAGCCTATTGCATACTATCGATTATCATGAGTAGTTTGATTCACCGGCATTTCAAACAAAAAGACCTCTAAGATTTCTTTAACAAAGCCGTAGGTGACTTTAACATCTTTCTGCCCGTTATTGCAATAAAAACCTACATGAAATACATCTACATTTTGCTTTTGTGTGCAAGTGTTTCAGCCTGTGCAATTGAATATCACTCAGACTTCTGTGAGGCGGTTGTACACAATGACAATCAGTATGTGAAACAATACGTTGACGACATTCTTTGGGACCTGCCACCCATATATGATGGCTATGACCCAATAGGACATTTGAGGAATCTGGAAATCCTTATTGATGAATTAAATCGGGATCTGTGTGTTGATGCGGTGATCAGTTGTTATGCGTGTATTGAAAGCTTTCCCCCACAATCTGAGGTTCATATAATCATTGATGATGGCACCTATCTGGAAGAGCGATTCATTGATATTGCCACACCCTGGAATGGGCCTATGTATTTCGTGGGGATGCACTATTAATTAGACCAGGGCCTCGACCATAGTCGCGATAAGGGATTCAAACATGGCGCGGCCATCTGTATTGCCCAAAACATCTTCAGATGCACGCTCAGGATGCGGCATCATACCAAAAACATTGCGTGCCTTATTTGTAATACCTGCAATATTTTCCAGAGATCCGTTTATGTTGGCTTCATCGTTGATCTGCCCGTTGGCATCGCAGTAATAGAAAAGAATCTGATCGTTGTTATGTAACTCAGCAAGGGTAGCATCGTCCGCAAAATAGCGGCCTTCGGCATGCGCAATAGGAATTTTTAAAGCCTGATCTTGGCTGAGGCGATTTGAAATGGCTGAATTGGTCGTTGCCGTTTTAAGGTGTATGTTCTTACAAATGAATTTCTGATCGCGGTTGCGCATAAGCACCCCTGGCAATAAACCAGACTCACACAAGACCTGGAACCCATTACAGATTCCCCACACATAGCCTCCATTGTTAGCAAAAGCAATAACCTCTTCCATTATCGGACTAAACCTTGCAATGGCACCTGACCTAAGGTAGTCACCAAAAGAAAAACCTCCTGGTAAAATGATACAATCCAATTCACCATACGTATTCAGGCTTGTCTCTTTGTGCCATATCTTTACCACATCCTGACCCATAACAGTCCCCAATACGTGGATCATGTCATCGTCACAATTTGACCCTGGAAATACTACTACACCAAATTTCATATCTGTGTTTTATTAATGTTGCAAAGGTAGTATCTAATTAACGTACTAACTTGATATTCAGAAGATTTTTTATTGAGGATTTACATCATATTTGAATAACATCAAATACAAATGCACAATACAGAACCAACATGAGTACAAAGACAAACTCTTTAGCCAAGACCCCTTCTTTTCTTTCAAATACCAACCCACCAAGTATTCCCACAGGAAGAGATAATAAAATCAAATGCTTGTTGTCAGGCTGGGGCAAAAAGACCAGACTTATCAATGCAAAAAACAAGATCCAGTAGTTGAGATCAATTTTTCTAATGGCATCAAAGTTTTTCTTTTTCTTGACAACGGTCTGGTACATAACCAAAACGAGAATTATAATAATAGAAATTATAACCTTCAGGTAGCTTATGGAATTTGAAAAATCAAAGTCCGGTAGACCAGATTCTGATTTCACCATCGTCATCAACTGATCAAAATGTCCGGTCGCATAGAGGACCACACCACAAAGAAAAAAGCCGGCAAGGAAACCAATTATTAATTGAGCCATTTCAACGGCATTGGTGTTGCGTAAACTCAACAGGCCCATTATCAATACGAAAAAGAAAATGATATAGGGAAAGTAAATCAAAGCGGCGATTGAAAGGAAGAGTCCCGCATTGAATATATGGGTCACGGGTCTGTATTTCTTGTAAATATTGTAAAGGTTTCCAATACTTAAGATGAAAAATAAATTGGCAAAAAGTATTACATCAAAATTTGAATCTTCCAGAGCGAAGCAGGTGAAAAGTATAAAGATGGCGCCTGGTATATAACTCAACGCCCTGCTCATACGATGGTCGATCACAAACCTGCTCACCAATACTGCCTGAACCAAAATCAAGGCGATGGTAAGAAAACTTTGAATGAAATTGTTGGACAAAACACCGAGCCCCTGCGTAATATCAAGGCCTATAGAGAAAACAACCTCAGGCGATGACCACTTGAATAGAAAATACACCTGCAATACCACAACAAAAAGCAGCAGGAAAATGAGGTTAATAAATAGATTTCTACGAAAAAAACTTAACACAATGGGTCAACTTAAAATATCAAATTGTTTATAAGAATACTATTTCAACAGTGTAATAGACTTGAATGATCTTGTTTAAACGAGGGATAAGATTTGCCCAACAAATAGAAGAAATTTTGTTTAGATAAACAAACGATCACGGGCTTTTCCGGTTAAAGCTTTACAATGCTATGACAATTAAACTTGTGGCATTTTCTACTTTTGATTACAGATGGGATTAATTAGTCATTATAAGGTCATTACGGTAACCCACCATAATCTTCAGTTGAATGAAATCGCTAACTTCTACGTGCAGCGATCTGGCAATGAAGAACTCTCTTCTGCCATTGATAAATTGAAGCTCTTATTCAATGTTGAAGAATGTATTTACCTCGAGACATGTAACCGCGTCAGTTATATCATCTACACAGAAGAATTGGTAGACAATGCGTTTCTAAAGCGGTTTTTTCATTTTATAAATCCTGAGCTCGATAACGAAATATTGGACAGCATTGCCAAGTACGTAACGTGCTATTCAGGAGAATCTGCAATTAATCATGTTTTTGAACTGGCTTCATCAATGGATTCACTGATAGTCGGTGAAAGAGAAATTTTCAGACAATTCAGGTCTGCCTATGATTTTGCAAAAGAAGAGGGCCATGCCAAAGACTACCTTCGACTTCTCGAAAAAGCAGCAGTGAAAACTGCCAAAGAGGTCTATCACTCAACAGCGATCGGTGAAAAAGCGCTCTCCATTGTTTCACTCGCTATTCAAGCCCTCAAGGAAAGAAAATTACCCGATTCATCGCGTATACTTTTGGTGGGCAGCGGCGAAACAAACAGCCTTGTTGCTAAGTTTCTAAAAAAATATAATTACGCACATACAGCCATTTATAATCGAAGTCTTGATAATGCTAAAGAACTCTCCTCTTTTTTAAATGCAAAAGCTTATCATATCAGTGAGCTTTCACAGGTCAATGCAGATTTCGATGTCATTTTTATTTGTACAGCAGCCAACAAGGTGATCATTGACTTTGAAATGTACAAGCAGATGATCGGACAGGACAAAGAAAGAAAACTGATTATCGATCTAGCCGTTCCACGAAATGTATCAGAAGACCTGATTGAACAATTTAATGTAGACTATGTGGATATAGAGCGTCTACGACATAAATCTGAAGAAAACCTCAAGTTTCGCAAAAAAGAACTTGACAAGGCAAGACCTATAATTCAGAGGAATATCTCAAGCTTTATCGCCTTGTTCCACCAAAGAAATATGGAACGGACACTGGCACACATCCCTGCAGAAATTAACAACATAAAGACAAGAGCAGTTGAATCCGTCTACCGAAGCAGAATAGATCAATTGGATGAATCATCCAAAGCTTTATTAATGGAGATGATGGATTATATGGAAAAGAAATGTGTCTCAGTTCCAATGCGTATTTCAAGAGAAGGGGTCAAAATCGATCGGCACAATTAATACACTTCGTGCTTTCCGGCATATACATTAACCTGGCCGGATTAATACTTTTGCCACAAGACGCACAGTTGCCAAAATTAGGATTGTCGATTTTGGTTAAAGCCATTTTAAGTTTATTACGCTTAGATATCTTATTGCGCAAGGAAGCTTCCATAACACTTTTGTTATTAATGGCGTCCATACGGCTTACGCGACCTATCGAATTTTCGGGACTGATGGGTTGGGTCATCGCTTCCGTCTCCTTAATATCCGCCTCATACTTCACGATCATGTCTTGAATCTTACTTTTTAGTACAGTACGTTCTTCTGCAGTCATAAATAATAGGTCTGTTAGGAAATGAAATTATAAATATGGAGTTAATTATCTATAAAGGCCACAACTTCTTAAAGCAAAATGACTTAACTTTTCATCATGGCACAAATGAATTGGACATATTTTTCACTCACCGGCTTCCCCTATAGAATAGACATGTACCATGGAGAAGAATCAGGTCATCTGATGCTGATTATCAATAATGCCATACTCTGGATCAAGTTTGATCAAAAAGAAAGCAGGAAATATGGTTTCCTGATTGAACATCAATTGCTAGAACTAGAAATCAAAGAAAAACAAGGTGATTATGAATACAGTGTTACACCTCAACCCGTTAATTGGGATATAGAGCCCGAAAAAACCTTCGATAAACATTTTTGGATACCTTTGTTCTTTTTCGTTGCATTTTTAAATATTGTGTATTTACTAATCTTTAATTGATACAATTGGAAAACCTTGTATTGTATGTTGAAAGCCTGATTTTTGCTTCAGGAAAAGCCATTACATTAAAAGATATTTGTGCGAGTCTGACCGCCTATTTGGGACAGAAAATCAAAGCACAAGAAGTGCAGAATGCCATCGATCAGCTGAAGGAAAAATATCAATCCGACGTCCACTCCTTTGAAATAATTGAGATTGCCAACGGGTTCCAGTTTATGACCAAGGGAGCCTATTATCCATTGATAGCAGAGCATTTAAAACTGGAGTCTAAGAAAAAATTATCACGCGCTGCGTTGGAGACACTTGCCATAGTCTCCTACAAGCAACCCGCTACCAAAACCACTATAGAATCCATTCGTGGTGTTAATTGTGACTATAGTATTCAGAAACTTTTAGACAAGGAACTTGTTGAAATAACAGGAAGGGAGGATGGCCCCGGAAGACCATTACTCTATTCTACAACAGAGAAGTTTATGAACCATTTTGGCCTTAAAAGCCTTAATGAGTTACCGAAGCTTAAAGAATTTGAACAAGAGGAAAATGCCATCGGTCTAAAGGAAGAAGAATGACAACAGACAAACCATTAATTAACAGAGTGGCCAACAGCGGTATAAAAGTCTTAAATCTTGAAGACTATTATCCTCAAGAGGAGCTTATTGCATTCGACCTCAAGCCTTACCTGTTCAAGGAGTTGATTCTGAAAGAAAAGGATTTTCGCAGTGCGTTAAAAGCCCTGGATTGGAGTATTTACCAAAACAAAATAGTCGTTGTCTTTAACTCAACTCAGGCCATCATTCCAGTATGGGCCTATATGTTGGTAAGTGCTTATCTATCTGGTGTAGCCTCAGAAGTATTTCAAGGGACAAAAGAAGAGTATTTAAAATTGCATTATCAAAAGGTCTTAAAAGATCTCGACTTCTCTAGTTATCAGGAAGACAGGGTTGTCATCAAAGGGTGCAGTAACAAGCCTGTACCTGCATCTGCCTATGCAGAGGCTACCCATAAATTGAAGCCATTTGCGCAAAGCATTATGTATGGCGAACCTTGTTCTACTGTACCAATATTTAAGAGACCAAGAGATTTGAGCAAGCGCAGCTAAGATTTCTTTTTATTCACTTCCTCATCCAGAATGACAGCCTCTGCAAAAATATCCAGCAAGGCTTCCATCGGCAAATTTCGCGGATCTTCCAGCATGACACCAGATACGAGCTTACGTCCTCTGTCTTCCAACAAGCCCTGGACATTCGACAATTGTTTTCCCCTGAAGTAGCACATTTCAACCTTATCGGGCTTGACCGGATTTAAGTAGCAAATCCAGGACTTATAATCATAGAATGGAATTTTATAACGCATCTTCCTTGTAATCTCAGGAAAGGAAAGCAATTGCTGATTTATTATCTCAATCAGCAACTGTTGGTTCTGATGGAGACCATCCAGAAATAGCTCATAATTCATTCTAACTGCCGATTAAATGTAGTTCACCCATAGCGGCGATGATTAAAAAAAGAATGACAGCCGTAAGCAATCCGACCATAAAAATGAATAATGACTTTCGGATCATGCGATACTTTTTATCAAGGGTGACACCCAAGAAATAAATATCCTTTATCATCGTGCTGTACAAAAAATCCTGATCACTTAACATCTGTAACATACCCCACTCGTACTCTTTGAGTGACATATTATGGAAGTTTCCAAAATACAGGAGATTGCCTTTCTTGCCACGGATATCACCTTCCGTAAAGGAGCCGTGGGTGAGTTCTGGACGAATGGCATTAATTGAAAAGAAAATAGAAACCGGTCCTGCAATGAGTATGATGAGAATGGGCAAATTATGTATACTAAAGCTTAAATCATTGGCGATAAAATTACCGATGAAAATGGACATTATAATCGCATTGACAGAGATCATAATATTGGCTTTCCTGTCTACCATTTCACTTAACGTGTAATGATTCCTGGAGGTGGTCCGAAACAATGTTTGGATGCCGCGGTTATCTCTGCCTTGTACCCCTTTTAATTTTTTCTTGAGTAGTTTGAGCTCTTGTTCATCAATATCTAATTCCGCTCTTATGACGGCATCACCCTTCTTTTGTATGTCTCTCTGCTCCTTGAGGAGTCGCGCAATTAATGCTTCTTTATTGGGTCTGAGATTACGGATGGCATAATCCGTGTGATAGTTATGTTGCGTCAGCATTTTAATTGTCAAATCATAAAAATCGTTTTGACTCGCTTCTTCAACATGACACAACAGCAGCTCTTCATAGTATCTACGCATTCTTTTTTTGGCTTTGCTGTCTCCGAAATCAGAATGGATGGCATCATCCAGAATCTGAGCGGCAAGGCTTTTTTGCTCGGTATTATCAGCTTTAACCTCCTGCAGTAAACTTATAACTTCTTTAGCCTTTTCAAGGGGGTAACTATTTTGATCAAGAAATTGATTCGCAGACTCAATACTGAAGTGTAAGCGCTTGTTGAAAAAATCTGAATAAGACTTTGGCCTGGTGAAATCATCTATGTTTTTTAATCCGATGTGTACAAACCAACCCGCAAGTAAAATAATTTCTTTTTCTGCTTCCGATACGTCTTCTGCCAAGGCTATTTTATGAATGGTATCAATAAGTCTATATTGCTGACCTATATCATGAAATGTCAATCTATCCGAAAACTCATTCGAAATAATACCCGAAACATATAATTCAGCCTTTTCTACAATTGAGTCCATATCTTAAAGCTTTGACCTTACATTGGTGGCTTAAGATACTGGCTATTTATTAATTATTGAAGCACTTGTTCTACAGTTCTGAGAATAACATCCCGTTCGGATTGAGCTTTTGAAAGAATGTCTTTTGCTTCCTTGATTGTGTTTTCCACAAAGTCTGCATCATCGTAATCCTTACAATTGATCATGACATTAAGGTAGGCACCATAGACTGATGTATACGCACAAAAAGCTCCAACTGCCGCATCGGAAAGTGAAGCCTGAAGGCCTTTTTCGGCCATCATCTTACAGATGGGAAATGCCTCAACTGCAGTTTTCATAATATCCAAAGGGATATTAATTGCGTAGCGCGTTGCCGAGCTGAGGGCTTCTTTGCGTGCACGTTTTTCTTCTTCTGTACCCTTAGGCATTCGGATGGCATTTAAGATACCATTGAAGGCTTGCGTATCTTCATCAACCAGAAACAATAATTTATCCTTGAGTGCCTGACCTTTCTCAGCGTATTCAGAATAAAATTCCCATTTATCATCCCAGCCTCTTTTATGAGCAGAAAGGTTGGCTACCATTGTTCCCAGCGCTACGCCTAGCGCGCCAACATAGGCTGCAATACTTCCGCCTCCTGGTGCTGGGCTTTCCGAAGCGGTCTCATTGGCGAAATTCGTAAGTGTCATATTGACAAGAGGCCGCTGATTGTCCTCTTCCAATAGGTATTCAATAATTTTCTTTTTGGGGTCAAATGGTTTTAGCTCGTCCAGACCCAGGGATTTAACAGCTATATGAATAATTTGCTCTTCGGATATCCCTAGTGAACGATGCTGCTGCGTAAGAAAATATTTTCCAGCATCAATCATGACTTTTTTAGGTACCAATCCGACCAACTCAGAACCCGTGACCCTCAGCCCTCTTTTGTTGGCAGAGGCACGCACTTCTTCAAAGGCCTTGTGCAAGGATGTCACTTTTATATCGGTGAGGTTCATGGAGATCTGTGCAATACCGTATTCCTCAATGAACCAACCAATAGCTTTGACCGACTTCAAAGTGCCTGGATCACGCAAGGCATTTCCCTCTGCATCTCTTAAAATTTTTCCGGAAACAGGATTTCCTTCTCTTTTAACACGTCCATTTTCTCTTACATCAAACGCGACTGCATTGGCACGTCGAACAGACGTTGTATTCAGGTTAACATTATACGCCACAAGAAAATCTCGTGCCCCAATGGCAGTTGCTCCGGCTTTGGCATTGAATTTAGCTGGCCCATAATCTGGTGCCCATGCCGGATCAGCGAGCTTATTCTCCAATCCTTCATATTCCCCCGATCGAACTACGGACAGGTTTTTACGATCAGCCTTTGTGGCTGCCGACTCATACATGTAGATCGGAATTTCCAACTCATTGCCAACTCTTGATGCCAGCGCATGGGCAAAAGCAGCGGTCTCTTCCATTGAAATGTTGGCTATTGGAATCAAGGGACACACATCTGTGGCTCCCATTCTTGGATGTTCGCCCTTGTGTTGTCGCATATCAATAAGCTCGGAGGCTTTTTTAATAGCGAGAAATGCAGCTTCGCAGACTGATTGTGGTGGTCCCACAAATGTCACTACCGTTCTATTAGTAGCTTTCCCGGGATCTACATCCAACAATTTTACTTCTGATACTGTTTCTATTTCAGCACAAATTTGCTTAATGATGTCAGTATTAACACCCTCGCTAAAATTAGGAACACATTCAATTAACTTTCTAGCCGACATTTCTCGTTTGATTTTAACGCAAAAGTATATGTATTTTTATCTGACAAGGAATTTATTAAAAGAGAATCCTATTAAAAAATTATTCATTGGCCTCGTTGCCCTGATTTTTATACTTCCCGCGCACATACATGCCCAAGAAGTAAGCATAAGTTCTGAACTAACAATCAGGGGATACTTTTCTTATGATATTCTTGGAGAGGTGGATGACAGAATCATTGTCTTCAGAGATCGAGGTTTTAATAAAGAAGTGGATGTCTTTAATATGAACCTGGAACATACCCAGTTTGCTGAAATCTTTTTTGAAAAGAAGAAAGTGGACATTTTCAGCATTCTTGGACTGGATACAACCTTTCAATTGGTCTATGGATACTTCGAAGCGGATTCGATGAACTTCATGATGAAACGCTACGATAAAGCCGTTGTTATGCAAGATTCATTTGTGTTTCATAAAATTCATAAAAAGGATGTCCGACGCAGAATCGGTACGGTTGAAAGTGAGGACAAATCCAAAATTCTTCTACACACCCTTGATGCGCAGGACAGGTTAAGCTTTATACTCTTTGATAATAACTCCAAAAAAACTTTGTGGGCTCAAAAGGCCTTTGTTGAAAATGTTGATTTGCGGAATGATTTTGTAGAGGTCAAATTGCTGAATTCAGGTGAGTTTATTCTTATTTTGAAGGAAGAGGGCCTTGACGAAAATGATGACATCCTGCGTATTCTGGTATTTGATCCATTTACAGGAGAGTATAAAAATGTACGTCTTAATTTCAATACATTTTACAGGAACAACTATCATCTGGATGTAGATAATGCAAATCGCCAAATGATTCTTTGCGGGACCTATTCTGAGAAAAAGGCAAAAGAAGTATTGGGTTATTACTACATCAATACAAATCTGGATGCCTTAACCGGAAGTGAAATCGTTTATTTTCTAAACTTTGACGACCGCTTACAAAATGACCTGCTTCAAGGTAAAAAGAAGAAAAGTAAAGTCTTTAACGATATTCAAGTCAGAGAAATCATCAATAGAAATGATGGCGGCTTCTTAATAGTATCAGAAGTATCGCGGGAATACAGCAGGCGTAATCCATATAATAATTCCTATAATAGAAATGCTTACAATGGTGGTGGGTACGGCGGCAGGGGCTGGATAGATTATTACAATGATGATGTCTTAATTTCAAACATCAGCCCTCAGAACAAACAGGATTGGACCAAGGTTCTATATAAAAAGCAATTTTCGCAGGATGACGAAGCTGTATTCTCATCCTTCTTCATGATGAAGACGCCATCTAGAATGCGCATAATCTATAATGATGAAATAAAAAAGAGCAATACTGTCAGCGAATATATCATGGATCCACTTGGCAATATTGCTCGTAATTCTTTATTGAGTACGGAATATCAAAATATGAAACTCCGCTTTCAAGACGCAATCCAGGTCAGTGCTAATTCTCTACTCGTACCGAGTGAAAAAAATTATAACCTAAACCTTGTTCGGATTACGTATTAAGATCTTAAGTGCTTTGTAATTTTTGAACTTAGCGGTAATGTCTTTGAAGGATAATATTCCAACAATTTACCTTCTTCGTCCAACATGAATTTGTTGAAATTCCAACTTACAGTGTAATCATCCAAACCATTCTGATCTTTGGAAGTAAGGAAATTGTATATCGGATGCTGATCGTTGCCTTTAACTTTTATTTTGGTTGTCATCGGAAAACTCACACCATAGGTGGAAGAACAAAATTCAGCTATTTTCTCCTCTGAACCTGGCTCCTGACCCAAGAATTGATTGCATGGAAAACCTACAATAACCAGTTTGTCGTTATACATACTGTATAACTTTTCAAGGTCTTTGTATTGTTTAGTGAATCCGCATTTGGATGCCACATTAACAACTAGAATCTTCTTCCCTTTAAATTCTGAGAAGTCAATCATTTCTTCGCTGTTCAATGCCTGAATCTTAAAATCGTGAATGCTTGTGGTGGCTGTATCTGCCATAAATAGTGTTGTCATAGTTAAAATTAAAATCGGTAGTTTCATTGTAAATTATTTTGTTGATAAAACAAATAGACAACAAAAACTGGCAAAAGGTTCAAGCCTGATTCATTTTGTATTTGAAAATACCCGCCATGGGCGGACTTCAGAATCTACTTTTTCCGTTCGATAACATATTTAACCAAATTTCTTAATGAAGCCTGAATTTCTCCTTCAGGAAAGCCTTCGATGATTTTCATCGCCTTATCCGTATAGGATTGCATAACCTTTTCTGCATACTCCAATCCGCCACTTTGTTTTACAAATGCAATCACCTCTTTTACCACTTTGGGATCGGTACTTTTGTTCTTTATCTTATTAATAATGCCACGTTTTACCGATTTATCTGCTTTGGATAAGGCATAGATCAGAGGCAGCGTCATCTTCTTTTCTTTAATATCAATTCCGCGAGGCTTTCCAATGGCATCTTCACCATAATCGAATAAATCATCTTTTATTTGAAATGCAATGCCAACTGTCTCACCGAAATGATGCATCTGAGCAATAATAGTTTCATCCTTGGTTACCGAAGCCGCCCCTGCACTGCATGCCGCGGCAATGAGAGAAGCCGTTTTTTGGCGTATAATATCAAAGTATACATCCTCTTCTATGTCTAGACGTCGTGCCTTTTCTATCTGCAGCAATTCACCTTCAGACATTTCTTTAACCGCCTTGGATACTATCTT
>JABDJE010000169.1 GCA_013002625.1 Saprospiraceae bacterium | reverse complement strand
GTTATCCAGCAGCTTAACATGATTATCGTAGAGATTGACATCCTGGTAGAGTAAGTCGATTACATTCGAAATACTCTCCATGTCCAATGCCTCATCAAATTCTGTCATTTTCACTGCGTGACGGCGTTCCTTTTTAACTTCAGGGTCCTTTCTGTAGTGTACCGAAGAGAGGGTCTCCCGCATGTATAGAGGCAAATATACACGACCGTTCACTTCGGAGGTGTCGAGGTAGTTCCATAGAAAATCAAAGCTTTTCAGCCCACGACTTTCCTTGAATTGCTCGGTGATATTATTGAGATCCAACTCAAGCTTCTCGTGTTTGTCATAGTTATAGTAATCCTGGGCTTCTAATTTATTGCGATCTCTATTTTCGATCACCTTACGCATCAATTCAACAGCTGGATTATTCTTCTTTCTGTATCGTCCTTTCTTTTCCACGATGGTGACAGACTCCATCAGAATGCCTTCTTCTTCAAGGTAGAAGTTCAGGACCTGTCTTTCCTCCATGTTAATGGGCTGCTCTAGTGTTTGATATCCTAAAAAAGAAACCACGATTGTGTCTGAAGCAAACTTTGTTTTTATTTCAAATCGACCATCTAAATCGGTTGATGCTCCAACGTATGTTCCCTTCAAGACCACATCTACAAATGGAAGTGGCTCTTCTGTTTTGGCATCAAATACTTTTCCAATAACAGTGGTTGTCTTCTGAGCATAGATAGATTGTAGAGGTGCCCCGACAATTAGGAAAAGCGCAAATAAGATTTTGCAATATTGGATAAGTGTATTCGGCATTACTTTGACAGAATTATTTTAAAAAAATAGAGAGATTACTTTCTATTTATTTTGAACGGTGCAAAAATATGAGGATTCCGTGAATAAATGTTTTGAAACGACAATTGTTTACGCATATTCCGATAAATCTACCAAGAATATCGTCTAACGGATAGTTACATAGTCCTGACCGATTATTAACGTTATCAATTTGATCAAATTGTCAGTCATACAGGCTTTATTTATTTGAGTATATTGGATTTTGATCATTGACTATTAATATTTGATATATGAAAAAGGAATATTCTAACGGAGAAATTACGGTGACCTGGGAGCCTAATAAATGTATTCATTCCGGAAATTGCGTTCGCGGGCTTTCTTCGGTATTTAAACCCAATGAAAAGCCCTGGATAAAAGTTGAAAATGCTTCCTCTGAGGAAATGATGAAGGTGATCGACAATTGTCCTTCTGGTGCATTGGGCTATTATAAAAATGCAGAAACTTCAGGGTCGCCTAAAGCGCAGGATAATGTTCCGGTGCAGATCATCGATGGTGGACCCATAATGATACAATCTACATGTAAGATCATACACAAGGATGGTTCAGAAGAATTAAGGGAGAATAAAGTGGCACTGTGCAGATGTGGGGCTTCCACTAATAAACCCTATTGTGACGGCAGCCATAGGCAAATCGAATTTGACAAGTAATTAGGATTTGATATAGGGTTTGAAGCCCGAACTCAGATCATATTGTATTTGTCCCTGATCATCGCTGTAAAAGAAGCAAGCTTCCAGGTCTTTAATTTCTTCAACTTTGCGTTTTGAGCTTTCCAAGCCCATAACCATAAATGCCGTTGCATAAGCATCTGCATCCATGCAATTATTTGCAATGACCGACACACCCAGAAGTGCATTGATTTCAGGAAAGCCCGATTTGGGATTGATTTCATGTGCATATTTTTTACCATTGCTGATATAGAAATTGCGGTAATTGCCAGATGAGGCGAGGGCTTTATCAGAAAGCTGTACCAATAATACAAACGCATTCACTGGCGCATTGTCAGCAGGTGTATTCAAGCCGATAGTCCATGCAGAACCTTTGGAATTTTTACCCTTGGTAAATACCTCACCTCCAATTTCAACCATAAAGTTGCGGGCACCTTTTTTGTTTAAATATTGCGATAAATAATCTACTGCGTATCCTTTTGCAATAGCTGAAAAATCAATTTCAGCGCTTTCAGGTTTAGTCAATTCAACTGCTGATGCGGTCTTATTGTATGTCCATTTTTCGAACCCGACCTGTGTAAGGATAAGTTTGATTTTAGTACTATCAACTGTAGTGACCCTTTGTTTAGGTGTGTAACCAAAACCCCAATAATTGACAAGTAGCATTACTGTAGGATCAAAATAACCATCGGTTTGTTCGAAGATTTCTTTGGACCGTTCGAAATTTGCATCAAAGTGGGGATGTGCCTCAAATTGCATTTTGAGCAAGCCATCTACACTTTCTGTTTGGCTAATTAGATTCTTGTTTACTTTAGAAATGTGAGATTCCGGTTCGTAGGTCGACACATGGCTGTTTATATCCACCAAAATAGAATCTATCTGATATTTCAAAGCTGGATCATTCAGATCGCATTGAATAGTATAACTTGTACCCATTGTGGAGCCCGTTATTTTACTAAAAGTTATGGGTTCGTTGACAGAAGTGCTTGTATCTGGTTTGCAAGCACAAATTGAAATGATTATAAAAAATAGAAGGACTCTCATAAAAAAAGCCACGCGCTGGCGTGGCTAAATATTTATTTTAATCGAATAGGTTACTGTAATCGGATTCACCATCGCCGGATCTGTATTGGGTATCCTTTTCTGGCATTTTTAAATCCAGTATATCATCGACTTGTTCTTTCCCTCCAAGCAATAGTAATGTACTTTGCTTTTCATATTGCTCGAGCATTTGAAGACCCTTCTCTTCAAAAATTCCATTTTGCAAATCGATAGAGTTCATGAAGTCGGAGGACAATTCCATGAAGCGCTCCATTTCACCAACCTTATTTGCGACATCGTCAGCAATACCTTCCATGGCCTGATCGAACATAGCTCTCTTATCTGGATCTCCTTTGATGATACTCATAGCTGATTTCATGGCTGAGTGTGATGCTCTTATCGCTTTTCTTTCCTGTTCTTTGACTCGTACCTGATCTTTTGTGTCCTCGAGTAATATTTCAGAATTGGAATACATTTTTGTCAGGACACGATAGAGTACCGTCAATTTTGAATGAAGGGCTGCGTATTTTGAATTTGTTTCTTTCAATCGTGCTGCCTTGCGACTTGAAAGCACCATTTGTTTTTCGTTGCCCAGTTGTTTGGCCTTTCTAGCTATGGCAAGATTACTTTCAATTTCTTCATTATTCTTTGAAACCATATTCTTGAGATTACGCATTTGGCCTTTAAGATTGCCAATTTGCTTACCCATTTTTCTAAGATTGGATTCAAGGTCTGAAATATAATTTCTCAAAATTCCTATAGGATCAATGGTAACAAAGATGCCGGTAATTTTGCGCATGATGCTTTTATACATGTAACTGAATAGGGTACGTGTACGTGGATCAAGTACCATGTAAATAATAAGACCTAAAACTGCCAATGAGGCGACAAGACCGATGGTTGTTTGGATTAGACCTGTGATGAATGCCAAGTTGGTAAAAATGGCCCAGCCTGCAAGTCCCAGTACACCAATAAGGAAGATGGCACCTGTTGCGCCTTCCGGCTTACTCCAAAATGATTTATTTTTTCCTGTAGTCATATCTTTATCTTATAAAAAATTATTGATTGAATTGATGTCTTCATTTATGGCACTATTCAGGACATTGTAAACCTTGAGAAATTTGTCTCTCGCTTCATCAATTTTACCTTGAGCCAATTCGACATCCTGATCCACTGTGTCTATACGATTTTGGAATATAGCAATTTCTCTTTCAAGCTCTTTTATTTTTCTCTTATGATCTTTGATTTTTTGTTCCAGTTGATCTACTTCTGCTTTTCGTCCTTCGATTCTCTGATCGATTTGATTTTTAAGTGCATCCGCAAAAGAATCTCTTTCATTATCCAAGATCTGTCTGTACTGAGATGCAGATTTAAGTAAGGACTCTTTAGTCAAGCCCATGGTAGATGCAGTAGCATATGCTGATTTATAGGAAGTAATTTCATCCATATTCATTTTCAGCAATGCACTTACAGATTGCTTGAATTTGAGATAATCAAAATTACGTGCGTCATGGTTGTTTTTTATGGCTTTCAAAAGTGCCATGATGGACTTTTTATCTAAATCCATCTCATCTATAAACAGCTCCTGGAGATCTATCGTCATCTATTGAATTTCGGTTCAAGATATAAACATTTACCTGATTATTAAAGGAATTCAAACCCCCGGATTGAATAACTAGATCAAGGTCTGCTTTTTTACGAACAGTACTTGGAATTCAGTGATGAACTCTAACAATTATTAGAAATAATACCGTATTCGACTATATATTATAATTTTTTTTAATATGTTTGTATAGCTAAAGGAGCCCCATCCCTTACAGTATAATTTTGGTTGTTTCATACTTCATGTGCTACATGAGGCATGAATTATTTGATTTAATCACCAATATCAAAATTATACTTGTGCTCGGTAGCTTTGTTATACCGCCTTCAAGTATACGATTGATAAAATTTAGATTGTAATGAGAGTATTACTTGGCGTCTTATCTTTAATGATCTTGCTTAATATTGATGGGGCTTTATTGGCTGGAGCAAACGACAACTCAACATTGAGGGAAGGGCTATCAGAGAATTTCAATCCGTATGATATCTCATATGAAGAAATGGGTGCGTTGCCCTTGTTGGGAACTACCATAGTATCCAACTATGCAGGGTCTTCCTATTTCTTTGGAACGGGTAATCTATGGAATGCTGTATCTGCAGCATCTGGTGCTCCTGATAATTCTGGAGCATTTGCACAATTATTTCCAAATGATACGTCAAGATTCCTTTACACGCGGGATTTCATGTTTGATATTCCTTGTAACGCTACAATCACCAATCTGACTGTTCGAATAACAAGACAAAACTCTACTGCAATAGATGTAAGTGATGCCATGGTATCATTATACAACCCCCTTACTTTATCGACCAGTCCCGTGAATCTTGCAGACCCAAATGTCTGGGTTGAAGATGGCAGCTGGGAAACAATAACCTATTCTCATGCCAACTGGGGCGAAAACCTGACACCAGAACTGGTGAACAACCGCAGATTCGGTATAATAGTCACAGCACAACAGCTGGAGACGGCAGGTTTGGCAAGAGCTTTTATTGATGCTATTGAAATTGAAGCGTGTTACAACGTTGGAGCGCCATTTTCAGAGCCAATTACATTTGTAGCCGATAAGGTTGATGCTTGTTTTGATGAGGGATACATTGACATTACAGCTACTGGCGGTAGCGGATCTTATGAATATTCAATCGACAATGGTATCAATTGGCAAACAAACCCCTTATTTTCAAATCTCTCTTCTGGTGATTATACCATAGTAGTAAGAAATACCGACGGAACATGTGCAACCGAAAGATTTTATTGTAACCTGAGCTCGGATGACAGAATACTTCAGCCAGGAGATGCGATTGTAGCCTGTGCGACTTTTCCTGGCAACAGGGTGACACTGGCAATTGAAAAAGTACAGCCATTCAATGAACTCTATAGCCTGGGCGAAGTAGGCTATGACATTTCATATCTTATTCCGAATCATCCTTATGAATGGGAAGTTGATGACTTACAAGGTGAGGTATTCAGCTTTGATGTAGATAAAACAAGAAACGTATATACTGCAGTAACCATGCTTTATGATCTGGTGCCGGGCTTTGATGTTGTACCTTATGTTAATAAAATCGATGCCTTTTCCGGACAGGCTTATATTCTTAATGTTCTACCGGGAGATTCTGGTGCGGGTGGTGTTGAATATGACACTATTTGTGAGCAAATCTATATTTCCAACCTTTCTGATGGTATGATATACAGGATGGATCCAAATAACGGTGTGATTTTGAGCACTTTCGATCCATTAAGTCCAGACAATGGTGCAGATGGAATTGCTCCATTGGGTGAACGTGTGCTTGCATTGGGCTGGAACCATGTGGAGCAAAGATTATATTATTCAGTATGGGCCTCAGATTTTAATAAAACAGGCATAAGAAACTCTATTCGGTCAATAGCGATCGATCCAATATCTTGTGATTTTGATGTTATCACAGATCGCTTGGAATACAATTTACCTTGGACTAGTGAATATGGAGATCCATTGAATCCGGAAGATTACAGTATGCCGGTTGGTGATATTGAGTTTAGTACGGATGGAGCGACCATGCTTCTATCTGAAACGGGTTTCGATTCAGGTGTACCCAGATCTCAACCGCATGAGTCCAGATTGATGAGATATTTGGGGAGTACCGGTAGTTGGGTGCTCCAAAGTACACCACCATCTGGTAATACCTATCTGGAATATGAGCTAGGGGAGGTGAGTGCAGGACTCAATTCGAGAGGAGGTGTAGATTTTGCGAACTCAGGATTCACCAATGCAGCATGTTCAAATGATCTAGATCAATTTGTAGTAGCCACAGCAGATGCCTTGAGGGGTGCAGACTGTAATACATTGGGATGTATCTACGGACTCCAATATCTACCGGTTACAGGTGGAAATCCACCAAATTCTGTTTTGTTAGATATTGCAAGAGACGTAGGGTCTCAGCAAAAAGGTGTATTTGGAGATGTTGATATTATCCAGGGTTGTTTTACAGACGAATTCTGTTGTCCTGAAGTGGATTCACCTGCTCCCGATGAAGCATTGTGTGTGGGCGTAGGAACGCTCAATAATGTCGATGTAACAAGTCAGGCTGATTCAATGTCATTGGTATACTTTACAAGCGTACCAGCTGACTCAATTGCGATATACGATAGTGGAACACCATTGGATACCGTCCAATTGATTGCCTGCATGGGTACCTTAGATATCAGTGGATTACCTATTTC
>JABDJE010000168.1 GCA_013002625.1 Saprospiraceae bacterium | reverse complement strand
GGATATATTGGTCTAACACCAGCAATTACATTGATTTTTTATGGCCTTGCATTGGTTGGCTCCAGCAAGTATACTTCAAGTGATATTCAGACTTTGGGACTGATAGAAATAATGCTGGGCATAATATGTCTATTGCTCCTTGAATACAGTTTAATCATTTGGACCATAGGATTTGGTGCGCTCTCAATTATCTACGGGATTATTATTCAATTGAAAGATAAACAGTGAAGGAGATTCTTAAGGATTTAGATAAGGCTTTTGAAAATCGGATCCGACTTGGGATCATGTCTGGTCTATATGTGAACAAATACCTCAATTATAAAGACCTTAAATCATTGCTTAGTGTTACAGACGGTAATCTTGCTTCGCACCTCAAATCCCTTGAGATAAAGGGCTATATCCGCTATGAAAAGGAGTTCCTCAACCGCAAACCCAATACAAAATACTTTGCTACCAAAGCCGGCAAGAAAGCATTTGACAAACATATAAAAGCCATTGAAAAATTAATATCATAATGAAAAAGACAACAAGAAATTTAAGTATCTGGGCCATTATAGTACTCTGTTTACTCATGATACCCAAAGTTGCCATGCAATATTCAAACGAAGTGAACTGGGACCTTACAGATTTCGTATTGATGGGCAGTATATTATTTGGAATGGGTGTTATCTATGAATTCATTTCCAGAAAATCCAATTTGACCGTATACCGAGCTGCCCTGGCTGTCGCCATTTTATCCGCATTCCTTCTCTTTTGGGTGAATGCCGCCGTAGGTATCATTGGAAGCGAGGATCAACCCGCCAATCTTCTTTTTGGTGCAGTATTTATAGTTGGATTAGCAGGTGTGGCTGTTTCAAGATTCAGGGCTAAGGGCATGTCTAAAACAATGTTTGCCGCAGCCATTGTCCAGATGCTCGTCCCTATTGCGGCCTTACTGATTTGGCCCCCTTCAGTTGCTTCATGGGCGCCAGGAATATTTGGTGTATTTATGATGTGTGGCTTCTTTGCCACCCTTTTTGTGGTTTCAGCACTCCTTTTCAGACATGCCAGTGATGCCTGAATATATTTTCAAGAGATGAATTAAGCATATAGGATTGCCCTATTTTGTATCTTTATTAGGGCAATTATATGCTTATGGATAATTCTATAAAGAAACTTGTACTGGCTTTTATCCTGTTGGTGTTCAGTCTTGTGCTTGGCACGGTTGGGTTTCACATCATTGAAGGCTTTGATCTTGTAGAGTCATTTTATATGTCTGTCATTACCTTGTCTACAGTCGGATTTATGGAAGTCCATGAGATGTCACATGTAGGAAGGCTTTTTACGGCATTCTACATATTGCTAAATTTAGGTATCATAGCCTATGCGGTATCCGTACTCACCAGTTTCATTTTTGAAGGAAGATTAAAAACGATTTATAAAAACTATATGGTTGACAGAAAAATAAACAAGCTTGATAATCATGTCATCGTATGTGGTTACGGTAGAAATGGAAAAGAAGCCTGCGAAGAACTCAAACGCAGTTGCAGACCATTTGTAGCTATTGAAAAAGATGCCGAGACAATTGACAATTTTTTAAGTGATGAGGATGCATATATTTTAATGGGTAATGCGACTTCAGATCAAACCTTGAAAACAGCAGGTATTGATCGTGCAGGTACAATTATCATCACGACGCCATCCGATGCTGACAATGTATTCATTACATTAACAGCCCGTGAAATGAATCCTGATATCAAGATTATAGCCCGTGCTTCTGAAATTGAATCTGAAAGCAAATTGTACATTGCAGGCGCCAACAACGTGATCATGCCTGACGTGATTGGCGGTATGTTTATGGCACAGATGGAAACCAAACCTGTTGTAATTGAATTCCTGAATCTTATGACTGGATTCAGTGGTCAACATTTTCATTTGGAACAAATTCGCTACGAAGATCTCAAGCCCAAGTTTCAAAATAAAACCTTGCAAGAATTAAAGATTCATCAACACACAGGCGGCACAGTAATCGGCGTAAAAGATAATGAGCGTGGCCTAATACCCAGTCCAAATTCAGACACCTCGATTGGTCCCAATGACACCATCGTTGTTTTAGGCGGCGTTAAGCATATTGAACAATTAAAGGATCATTACATGAATTAATATATGATCGACACCACCCTTCTCCATAAGACTCCAGTAATACTTAGATCCATGTTGTCAGACTTATCTGATGATCTTATCTTTTCGAATGAGGGCGGTGAAAGTTGGAGCCCTTTTGATATCGTAGGGCATTTAATTCATGGAGAAAAAACAGACTGGATTCCTCGAACCGAAATCATCCTATCGGACGATAAGGATAAGAACTTTATTCCCTTTGATAGATTTGCACAGTTTGAAAACAGCAAAGGAAAAACGCTTCCGATGTTGTTGGATGAGTTTGAATCCTTAAGAGCTGCAAATCTTAAAACACTCTCTTCCTTGAACCTAAGTCCTCTGGAGTATCAGAAAACAGGTATCCATCCAGAATTTGGGGAAGTTAGTTTGCAACAATTAATCAGTTGTTGGGTCGCACATGACTTGGGTCATATTTATCAAATATCCAGAGTCCTGGCATTTCAATATAAAAATGATGTAGGTCCTTGGGTTAAGTATTTAAGAATATTACAATGATAAACTGCTACATCAATTTTACCCAAAAACATAAATCAGTTTACAAACATTTTCTGTGTACATTCCTTTTTCTTGCCAACTTTTGAAAGCTATCGATATGAATTGTGGAAACTCTTGTTGGATGAGGGTTATGCATTTGATTATATCGGTACCCAGGAAGATCCTGCAAGCTACCCTTCTTATAAAGGAGAAGCATTTGACATGGATCACGAAGGGCGTGGCGGATGGACTTCAGGTCAAATTCTAGATGGCATTAGAGCATAGCTTGGTGAAGCAGGCACGCCTGACATTGTATTGTTTAGTTCTCCGGGAGGTAATGATGCTTTACAGTCTTTGCCCTATGACCAAGCAATTGATAATGTAAATGATATTATCGATATCATTCAGGAGGTCAATCCAAGCGTCACGATTGTAATCGAAAAATTAGCGCCTGCTAGGTCAGATTTCATGGTCGGGGCTTTGGCTTCCTACTTCACTCAAATGCAATCTGATGTTGAAGCCATCGCAATACAACAGACAACATCAAGTTCATCAGTTATTGCTGTAGATATGGCTGATGGTTTTATCGATGAATATCTGGCTGATCCGGTGCATTATAATGAAGCAGGTGCAAAATTTATAGCAGAACGATATTTCACCGAATTGGAATCCATTTTAGGTAATTAATAGAGCTGTAAGCTGTAATAAGAAAGGCGGCAACCGTTCAAGTCACCGCCTTTTTTAATTAATCTTTAAAAAACTTATTCTTCTCTTCCGCTTAACTTAGCATTGTAAACCCATATTTCGTCCCAAGAGTTTGTTATTGCTGCATCCATGTCTCTAAGGAAATTGTCCCAAGCTCCATTCCCATGCAATTCTTTAAACTTGGCTCTGAATTTCCAGTTGTCTTCCATCTCTGCCCAACTGTTCATACCGGATACAGTTGCCATATGCCTTCCCGTTTTAACGCCTTGTCTAAACTGGTTGTCATACACAGCCCAATGCTTGGCATCATCAATTGCTTTCATTGTCTCAGCAATTTTATCGAACGCGTCGTTACCTCTGTATCCATTGGTTCTATCAAATTCATGATATCTGATGTAATACATTTTATATTGCTCGGCGCCAGGATTTTTAGATGATTCAACATCGAGCTTCCAATACTCGCCATGATCAACATCCTCCAACAAACTCACAACATTTGTAACCCAATCTTCGTCATGACCATCACCTGAAGGTCTGTTATCGAGATCAGCCCATGTTAATGGCCCCATCATCCATACCATTTTACCAATATTGGGTCCTGTAGCAATCTGAAATACAGTAGCCTGATAAGGCGTCCCTTCTGGATGGTATTTCTTGTTGTGCGCAGCCAGATTCTCCATCAGCTGAGGCAGGCTTTCCAATTCAGGTTCAAGAATTACAGTTTGCAGTATTACATCTTTGGGTGCCTCTTCCGCAGCTTCCTGCGCCATAAGCGTAATACTGAATAAGGCGAAGAAAATAAAAATTAGATTTTTCATTTGATTTGTTTTAGTTGATAAATAGTATAAAAAAGGTGTTCGATTGCAGGGATGACTAATAATACGTCATCTATAAGAGGATTACTATAAGATAGTGATTCCCAATGACTTAACGACCAGAAATAATAAGAATCTAATTATTGTAAGGCATGTAAATTAAAAACCCAGTCACTGCGCGCGCATTAACTGGGTTTTAATTGTCTCTTTAAAAGGTGCCTGGTCTTACATCGAATTTCGTTTTCCCTTCACTGGAAAAGATCCAAATGTACCCGCTGTCATCATTCCTTCGATAGATTTTTCAGAAAAATCAAGATTCATTTTAATATCGATCAACATGCCCTGGGCTTCAGACTGATAATCGAATTTCATCGCATTGTCTACAATTTGCACCCCCTCGATAACTTCCTTTTCATCCGGTGCGTAATCGCTCGTCAAAGTCAAATCAAACTTATCTCCATTTTTTGCAATTACCATATCTCCTGTAACCTGCATTCCTGGAATTTCAACTTCATAACTCCAACTTCCTGCTGGGTCTACAGCTTTAAATGCCTTGCTGGCTTTCTTCGCTTCTCGCTTTTCTTCCAGTTCTTCCTCCTGCGATTTTTTACGTGGCAGTTTTTCATCCCGTTGAGAAGTATTCCATACAAAAGAAGCTATTATAGTTGCTGCCTGACTGAGGTCTTCCCCACTCAAATGATCCCAGTTGTCCATATTTGAATGATGGGTTCTGGAAAAATAAGCCATAGGATCCTGTATAAATTGAAATCCCGGAATTCCAACACCGTCAAACGGAAGGTGATCGGTTCCACCTGTATTTCTCAAAGTCAATGTTTGTGCACCCATATCCTCAAATGGGTCAAGCCATTCTCTGAAAATAGGCCTTACAGCGTCATTCCCTTGCAAGTACACACCGCGAATCTTCCCGGTACCATTATCCAGATTATAGTATGCCGATACATTTTCATTTTCTGGTTTCATTTCCTGTGGCGTGTATCCAGAGTCTCCAAAATCAGCAAAAAAGTCTCCGACATAATTTCTTGATCCATATAAGCCTTGTTCTTCACCGGTCCACAATGCCAAACGCAATGTACGTCTAGGTTGTATACCGGTCTCCTCGATTGTTTTTAACAATATTCGAGCAACCTCCATCATAACCGAAGACCCCGCGCCGTTGTCAGTAGCTCCCGTTCCAGTATGCCAAGAATCGATATGCGCTCCAAACATCACGACTTCATCTTTTAAGTCGGTACCTGGAATTTCAGCAATGATATTATGTTCCATACCATCTTCATTGGTATAACTTGATTTAAGATCCATACTTAACTTAACAGTCTCTCCTTTGAGCGTCATCCTGTGAATTCTGTTGAAGTGTTCGACTGATAGCGTGGCTTGAGGGATAACCACCTTTGCACTGTCTCTTGCTCTTCCTTCTGCCGTCCTTGCACCTGAAACGAATACTGTCCCAAGGTCCCCTTTATAACTTCTGTCCAATACCGCAATCGGTTTCTCTTCTTCCAGCATAGTCCAAATGGCTTTATTGAGGTTAAATCCTCCAGCTCTGTTTCTTCTTCTTGGTCTTGGTGTTGGCTGTCCTGCAGTTGCCATTTCAAAAAGACTTTCAACATCATGTCTACTCGCTTTAGCTTCAAATGGCGGCGAGACATTCCTGATGGTATCAATAAGTACAAACTTACCTTTCAGCTTACCTTTATATTGTTCCAGATCCTCCTCTCCATAAATTTGTAAATAAATGACCTCACCGGTACCTTTAGCTGAAGGTGACCACGCTTTTGGATAAGCGATGATAGGCCAGTAAGATGGCTCTTCGGCATGCATTTCAAAATGCTCCAATTCC
>JABDJE010000158.1 GCA_013002625.1 Saprospiraceae bacterium | reverse complement strand
GTCTTGGGGTGCGGGTATCGGGAAAAAGTCTTAAGCCTCGCAACTTGAAACACGTGACTCACAACCTTTCGCCTAGCTACTACAACAATCTGTTAGCTACATCGGCCAACTCTGAACGTTCCCCTTTTTCAAGTTTGATATGTGCAAAAAGGTTATTGCCTTTCATACGATCGATCAAATAAGTAAGACCGTTGGATTGAGCATCCATGTAAGGACTATCGATTTGGTTGATATCGCCAGTGAATATTATTTTGGTGCCTTCACCTGCTCTCGTGATCACTGTTTTTATTTCATGTGGTGTGAGATTCTGCGCCTCATCTATGATGAAGAAGGCATTGGTTAGGCTACGTCCTCTGATAAAAGTCAATGCCGTCAAAGTCAGGTCACCCCGTTCCTGCATATCATCTATAATCTTATTCTTCTTTTCATTTTGCTTGAACTGGGAGCGAATAAATTTCAAATTATCCCAAAGCGGCTCCATGTAAGGCGATATTTTATCTTCAGCATCGCCTGGTAAAAACCCAATATCTCTATTGCTTAGGGGTACGATGGGTCTTGATAGAATTATTTGGTCGTATTTATTTTTCTGTTCCAGTGCGGCCGCCAGAGCCAATAAGGTTTTACCCGTACCGGCTACACCTTGCAATGCAACCAATTTGATAGCATCATTTTGAAGTGCATCCATGGCAAACGTTTGTTCAGCGTTCTTCGGTTTGATGCCGTAAGCGTAAATCTTATCCACACGCTCAATTCTGTCATTTACACCATTGTATCGTGCCAATGCGGATTGCGTACAATTATTCAATATATAATAGCCATTGGCAATTTTAGCTTCTTGCAGGATTCCGTTTTCTTCAATGGATTTATCCTTATACAGGTTTTTTATGACTTCAGCGTCAAGGTTGTGTAAGGATGGAAAACTCTCAGACACATGTGAAATATCTTCTACTTTGCCCGTTTTATAATCTTCAGCGCGCAAGCCCAAGGCCTTAGATTTAATCCGAAGATTAATATCCTTGGTTACCAACACAACTTTGGTTTTCTTTTGCTTTTGTTGTAATGCCAGTGCGACATTTAAAATCTTGTGATCGTTCTTTCCTATGCCATATATTTCTTCAGCATCGGTTCCATTCGTCGAGGTGTCCATCATGATTTTTAGACGCCCTTTTCTTTCACCCAGCTTAATCCATTTATTCAAACCCTGATCTTCTGACAATTTATCCAGAAAACGCACAACACTTCGCGCTTCAAAATTTTTGGTTTCATTGCCAATTTTGAAGTTATCCAATTCTTCAAGCACCGTAATTGGAATTACGATGTCGTTATCTTCGAAATTTGTGATGGAGTTATGATCAAAAAGCAGTACCGAGGTGTCGAGAACATAGAGTTTTGGCATAAGTTGGAATTGAGTAATATATTATGAATTTATATAATATGTTTTAAAAACAAAAACTTCTATGTATTTTATATTTTAAATAATTGAAAATACTTTATAGCCCTTGTCATTATTAACACGCATAGCATTTGTAATCTTTGCCCTATTGGCTATCAGTATTGGATTATACCCCTTCCTCTATTTGGTCGAAGACATGACCAGTGGATTGTTAGGATCCAAACCAGAAAATCTATTAGCCTCCTTTTGGTATATGCCTCTATTTTATGGGCATATTCTTTTTGGCGGAGTAGCCCTAATGGTGGGTTGGAGTCAATTCAGCACAAAATTGCGCGCCAAAAGAATTCAATTGCACAGAAACCTGGGAAAAATATATGCCATCATGGTTACTATTAGTGGGATCAGCAGTTTAATAATAGCTTTTTTCGCAACCGGTGGCATAATTGCCCAACTGGGTTTTACGGTACTAGGTGTACTTTGGTTGGCTACGACCTATAAAGCTATAATCAGTATAAAGCGTAAAAAAGTTATACAACATCAATTCTGGATGATCAGATCATACGCTCTGTGTTTTGCAGCTGTAACGCTTAGACTTTGGTTGCCTCTTTTAATTGGAGGCCTCGGACTAGAATTTATTGAAGCCTATAAGATAGTCGCCTGGCTCTGTTTTGTTCCGAATATGATAGTTGCAGAACTTATAATATGGTGGCTTCAGCAACCTAAGGCATTAAGTATCGATTAATAATATGCCATTAGCTCAAGTAAACATCGCCAGAATGAAAGATAGCATCGACAGTCCCGTCATGAAGGGTTTTGTAGATGCTTTGGATGAAATAAATGCCATTGCGGATGCATCGCCCGGATTCATCTGGAGATTACAAGGAGAAGAAGAAAATGCTACAGCTATCAGAGTATTTGAAGACGATTACCTCATCATAAATATGTCTGTTTGGCAAGATCGGGACAGTCTGTTCAATTTCGTATATAAATCCGATCACCTCAATGTGTATTTACGCAAAAAGGAATGGTTTCATGCTATGTCACAAATGCATATGGCATTGTGGTATGTTTCGGAAGGACACTACCCTAGTCCTGAAGAGGGAAAACAGAAGTTAGAACATCTGCGCATGTATGGAGAATCCCTGGAGGCCTTTACCTTTAAAAGCAAATATTAAGCTTTAACAGCTACGACCTCAACCATTTGAGGACATAGAATTGTTGAACCATTGATAAATTCCAGTTCTTCAAGATCATCAAGCGCTTTTTCGACTTCATCATGGCTTAGAAATCCAGCTTCCACCAGCTTAGGAAAATAGATTTGAAAAAATGATCGCGGCCATTCCCAAACCAGCTCATTGACTGTTGCTAATTTAGTCATTGGTCTTACCGATATAACCTCCAGACCTGCATTATAGAGCATTTCAGGCAGGTGTCGCCCCACATCTATATCGCCTTCCTGAGCTCTGAAACTTTGCAAAGCACCTGCGATCCCCCTTGCTAGCCCCTTAAGAGGCGGCTCAGTTTGTAAAGTTGACCAATCATAGTACTCATGTGTCGCAAATACTGCCCCTGGCTTCATGGCTTCAGTAATATTATTGATGATCTCCTGTGGATTTGAAATCCAGGCCAATGCCCATCTACAATAAACGCCATCCAATGAACCGGTGTCCAATTGCATGCCATTGAAATCAGTGCATTGTGTTTCGATATTCAGCCCATGACTCCTGGCTTCATGATTTAAAAATTCAATGAATGCTTCAGACTTATCGACTCCAATGACCTTGCCTTCTGAGCCTGCGATATAAGCCAACTCCATAGTACAAAAACCAGGGCCGCACCCCAGATCCAAGATAGTTTGGCCCCTGCTGAATTCTGCTATTTTCCAAGCGCTTCGTGCCTCACCTGACCACACTTGGTGTTGTAATCCCAGACGATGTAATTCTGCCTGCTCGGTTCCAAGTATATAAGCGTTATCTTCTCTTTTATTCAATGCTATATCTTTTAAATCAGATTTGAAGATACAAAATCAAATGAGGCCAATGAGATAATAATTATCTTTATCGAACACTATTTGCCATGATAAAAATAATTTCAATTACACTTTTTATTTTGATTGGTTCTTGCCTTAGCGTAAGGGCCCAACACACTATTGAAATGACAATGACAACATGCCTGGAATTGGATGAAAATCAAACAACCAAAGGTATGGTGGCGTGCATCCAAGATGCCAGATTAGAATGGTTGGAAGAAATTCAGCACCTTGTGAATCAATTGTCAACGGAGTTAGACAGTAGTCAATTAACC
>JABDJE010000111.1 GCA_013002625.1 Saprospiraceae bacterium | reverse complement strand
TGCGGTAAATACGAAATTGGGTGACATCATCACTGTCATATGTGCCAGCGGTTACCATGGAAAAATTACTCAAATGAGCAGTCGTTGTAGATACATCCATTTGCAGTATGTACACCACATTGTTTTGAGTACCCTGGAAGATGTCTTCATCTGGTCCTGAAATAGTGGTTAAGCTAATGTCTGAGCCCTGGATAGTTTTTGTCCCTGCTACATCACTTTGATTATCTGTGAAATTTGGGGCTGTGGTAAAGCTTAATACAGCGGGATTTGTCCCACCATCAAAATGGATGGTGTTGCCATCTGTGGCATCATTATTTAAGTAAGCCGTAATTAGTAAATAATGGGTCCCTATTCCAAAATTGTAGTTTGTAGGAATACTTGCCGTTTCTCCAGAACCCGTGGTAGTGCCATCTTGTCCCATATATGTTGCTCCACTGAAGGAAGGAATAGAATTGCGGTAAATGCGAAATCGATTGACATCATCACTGTCATATGTGCCTGCGGTAACCATAGAAAAATTATCCAAATGAGCAGTGGTTGTAGATACGTCCATTTGTAGAATATAAACCACATTATTTTGGGTACCCTGAAAGATGTCTTCATCAGATCCTGAAATAGTGGTTAAGATAATGTCTGCCTGTCCTGAGACTAAATTCGCAAATCCAATAATAAAGAATACTAGAAAACTTCTAAGAAAGTTTTTTTTTGTAATCTTTTTCCAGGGTTTTGCTGTAATTAAAATCTCTTTCATAATTTTTCCATTTTATTAAACAAATAATTTATAACTAGCATAGTATGCCTTCCTCAGTGCTTTATTACACTGAGTAATTATTTTCATTTCCAATATCAATAAATCTTAGAGTAAGGCTTTTAGCCAGTGTTTCATTCTTTTTAGGTATTGTTACATAGCAATGATTGTCAATGTAAGATTTGTTAAAGACATCATATTCAACTACCTAAATATCAGCTATTTGCGCGTTTCAGAAGGGGTTTTACCGAATTCTTCTTTGTAAGCCTGTGTAAACCAACTCAAGCTTTCAAATCCGGTCTGATAAGCTATTTCAGAAATATTTAGATTAAGATTTGTAAGAAGATCTTTTGCTTTATTCAATCGATAAGATCGAATATAGATAGATGTTGATTTATCAGTAAGGGCTTTTAATTTACGATGTATTTGTACCCTGCTCATATTCATTTTATTACAGAGTAATGCAATATCCAAGCTACTATCATCCAAATGTGTATCAAGAATCTTGTTGAGCTTATTCAGAAAAGCACTTTCAAGATTGGTTTGATGGTCCTTTATTACAGCAGGTGATTGTATAGCGTTACTGTACTTTGCCTGCAAAGCTGTTCTCAATTCCACCAGTTTCTTTAAACGAATTTCTAATTCAGCTTTGTTAAATGGTTTTAATAGATATGCATCTGCACCTTTACTCAGGCCCTTCATTCTGTCTTGATCTGAAGACTTTGCAGTAAGCATAATAATAGGAATATGGCTAGTACGTTGATCCGATTTCAGCGTTTCACAAACTTCAAACCCATTCTTTCCAGGCATCATTATATCACTGATAATGATATCAGGCGTTATCTCTAAGGCTTTATTGATACCGGATACTCCATCTCCTTCAGTATAAATTTCGTATTGGTTTTTTAAACAATCTTTTAGGTAAAAAGTGACATCTATATTGTCTTCAATGATTAACAGTACAGGAAGGTTAGTACCTATATTATCTTCCTGGATATTAGATGATTCTGGAGAAACTGAACCAATCTTTGTCAATTCGGTCAACGGTTTATCCAAAGGTACAATTTTGGCATTATTTGATATAGGAAAATATATTGTAAAAATTGTCCCTTGATTTAAGGTGCTCTCAGCAAAGATTTTTCCTTTTAAAAAGCGCACCAACTCAAAAACAATAGCCAGCCCCAGACCATATCCTCTTTTATTATCGTGCTCAGTATCAGCCTGGTAATACCTTTCAAATATTTGTGATAGCTGTTCTTTTGACATACCAACGCCTGAATCCTTAACCCGTATACATAAGGCATTTTGATTATTCCAGATTATTTCTTCTGCAAGGACTAAGATATTACCGTATTCTGGAGTAAACTTAAAGGCGTTTGATAATAAATTTCCTAGAATTGTTTCCATTTTTTGAATGTCAAAATCCATAATCAATTTAGAAATATCCGAATGGAATTGTAATCCTAAATTCTTAGTGCGTGCATAGGATTCAGATGAACTAACAAATCTGTTAAGAAAACCAATAATATCGTCCTGAATCATCTCCCCTTTTAAAGTTCCCGATCTAATCTTTGATAAATCCAGCATTTGATTTACAAGATCCAGTAGTGCTTTTCCATTTTTCCTTATTAAATGAAGAAGTTTCGAATTTTCAGGATGTGCATCTTCAAGCTTATCTGTCATCCCGAGTATAATGGTCAATGGAGTTCTGAATTCATGAGTAATATTGTCATAGAATTTAGTTTTGAATTCATCCAGTTCCTTTAATCTACTCGCTTCTTGGCGGGCTAATTTTCTTGATACCTGAAATCTATAAAAGTAAATCAGCAAACCAAAGACAATAATAGCTGACAATATGTAGGCCCACCATGTATTGTACCAGGGCGGGTTAATGCTTATTCCTAGTTGAGTTGGGTTTTCGTTCCATATCCCGTCATCATTTGCTGTCTTAATCTGTAAAGTATATTTTCCTGGAGGCACCTTTGTATATCTTACAGAATTATCGGTCCCTTTCATTATCCAATCATCATCATATCCTTCAAGTTTGACCCTATATTGACTATTACTACCACTGATAAAATCCATTGAAGCAAAGCTGAAGGTAAATGTGTTTTGTGTGTGCTTCAGTGATATAGATGAGGTTTCACCAATATAGGTGTTACTTTCAAATGGCTCTCCATTGACTAACATACTTAAAAGCTGTACCTGTGGTGGAGCTATTAAATTGGAAGAGATATGTTGAGGATTAAATGAATTGAATCCTTTGGTGCCACCAAAATATAGTAAGTTGTTTTTTGTCCTGAGAAAACTGTTTGTATTAAATTCAAATCCCTGTATGCCATCTTGTGTTCCATAGTTAGTGAAATTCTTCGATTGTTTATCAAATTTGCTGATTCCACGATTAGTACTCATCCATAGATTACCGGATTCATCTGGCAGGATTCCATAAATATATTCACTGGGCAGTCCATGAGAAGAATCATAGTGTACAATGGAATCTATTTCGGACCATGAGTTATTATGGTACAGTTTTATCAAACCATTATTCGTCGCCAGCCACATTATGCCAGGATCAGAATCTTCATAAAAGTGCTTGATGTTTAAGTCTTTACCATGATGGTAGAAAGGTTGTTTCTCAGTTTGTTCATCCAACTTGAGGACATAGAATCCATTCAAGTTTGATGAAACAAATAAATTATTCTTTTGATCCAGATACATATCGCCTGAAACAAAATTTCCTAACATTTCTAATTGCTGAGGTATCAACCTTTCTATTGGAATAAAATAAATACCTGCATCTGTACTAAAAATAATGGTGCCATCTGGCGTTTGTAAAATATCCCAAATGAGATTAGAGGCACTAAAATATTCAGGATTCGAATTGTTAATTATTTTTTTAGTATTACTTCCATCTTCATTCATGACATAAAGCCCTTCATATGTACCTATCCATATTTTGTTGGACTCATCTCTAAAAAAACAAGTTGCATGATTCTCATTAAACCCTTGTTCTTCATTTAATTTTTGATCTTTGATTTCATTTGTTTCGGGGTCGAAAAGAACTAATCCATCCTCTTGTGTTCCTATCCATAACTTTTTATCAGCAGTTTCGACAAAACATCTTGTTCCACTATTCAGAAAATATAATGGATTAAAAAGATTGTCAGAAAATTTATTAAATGGCTTGTTATCTGGTATTAATACATCAATACCTTCAGGATCAACATTTATCCAAACTATATTATTATCATCAATATATATTGTCGCACCGGAGTTATTTGTCAGTTGAGTTTTGTGTTTGATATCTGTTCCATATTGTGCTATTATTTCGTTTTGTTTATTAAGAACGAATACACCATCCTGGTTTGTTCCAAGAAACATCATTCCTTCATTATTAACCTCAATTGCGGAAATAAAACTTGAATTTATTTTATTCAATTTTAGAATTTCAAATTCCAATTCTTTTTTGTCAAAACCGACAAGACTATTATCAGAGCCTAACCAAATAATACCATCATCATCCTCGAAGAAACTATTAATATTTATGGAGGGTCCGATTATGTTATTTGAATTGTCAGAGAAATAGTAATCAATCTTTTGAGTGTTTGGATTAATATTAATTAAACCTTCTTTTCTTCTTAACCAAATGGTTCCATCGTCTCCATAAAACACGGTGTTTATTCTGTAGTTAGATCTGGAATATTTAAACTCAGAATTGATGATAGATTTCTGTCCTGATTCTGGGTTATAAACAGCAACACCTTCTATATCATTAATATACCATATGCCCGAAGAATCTGAATAGAAAGGATAATGGGCGCTATACACCTTGTTTCCTAAACTATCGTGCACAAAAACTTGGCTAAACCTATCACAACACCTTTCATATTTGTTCAGACATGTTTCAGTTCCAATCCATAAATCACCTTTACTATCTTCAACAATCCCAATTGGATTGTTTCCATCAATGCTAGATATATCTTGTTTGTTTTGCTTATACACCTTGAATGATGAGCCATCAAATCTATTTAGCCCTTCATAAGAAGTGAACCACATAAATCCCCTGTTATCTTTCAACATGTTAAATACAGATCCCTGAGACAAACCATCTTCAACACCATAATGTCTGACTTTATAGGGGATTAGTTTATTTTCTTCTTGTCCGAAGAACTTTAAGGGTAATAGCAATAGAATTGGCCAAAGCATAAAAAACTCCAGTCTTAAATAAGATGAAATATGAAAGGCATTCTGTATTTGATATTTAAGTCTACGTATGATAGTTCTAAACTGTAAAGATTTTGAACCTGTCCAATGTGATTTATATGTAAAGATAAGAGGAACTAAGTGGTTTTTAGAATTAGTAACATGGACTTGATTATACATACTCCTTTTTGTTCTGTTCTTCTCATTTAGGCATTGAAACTATATTATTCCTTCGGATGTAATCTGTTAATCCGTAGGTCCAAGGTTCAAGTCCTTGAGGAGGCGCACTTGAAGCAGAGCCTCGCTTTGCTTCGGCACGCTTCAGTGCATACAATAAAAGCTCGATCATGAAAATGATTGAGCTTTTTTTTCAATATATCTAAGAACCAAAAGAACAAGCCTCCGAAAGGACTCCTTGTTGAGCAAACTCCGTTTGCGAAATCCCGTACCATTTCCGATTTATCGGAATAGCGTCGGGAAGGAGGCGCCAAAATGAAAACTCGGTCATGCACATGGTCGGGTTTTTTTATTTCACTTACTTTGAATCAGCCATAGTGATTAAATAGGTATTATTTGAGCTGGACTTTCTTCCGCCCTTTCTTCAATTCGCTTCTATGTTTTTTATTGGAAAGTCTTTGCTCCTTAGATTGGCGTGTTGGCTTGGTTTTAATTCTCTTTTTTTTCTTTTTGGTGTTTTTAGTTATAAATGCCTTTAGTCTTTTAAGAGCCGCTTCGTGATTCTTTTTTTGGCTCCTGTGACTTTGGGACTTAATCCTAAGAACGCCCTTCTTGCTGATTCTGGAATCATTGGATTTCAACAACAATACTTTTATATTATTTGGTAGGGAGGAGGCTAGAATATCAAATTTTAAAACTACTGCCGTTTCCACTTTATTCACATGCTGCCCTCCTGGTCCACTTGATCTGGCAGTTTCAATTACTATTTCATTCTTAGCTATTGAAATCTTATCATTTATCTTAATCATGATCAACTTATCTTTAAAACAAAACAATATCGTAATTTACTATTCAGAACTGCTTAGTAAATATTAGTTTAAAAATCACAAAAATACCTATGGACCTCTCCAATCCCAATATCATAATCATCATTGCCTCTTCCCTTTTAATTATTTCATACTTATTTGGTTTAATTGCAAAAAGGACAAGCTTTCCTTCGGTCTTACTCCTCATTTTTCTTGGAATGGGTATGTCGGGTTTTTTAGCCAATTATGGTATTACAAGTGAAAAACTGATGCCTGTGGCACGCATCCTTGGTATCATAGGTCTAATCATGATTGTATTGGAAGCCGCCATGGACCTGCGCATAACAAAAGATAAATACCGATTGATTGGTAAATCCTTTATTGCAGCCTTTGTGATACTCGTGATAACAGCTGTATCCATTGCAGGCATTATAGTCTTTCTATTTGATGCATCTTTTCTTGCAGCTATGCTCTATGGTGCGCCGCTGTCCATAATATCCAGTGCCATCATAATACCCAGCGTTGGGAATATGGTGCAGACGAAAAAAGAGTTCATCATTTATGAAAGTGCTTTTTCCGACATCTTTGGCATTATGTGCTTCTACTTCGCATTAAATCTTTTGCAATCCGAAGCGAGCAGCGGTATGGTTGTACTCTCTTTTGTAATCAATCTCTTGCTCTCCTTTTTGATCGCCTTTGTTGCCAGCTATCTAATCGTGTTCTTCTTTAAAGACCTGAAATCCACCAGCCGATTGTTCTTGTTGGTAGCCATCATATTTATTTTATATAGTGTGAGCGATCTATTTAATTTATATCCTCTTATTATCGTACTCGGTTTTGGCTTGTCCTTAGCCAACCATGAAAGGGTGTTCAAAATATTTAGAAACACCTATAATCCAGAGTCAGATGATGACCCAATCATTCGCATAAAAAAAGAATTTCAATTAATTACCAGCGAAACGGCCTTTGTCCTGCGTACCTTCTTCTTCATTGTTTTTGGCATGACCATTAATATATCAGCCTTACTTAGCCTAGATGTCTTTCTTATCAGTCTAGCAATTATTGCAGCCATTTATCTGACTCGATATATAATTCTCAAGCCGTTACTCAAGGGGAGTATTATGCCAGAATTGTCTTTAGCGCCTAGAGGTCTACTCACCATCCTTTTATTATACACAATTCCTGTTGCCTTAGCAGTTCCTGATTTTGAACAAGGCATCTTCCTCTATGTGATTTTGATCACGAGCTTACTTATGACTTATGGGCTTGTTATGGATAGCAGAAATAGAAGTTCGGCGGTTGAGCCTGAAAGCAACGCGTAAAGTATAGCTTCATTTGACTCGGCACTCTTAATGGCTTTGCCCCAGACTTAAGACTTATTTCTATATAATTTGAAATAACAAAATGCGGCAACACCACCAATAAATGAAAATATTGCCAGCATTATAAATACATGTTGATGTCCTTCAGCACCTGGCGAATTCTCCAGGAGATACCCCATCGCAGGTCCGGCGAATATATCAGGTGTATAGGCAATGATCGAAATAAGGCCTACTGCAGTTCCAGTGAGAACCAATGGAATTTGGCCTTTCTCCATTACGGCAAAATACAAAGAACGCGCTGCGTAAATCCCTGTAGCCACAACCAGGATCGATATAAAAAATAAGGCAGTTTGAGAATCTGTTATTAGGCCAGATGCGAATACCAACGACCCTAAAAAGCATGCTACAAAACTGATGAACAGCCACAGTGTCGTTTGTGAGCGGTCGGCCAAGAATCCAATTAGAATTCCAGTGACAGGTCGTACAATCAATAGAATTGTACCAATTTGAGCTGATCGGACCTGGTCGTACAACATTACGTCATGCGCATACAATGAAAATACATCTGTAATTTTATACCCCACATAAGCACACAAAATAATTATCATCAACAACCAAACGGATGGTAAACGTAATACCTCTCTAAGTTGTGAAATTGAGATTTTGTCTAAGATGATTCCCTTTTCTACCTTGCTTTCCAATTTCAAAAAAAACCATACCAACAGACCCACAAGAACAACTATTCCAGAGGATACCAAAATAACATACTTGAAGGCAGACTGACTTTCAGAGGCCGTCGCTTGAGAAATTTCTGAAGTAATAAACAGCGAAAAAATAAGGACGCCTACACTACCAAAAAGCACACCTACTAATCCACGACCACCGTCCAGGAAGCCAAAGGCCTTACCTTGGGAATGAGACCCACCCCAAACACGTGTGGCTTTGATCATGGGCGCCCAGAATAGAAAAATGGTTGTAAATCCCCAATAGCCATAAAGTATTTTTAAGACCATGAAACTGGGAAAGGTGGCATAGACCAAGCCTCCTAAACCCGTCATCCATAAGGCTATGGCAATTAATTTTCTTGGAGGATATTTATCGGCAATTGGACCCCCAAAAATATAGGATATCAATGCTACTATACCATAAATAGAGAAACACACCCCCAGTTGAAAGTTGTCCAATCCAAAAGCTTCAAGTACCGTTGGTCTAAAAATGCGCGCGAGTACAAATGGAAGAATAAAAACCGACTCTCCCGCCAATATCAGTAAGAAGAGAAAGTGCCAAGGGGCATTATGTTGACGCATCGTGATTGGTATTTTCTTGTGATCCCTAAATTGTACTTGTGCAATAACGGACAATTTTTCTCAACGCATATACAATTGTTCTAATTTCAATTAGATCAAATAAGATTTAGACGAAGTTGTCTTTTAAAAATATTGAAGGTTTTCTTATTCTGTGAAATGAGAAGTATTATTTGCGATTTAATGATACCCTGCAGCCTGCAGATTGAACAACTCAGAATACAGCTTACCATTGTTCATAAGCTCATCATGGGTGCCGAGTTCAAGAACACCTCCATCTTTTAATACCAATATCCTGTCAGCAATACGGACCGTGCTGAATCTATGTGAAACAATAACCGCCGTTTTGCCAACCGTCAGTTTTGTGAATCGTTTAAACGCTTCCGTTTCAGCTCTCGCATCAAGCGCAGATGTGGGTTCATCGAGGATGAGCACTTTTGCATCCTTCATGTAAGCCCGTGCAATAGCAATCTTCTGCCATTGGCCTCCCGAAAGGTCCTTCCCGCTCTTGAATCGTCTACCGAGTTGTTGATCATATCCCTTTGGCAGTTCTGCCACAACTTGCTCAGCCAAGCTCTTTTCTGCTGCATCTTCAATCCGAGTTTGATTGTCTATTTCAGTAATCTCACCCACAGCTATGTTCTCTCTAATGGTAAGATCAAACTTTACAAAGTCTTGAAAAATTACACCGAAGAACTTTTGATAGGCATTCTTTTCAAAGTGCTTTATCGGAATACCATCAAGTAAAATCTCTCCCTCTGTCGGTTCATAAAACCTGAGCAATAACTTGATCAATGTTGTCTTACCAGCCCCGTTCTCACCTACAAAGGCCATTTTTTCACCTGCCCGAATTTTAAAATTTACATTGCGAATAACCCACTTATCTGTTTTAGGATATTTAAAACCAAGATTAGATATGGTGAACCCCTCTTCTATTCTTGCGGGCATACTTTGTGTGCCAATACTTGCACTTTTTTCGAATACTAAATCCAGAAATTCGAAATAATCCTGGAGATATAATGCTCTTTCAGTGATAGCCGTGAAACGTGTAAAAAAGCCTTGCAACTTAGACCGTAGGCGATTGAATGAGCCCGATAAAAATGTCATATCACCCAGACTGAATATTCCCAACACCGTTCTGAATACAATGAAAACATAAGCACCATAGTAGGCTCCTGTTCCTACAACATTAAAGAATGACCCCCATGTTGTTCTTCGCATAACAAGGTCCTTACTGAGCAGGTAATATTTTTCAGACAACACTTTAAAGCGTGTAGCAAGATAATTAGCCAGTCCAAATAGCTTCACCTCCTTAGCGGTGACATCACTGGCGCCAGCATATCGCAAATAATCCAATTCTCTTCTTTCCTGTGTCCAGCTTCTGGCCAAAGAATAGCTGGTGCCGCTAAATTTAACTTCATTGAGGATTGTAGGAATAATTGAAACAACCAACAGAATGATAAGCCATGGTTCAAAAGCGACTACACCCCCAAGTAAGGATAATATGACAATTATGTCCTGCCCCTGTGTCAATACATTTGACATCAATCCTACCCGTCCCGTTGTTTGTTGTCGGGCTCTTTCCAGTTTGTCATAAAATTCAGAATCTTCTAGCTGACCTAAGTTCACCTCAGATGTCTTTTTAATAATTTTAACCGAAGAACTTATCGAGTATTGATCTCCCAGTAGGACATCGGTCAGACTTATACCCCGACTGAGCAGATCTGAAACAATAGCAAGACCAAACTCAATTCCGATGAACATCCATAATCGATCCAGCACTTTAACATCTGCTGCGATTTGTAAAACAACCTCATCAATAATTATTTTACCTACCCATAACATGATGAGCGGAATGAATGCACTGATTACGCGGCAAAATAAATTTGAGTAAAAAAGTGTTGGATTCACCCTTCTGATTTCACTGAAGAATCTGGGAATAAACTTTAGGGAACCAAAGCTTTCTTTTAAACTGAGTTTATTGGGTTGGGATAATTTTTTTGAAGCTCTTACCAAAAGAAATTAGTTTCTGAAAAATTAGAATATAGATACTTAAGCTTAGATATCAAAGCTTAAATATATTATTGCCCAAATCGTTCATGGGTTGTATGAATTAAGCTCTGGAATTCTTTACCGGTTATTAATTATACCACACCGCATACCGCTTCCTTCTCAACTCCAAAGCCAGTTGCTCTTCAGCCTTTAGGGCCTCGGCTCTTGATTTAATTTTTGGGAGGTGCTGATACAAGCTTGGACGTAAGTACATGCCAAATTTCTGAACTATTCGTGAAGCAATGTTATGACCCCTTTTGCTTTTAAGTCCCTTTTTATGCTGCTCATATCTTTGTTTGGGCGTCTTACTTGTCATACCCACATACACACATTCCAATACGCCATTGTATTGAGGATTGGCCTCTCTGAATTTTTGATTTTCAGAATATACTTTTCTTGATAGTTCTATTACATAAATCGTATACACTAGACAAAAGTATTTTTTAGCCAAAACATTTATTCCAACAATATATCCACCGGCCCAGCCAATTCCATACCTGCGTAATTGCCTGTTTCATTTATAAGCATATTACCACCTTCGGAATACCTGACTTTCATGGTCGCCAGCAAACTTTCATTTACCTTGGATAACATTTCACCGTTTAATGGAGATTTCAAATCAGCGCCTTCTTCTTTGATAGACTCTATTTGCAGGCATTTATTTCCTTTGGTAAAAGTCATCGTAACATGGTTGCCTACAACTTTGGTCTCCCGCTTGGAATAATTGTAGGTCGCAAAGACCTGAATCTTACCCTTATAATGGATAGCCGCAATAAAGCCTATAAAGTAATGTCCCAGCCATGGAATGTGTGCAACTGAAGCAAAAACTGATAGATCTTGGTTGTACTCAAAACTATTACACTGATTCCAAATCCAGGCTTTGGGAAAAGAAACACCCCAGTCTTTTTCGATATATGCCTTTGCAGAATTTAATGAATAGCTCTTATCCCTTATTCTAATATTGCCTGTAACGCTATGATTCATGCTGACCAGCCCATGGTAGCATTGCATGAACGGCATGTAGGCATACCAGCCCATGATACCGGGCCGTAGAAGTGAGGTTTTTAATTTGGCAAAAGGACTTTGCTCTAATTGTATATCTAAATCCTGATTGCGGAATACAATTCTATCTTCAGAAAATAAATGATCTTTAATTTTGACTTCAAATTTATCCGGCTGGGCTGAAAATTCTTTTCTATCAAATCGATAGTACTCTGCCTTACATTGAACGCCATCAATAAATTGAACGAATGCGTGTGGGTCTGCAGATTTGGAAATTCCTGGTATCAGAGCAAAAGCAAGGTTTTGTTCCGGGTCGACAATTTTTAAATACCACCCTTCGAAGTAATTATTCGACTTATTCCAGCCCTGATAAACTTCAGGATTTCGAAGTAGGAACCACTTTGAAGGCTTCGTCATATATTTCTTTCTAATCCTAAACTAACAATTTACACATTAAGCTTTCAGTTGGCTTTATGAATTAGCCATGATAATTAAGCGTCTATATTCTTTGTTATTGGGAAATAATCTTAGCAAGTTTTCTAAATATCTTTTTGCTTCTGTGTTTTTACCTTCATTTAAATATAGAATAGACAAAGCATATTGAACTTCCTCAGATTGAGGATGTAGTTCCAATGCCTCTAAATACACTTTTTCCGCCTCATCTATTTTCCCAAGGTTTTGCAAGGTCAGCCCCCAATTATAATAATGCCTCGGTTGTTGACTTTTTCGTGCTGCATTGCCGAAATATCGGGCTGCATTTTCCAAGTCCTTGGTCTCGGCATACAACAAGCCCAATGAATAATGCGCTTCTACTGAGGCATCATAAATTTCAATAGCCTTCAAAAATGCTTTCTCAGCTGCTTTAATATTGGACTGTCGGTAATAAAGATTGGCCAATCCAATTTGTGAAGAGGGGTCATAGGGGTCCAAGTTATATGCTTTTAGGTAAGCTTGCTCTGCACGCCTATATTCTTTTCGATTAAAGTGGAATTGGGCAATATAGTTCTGGCCTTGAGGGAAATCAGCTTGCACATCCATTTTGGCTTGCAGCTCATCCATTGCTTTTGCATAATATTCTTGTAGGCTTCCTTTAAATAAATCTGCTGACAGATCCGCCATCAGATAAACGGCCTGAGTACGTACTGCCCTGCTGCTGTCCTTCAGCATAGGAGAAAGATATTTCAAACGATCTTCTTGAGCGTAATTTGCAAAAGCATTAAGCGCTGTATAACGCATAATATCATGCTCACTTTTAAGGGCCGATACCAATCTGGAAAGCGTGTATTCATCCTGGATAGTATTGCTTAAATCAAGAGCTGTTGCGCGTACAAAGTGACTGTTGCTTGTATCTGAAATCAAACCAATTATTTGCGGATAAGCATTTATATTACCCGTCTGAAAGGCGGCAAAGGCTTCAGAAAAATGCCTCGATCTTTGAGGCCCATAGTGCTCAACAATTGCATCTGAGGCCCATTTGAAGTCCTTGTCTGCGTGACAGTCATTACATGCATTGGGTACATTGTATGCTTCGCTCAGATCAGGTCTGGGCACCCTGAAACTGTGATCCCTTCGAAAGTCATTTCCCATGTAAGTCTTACCAGGCATGTGGCAGTTTACACATTGAGCCCCTTCGGAGTCTTTGGGGTGAAAGTGATGTGTTAAATTATCGTATTTATCCTTTTGGTGGCATTGTGCACAAAGGTCATTGCCTTCAAACTTCAACATGTTTGTGTGTGGGTCGTGACAATCCATGCAGCTTACAGACCTGTGATACATTTTACTTTGTAAAAAAGATCCATACACATAGACCTCTTCGTTGATCTGGCCATCAACATGATACAATGGATATTCCGGTAGAATTGGAATGTAATGATCCATCATATCTTCTTCGTGCTTGAACTCGTTTGTTAGGGGGCCTCTTCTGGCATGGCAACGACCGCAGGCATCAACTTGTTCTGCCGCAGATGAATGCGTGTTTTGGAACAGGAATGCCCCTGCCACTTTTTTATTGGTCTGATGC
>JABDJE010000162.1 GCA_013002625.1 Saprospiraceae bacterium | reverse complement strand
CTAGGTCCTTAATTTCACTATCATTTTGAATAGACAACGCCTTTCTTTCAATCTGACCATTTTCTTTCCTGGTTAATTCAGAATCAAGGCGTGAAGAAAAGGTATATTCGGAATGGTGTTGTGTAAGGTTGAAATACAATTTATCACCGAATTGCTGCTTCCAGATCAGTGAAGCGGCGTTATTGGTCCATTTTTCTTCGTTGCTGTAGATGGTTTCCGTTTGGCTATTATTCTGCCCACCAAATGTGCGGTCAAAAGCATTGATAAATTTATCATTGCTAAAGAAAGTATTTAATGCAATTTCTGACTTAGCACTAGGCTTAATGACCAAAGAAGCATTTAAATCATAAAACCTGAACCTGGGTTCGTTTTCAATGAAATTGACAAAAGATTCATCCTGGAAATTTTCATCGCTGCGATTGCGCTTCAGATTAATCAGTCCTCCATCGTCAACATTTCGATAGGTCGTTCGACCTGCAAGATCAAAACTTATTTTCTCCCCCAGGGGCAGTTTGAAATGCGCACCGCTTTCCAGTAGATTCACATGTACCTCCCCTTCCGATTCAGTGATATTATTCGCTGATTCCACAACAAGCAAGCCACCACCAAGGCTGTTGAATTCAAGTGGTTGGGCATTTTTATATAAGCTTACCTTATCCGCAAATGCAGTATTGATGGCACCGAAAACCCCATAGTAATGATCTACTCTATATAAAGGCATGCCATCGATAATGATGCGCGACTGGTCCGCATTGGAACCTCTTATTTTGAGCTGAGCACTATCATCATTGTATGCTGCTACGCCAGGTAACAGTTGTATTTGACGAAGTAAATCATTATTGAATACGGTTTGACTCAGGGGCACATTTTGAGAAAAAATCATGGCGTTCTCAAAATCATTCATAAGAATTGGAGGAACGATATATTCCACCAGAACATCTTCGATTACATTATCCTGAGGTACCAATGCATAGGCCTGATTGTATTTAAAATCCTCAAGTGCAATAGCAACTGGTCTATGTGATACGAATGATATGATCAATGAATCTGCAGTTCTGGAATTACACTTAATAGCGAATCTGCCTTCCTCATCTGTCAGAGTACCTTCAGAAAAATCATTAAAGTAGACAGCTGCATAAGCAATTGGCATTTGTGTTTTTTGATTAATCGCCATCCCTTCAAATGTTCCCATGGTCAGGTCAGAATCATTTAACCGATCTCTGATTAAGAATTTGGAATCTGATACTTTTTTAATCTCGAGATTAAAGGGAGAAAGCAATCCCTCTAAAAGTTCAGTGCTGGAGTTATAAGAAATAGATTGAGGTGGGATGACTTCGCCAGCTATTAAATCAGCTGGAAAAGCCAGCATGATCTCGAGATGTTCACATAATTCGCCAAGAGCTTCATTTAATAATTGAGATTCTTCAATTGCATATTCATAGAGAGGTGTGTGCTCTTGTCCGTTAAGAGAAAGAGCACCCATTCCAAAAATTAAAATTTGAAGTATTCTTTTTATCAAAGTATCAATTAGCTTGCTTACCGAAGATTCTATACGTGCCATTGGTCTGAAGATCATAGTCCAAACGCAGAGGCCAGAGGACAGATTCAAGCGCTGTATCGAGCGATGTTTTCTCAAAATAGCCTGTATAGCTAATGGTATCCAATCCATCGCTTATCTCAATATCCACATCAAACTGTCTTTCAATTTCTTCCACAACATATCCGACATTCACTTCTTTATAATGAAAAACACCATCTATCCAATCCTGATCTTCAAATAGGTGATTTACCCTGGTAATACGACCTTCTTCGAGCACACATTCCTGACCAGCTTCCAGAACAACGAATGAAGATCCGTCCCTGGTGCTTACTTTGACTTTGCCTGTCGCACAACTTACTTCGAACTTATCGTCTCTTGCAAAAACATTGAATGAGGTGCCCAACACTTCGACCGAACCCAAGGGCGTATTGACCTGAAATGTTGATCCTTTTTCTACTTTGAAAAATGCCTCACCTTTCAGATTTACAACCCTTTCCTTATTGAAGGATTTCTTCGAGAATTCTGTTTCTGTCACAGCATTCAATATCATATTAGACCCATCTGGCAGGTCAACGTTTAATTGTTCGGCCATTTGAGTATTGATAGAGGCATTGGCATCCGGTAAGCGCATAATAACGAACACCGTTAAAACGGCAGCTACAGCTATTGAGGTCAAACGAATGATACGCGTTCGATTTGATTTTTGAGGCGTATCCATTTTACCAATACTATTATTGATTTTACCGAGCAATTGCGCTGAGTCAAATTGTGTTGAAGGCTTATTTACAGGTTCAATCAGTATTTCAACAAGCCTGACGGCTTCTTGTATATCATTAAGGTCAACGCCATCCTTTAAAAATTGATTGACCTGAGCATGATCTGCTCCGGATTTGACCCAATTGATAAACGCTTGGTCTTGGGCTAATGCTTCAATTCTTGGATGTAGTTGTGTTGACATTTAATTTAGAAATAACTCATTAAAATAATCCTTTCGATTTTGCTCTGTCAGATTAAAGGCACATACGGATGGACTGCTATGCATTATACTCACACAAGTACCATCTGAATTACGTGTATCAAGATGGGCTCTATCCAAAAAGCAGTGTCCCAATTCATGGAAAATGATAAACTGCTTTTCTTCCTCGGTGGCATTATTCCAATAATTCACATCAATTACGACTTTGTTCGGTCTTTCTTCATTTCTGAAACATTGTCCCTGGATGGATGTATTTGGAATATCCTGAATCAATCCTTCAATTCTTCGTGCTTCATAATCTACAGTTATCCCACGCAATAGCGCTTCTGCTGCAAATAGGTCAAAATAAGGTTCCAATTCCGGGTCAGTTTCCAAGTCATCAGCAGAATTACAACCCATTACAACCACCGCCGCGAGAAGCAGAAATATGTACTTGAGATTAACCATTTCATCAATAAAAGACCTGATAATACTATTTGTACTCATATTGCTAGGATTTTTTGAGTTCTCCATGTAATTTTTTTAATGAACGACTAACCAGATTTCTGACGGACTGATAATTAATATTCATGATCTGACAAATGTCTTCATATGACATTCCATCAAAGTATTTCAAATACATAACCTCTCGTTCTCTGTTACTTAAAACGTTCAAAGATTTTTTTAGTGCAAAATTAAGGGCTACTTCCTCTTCATTTCTGATCATTGAAGCCTCAGCAGACATTTCCTTTTCTGATAAATAGGGATCCTCGTCTTTTAGTTCAATACGATTCTTGTTTTTAAGATCCTTTAATAATCGGTTTCTTAAAGCAAAAAGCAAATAGGCTTTGATTGAATCTGTATCTGATAGGTTTGCTTTTTGCTTCCATATATATACAAACAAATCATGAATGGCATCTTCAACTGTATTGCCATCCTTAGAAAACCTAGACCCATACTTATACAATGTATCTGCATAGCGCCTATATATTATATCAAATGCTTGTCTGTCCCCTGCTTTTAGCCGGCTCCACAACTGTATATCTTCGTTGTTTTCCATTATGCACAATCCCTTAAGAGAAAATTAACAAAAGAATTTGAGTACAATTCTATAAGTGCCTTCTTATCTAGTTGTAATCTATTGAATAATCTAAAATTAAAACTATGTTCAAAAATCTGTTAAAAATTAATGCCTTAGTTGCCATTTTATTGGTAGGTCTGATGACATCTTGTTCAAAAGAAGAAGATAACGGTACTTTAGTTGATAATTATGTAATCGAGTCAACTTATGAATTACAGAAAAAATTTAGAATCGGAAAAGCGGGATGTTTCGAACTTGTCTTTCCGGTATCTGTAGAGTTTCCCGATGCGTCTACCGCGGAAGTGGATTCCTACCAGAATTTAAAGGAAACCGTCAAAGCCTGGAAAGAATCAAACCTCGATGTTGAAGGTCGCCCATCATTGGTATATCCTGTTGAAATCTTGGATCAGGAAGGAGAGGTAATCAGCATTGACGGCCCAGACGCCTTAAAAGAAGTGATCAAAGAATGTATTCAGGAGTTTCGTGATGGCCCAAGAGATCATCACAGAAGAGGTAAGTTCAGAGCATGCTTCGATTTGGTTTTCCCTCTAACAATCAATTTCCCTGATAGTACAACACTTGAAGTAGAAGACTATAAGTCCATCAAAATGGCGGTTCGTACGTGGAAACATAACAACCCGGATTCAGCAGAGCGCCCAAAATTGGATTTCCCAATTCAAATTGTATATGAAGATGGCACTGTTGAAGACATTGAAAGTGTAGAAGATTTGAAGGCTGCTAAACGGGCCTGCAGAGATTAAGTATTAGTATATAAGTTAGCTTTTGAGACAGACCCTTTACCTTCCTCGAGGTAAAGGGTTTTTTTTGTAAAAAAAAGCCCCTCAATTGAGGGGCTTCATATTTTAAGGTTTTATTTCTTTTTTCAATTTCTCGAAATCACCTGCTCGTACATAAACCATTTTATCTGGGTGAATGTGGCGTTTCATCGCGGCGTTAACTTGGTCAACTGTTAGATTTGAAATCTTCTCTTCTAATTCTGCAGTCCATTCCATCGTTCTGTCCAATCTGAGATTGTTGCCCAGCATGCCCATCAGTGAGCCATCCTGTGAACGAGACACGGTCTGAGATTGTAACCAACCCGACTTAGCTGCTTCCAATTCCTCTTCGGTAAATCCTTCATTGATAACCTTGTGGATTTCTTCCTGGAAGGCGACTTGCACTTTAGCCGTATTCTCTGGTGCAGATATCGCATAAGCGCCAAAAGAACCACCATCATCTTCAGAAGAACCGCTGAACCAAGAACCAACACCATAACTTAATCCTTCTTTTTGACGGATGCGCGTAGCTAATCTTGAATTCAGAAATCCACCTCCAAGCATATAGTTGCCGATCATCATGGCTGCATAATCATCATGCGAATCATTTACCTGAACAGCCATTCCAGCTACAAACATTGAATTTGATTTGTCAGGCGTATTGATCTCAGCTTCCTCGGGTTTAATTTCTACATAAGGATCCTCAATACGCTGATACTTGGAATCTGATGTCCATGATCCAAAATGACTATTCAGTTTTGATTTTATTTCGGCTTCATCAAAATCTCCCACGACAGATACTGTGGCTTCATCGGTACCATAATACTCACTGTAAAATGCTTTAACATCTTCAAGTGTAAGTTCATTGATATCTTCAATTTGTTCTTCTAGTGTTCTGGCGTACCTCACATCAGTTTCTGGGTATGGATTCATAAGTCTGTTAAACTTATTGAATGCCAATGCCTGTGGCTCTGACAATTGCTCTTCCAGGCCAGCAAGATTTTCCTCTTTTATTTTATCAAATTCTTCCTGTGAGAATGCTGGATTTTTAAGAATATCGGCAGTCAAATCCAGAACTTCTGATAAATTCTCATTTGTTGTTTCAATTCTTACAGTCGCACCACTTTGACCACCATAAACATTTACACGTGCTTTGAGGGCGTCTAGTTTATCTTGTATTTCCTGACGTGTAAGCGATGTTGTTCCTTTATCTAGCATTCTGGCCGCAAATTGGGCAGCAGTAGACTTGCCAACAAGACTTTTAGGCGTTCCATAGCGTAAGCGCATTGTTGCAACTACAGCATCCCCTCTGTTCTCTTTGCTTAAAAGCGCGTACTCCATGCCAGAATCAAATTCACCTGTATTGGTTCTTGAATCGATGTTTCCTGGTGAAGGATCGAATTCTTCTCCCATTGCGATCTCCTCTTTGCCTTTGTAATTGGCAACCAGTTGATTTACATTAGGTGGGTCTGGAATTTCTGCTCTTACAGGATCGCTGTCCGGAATGAATAATCCTACAGTTCTGTTAGATGGAACAAAGTATTTGCTTGCAGCAGATACAACATCTGATACACTTACTTTCTCAATTCTATCCCTGAACAAAAAGAATAGTCTCCAGTCTCCAGCGGCAATAGATTCACTCATCGTCAAACCCACTCTGTCGGAACTGTTATAGGCCAATTCCCAATTTTTGAGAATTCTGGATTTTGCTCTTTCAACTTCTTCTTCTGAAGGCGGATTAGTAATCAGCGCATCCAAAGTAGCCAACATTATATTTTTAGCCTCTTCGATGTCATTCTCTTTTCGTACGTCCGCATTAAAATATATAAAACCACCTTCCTTCAATCCAGGTGCAAAACCCCATTGTGAAGATGCCTTATTTGTTTCAACCAAAGCCTTGTACAGACGCCCTGCTGGTTCACTTGTCATGAGTTCTTCAATGACTGCAATAGCTGGATATTCATAATGTGGTCCTGGAGGTGTATGATATGTTACAGCTACGGATTGTACATCACCTACTCTCTTGAGTGTAACCAATTTCTCACCATCCTGTGTTGGTTCCTTTGTATAAGTCGGAATCAATTGTCTTTCAGGTCTTGGTATTTTTCCAAAGTAATGATTGACACGCTCAAGTGTATTTTGTTCATCTATTTTTCCCGCAACGGTAAGAATAGCATTGTCGGGTTGATAATACTTCTGATAGAAAGCTTTTAACCTGTCAATGGGAACATTTTCTAGATCAGATCTTGCGCCTATCGTTGTCTTTCCATAGTTATGCCATTGAAATGCTGCTGCCATAACACGCTTCATTAAAACACCTTGAGGTGAATTTTCTCCTCTTTCGTATTCATTGCGTACCACAGTCATTTCACTATCCAGGTCTTCTTTTGCAATGAATGAATTAACCATTCTGTCAGATTCCATGTCAAGTGCCCATTCAAGGTTTTCTTCTGTTGCGCTGAATGTCTCAAAGTAATTAGTTCTATCGTACCAGGTTGTTCCGTTTGGTCTCGCACCATGCTCGGTTAATTCCTGAGGAATATTAGGGTGATCGGGTGTGCCTTTAAAAACCAGGTGCTCTAATAAGTGAGCCATACCGGTCTCACCATATCCTTCGTGTCTTGACCCAACGAGATAGGTTACATTAACGGTAATTGTTGGTTTGGATTGATCTGGAAATAATAAGACTTTAAGTCCGTTCTCCAGCTCATATTCTGTTATACCTTCAACTGAGGTATTCTTCTTAACGCCTTCAGGTAGTTCAACTTGTGCATAAGTTGAGACCGTCAGGAACATACAGAATACAGCTGTTAAAGCTAGAATTCTTTGTTTCATGTCTAAAAGTTTTATATGTAAATGAATAGATATTATATCAGGTAAGTGTAGGTTCATAGAAGGTTGATATTAAACATATTACACTTAAGCAGCATAATTTGTTGACCTTGGCGTGCGCCAATATACTGTTTAACGCAAAAGTGGCTCTATCTATTAGATAAAGCGGGCATTTTTATCCATGAAATGGAAATTTGAGTTAATCATATTTATTTGGAAATAAGGCATTAAGCTATATACAATACGTTTAAATTAGAATTGAAAGACTTGTACATATAAACATTAGGTTTAAGTTTCAAACCAAGACTTGCACCTTAGAGTATTAGGTTTAAGTTTGAAACTTAAACCTAATACTCCAATCCCTAATCCACTTTCACCCATTTAAGGCGTTGCACTCTTTCTCCATCATTCAATTGCAGCCAATACATCCCAGTCGGTAAAGATTGTAGTTGGGATATGCCTTCACCACTCAGTTGCCAGGATTTATAATTCTGCGCCAGGATGACCTTGGCATTGGCATCAATTAATTGGACAAAAATGGATTCATTCCAATCCTGTATACCATCAATTCTAATTTGATCTGTGCCCGGGTTAGGGTATATACTTAAATCCTGAACCAGCTCAACATCCTCTACATCTGATATCATGCCTGCAGAAAAATTGTACTCTACGAATTTTCCGAAATCGGTCGCAATTTCATCATAATTATCACCCACAGATCTTATTCTTACATAACCACTTCCGTCTGAGTTGGCCCACCAGCTCAAACCATCATCATCACTGTCCTCAACCAGGAGTTGAAAACATCCATTAAGGTTTCTTATGGTATCTCTGTAAAGCGTGAAGGCAGAAACTGCCGCATTGGATCTGCCGTGAATTATATTTCCGGCATTATCTCTTAAAGTATAAGAAGTTTCAGTGGGTCGATTATTGGTTCTGAATTCAATGACAATATCTTGACTGTAGTGTTTGACAGGACTTAAATCTGTAACAGCCATGTCATTATTACTATACGCGTCGCTACCGCCATTTATATTCTTGATTGTGGCAAAAAATTGATCCCCTTCTTCAATGGACAACAAGTCAAATAAGTAATCTAATTCTACCTCTTCCTTACTTAAGAAATTTAGATTTCCAGTCCAATTATAGCTATAGCTAGATTTGCCTAAAATGCCATATTCTATGGTAGCAGATGTCAAGACCTCGCTCCCTTTATTTTCCAAGATCACAAGCGGTGGCTGACATGTAGGATTAAATCTTGCATGTTCGATACGTGATGATGGATAGATTACATCTGAAATTGAGGCGTCATTTGCTTTATTGGGTGCACCGTATTCAATGAGTTGAACATTTACAATGTATCGACTATCGCCTGATGCAAAATCAACACCATAATCAAGTTCTACATCTCCTAAAAACTGGAAGTATTGGGTAGCATCTATGATTTGAACATCCGATGGAGCCCCTGGGCACCAACCTGCACGATCATATACCCATGTCCCGCCTTGAGGGTAAATCGGATTTGATGCGCATTCGGTCCACGCTTGCCAAGTCTCTGCAAACGCTCCTATGTTAATGGTGTGATTTCGTGGTATGAATTCGCCTTCCTGTCCATGGCCCGTTACGACGGTTTTAATTTCATATTGTGCAATGGATGGGTCATAAGTAAAAGTCCTTGGTTCCAATCTCCAATCATTTGTAATGCTGCCAAATGCTGTTTGATTAACCGGCCACACTTGTTTGATATCAATGACATTTCTATCTGGCGTGCCTTCGATAAACTCAAAACGAATATCCATTTCTTCTTGCCATTGGCCTCCTCTTGAGAGATAGAGGCGTTTGTTCCCTTTTAAAATGGGTCCAAATTCAGTGACATCAAAAGTCCATGTATGTCCATCCAATCCAAAGTCGATGCCAATACCGTAAGGTGTTACGAATGACATCAATTCATAAGCCATTGGTGATTTGCTGTAATAGGATAATTCCGATATATCTATTGTTCCTTCAGCCGCAAAGTTAACCGTCCCTACTTGATCCCCCATTTCATCCAGGATGGGATAATCACCTGCAGAATAATAATAAGCTGTGCTGTCAAGAACCAGATCTGTTCCTTCGACCGAGTAGAAGTCAACCTTTTGTGAGAGATTTTGAATTGAATCGACAACAACATTATCTTCAACCCAGGTAAAATATAATCCCTGGTGAAGGTTTAGGTCGGGAATTGTATTACCATTCTGTAGATCAACAGCGATATTTTCGCCCTTCCATGCTCGCATACCTACTTGGCCTACAATGCTGCCATGGTTCTCATTTGGCGATGAATCGATGTAAGCATTGTCTCCATTAACTTCATTAAAGTTGTAATTCAAGATCAAACTGTTATAATTAGGATGTGTGTCGTCGACAGGCTTAGACATGTAAGCTCTAATTGTATTTTCATCCAGCGCTTTGTTCCAGACCCTAAAGGCATCAATCGCTCCATAATAGAATAGGGAGCTAGATCTTATCGCTGCACCTATATTCATATCACTGATATCCATAGATCTGTATAATCCCGTACCAGAGTGCCATAATATTCCATTCAGATAGATATGCATTTCACCCGTGGTTGCATTTTTTGTGAATGCCCAGTGGTTCCATTGGTCTTTAAAATCTTCTGGATTTGCTTGCTTATTGATACGATCGTATCCACCGCCATCATTCCCACAATCCCAGTAAACCTGTCCATTACTCCAAGGTAAGTGGACATTGGCTTGACGCAGGTTATTGGCATCTCGCCCTTCAAAAATGGTTGAATTGGTCGGTTGATTTGAGGCGCCATATTGCCAGAAGCTTATGGTTATTTCTTCTCCAATATTGTCAAATCCATCATCTACATATACATGGCCGCTGGATGCTACTGACATATACATATCTTCACCAGCTGAACGTGACCCTTCGTAGGATAAATCAACTGACTGGATATCCAGATCCTGTCCAGTCGCTGCATCGTAACTTAAGTCAACAAGAATATTGGAAGTGCCATCCCACTCGAAATTGTCATAGAATCTTAACCAATTATTATCCTCATTTAAGGTTATATCATAAAAAAATAATTCTTGCCAGGCACCAGGAACAGCTACTTCATCAATTGACGCAGCAGAGGTATTTTGCATTTTAACCCTGCAGTTTTTCAAATTAATATCTCCTGATGTGAAATTGAAACTCATCCCTGCAATATCATCTGCTCCCAAATTGGCAGCAGTTAATGTTTCCGCTGTTAAAATAAATTGGTTTTTATAAGCACCTCCCTGCTGACCAAATGCATTTTGGCTGCCATTGGGCGCTCCTACAGCATACACATTATTCGTAATAATATTATTGTAGCTTACTTCCTGTTGAATGCTTTGATAATAAGTATAAGTTGGCGTGGTTCTGTATTCATAACTGTCTCCAGAAAACCCAGCAATCACATGATCGGCAGAAGTGGCTTTCAATGAGTCTACACGTGTAGAATCGACCAGGTATGTGTTGCAGCTGTAATCCCATTCACCACATCCAAGATTTCTTTGAGAACCCGTCGACACCAGACCATCCTTACAACGCATGGAATAATGCATGAGAATGCGTTCATACTTGTTGTGATCTTCGGTTGGAAATTCTATAACAGTATCCCTGGTTGTGGATTCATAGTTAATAGTCAAAACGGTGTTCGATTGTGCAATGCTTTGCAAACAAGAGAAGAGAAATAATAATGTTAAGATATTTTTCATACCAATGCTTATTTAAAAGGATCGAAAAGATACATAAAAAAAGAGGTCTTGCCGAAGCAAAACCTCCTTTTCAAATTCTAGTAAATAGTTTTTAGTTAGTCCTCCATTTTACCAAAGACAAGCGCACATACGCCTCCACCAATTGCCATGCTTATGATTCCAAAAATTGAATCAACTACATATCCCATTGTTGACATTTCATTTTTCACAGAAATGTTGATCAAAGCTATCCCAATGAAAAACAGTGCTACCATTACACCTAATTCAGCGCCATGCTTAAAGGTGTGTGTTCCTCTGGCCCATTTAGAATATATCGCGGCAAACACGATACCTAATACCAGATGTGCTACTATGAGCAGAATCATATTAATGTTTTCCTCAGGAAGCATGACAGCAGCACCTGCTTCAGTCATATATCCATCCATAAGACCAGACATTCCGTAGAATAGGAAGCCCAGTATATACCATACGACGCCAGCAGCTACACCAGCAAAAATTGTTGTTTTGTTCATATCACTCGTTTGTTTTGTTTTGGTTATTTGATAAAAAACAGAACAAATGTAGGCATTTATATATAATTATAATATATATAATATGTTTTTATACTTAGTGCGGAATAATCAATAAATCACTAGATAAAAAAAAGGCACGCCTGAGACAGGCATGCCTTAAAAGACTATTGCAATTTATTCTTATAAGAGTGGCGCTAAAACAAGCGCTACTACAGACATTAATTTCAATAAAATATTAAGTGATGGACCAGAAGTATCTTTAAATGGATCCCCTACTGTATCACCAACAACGGTTGCTTTGTGAGGCTCAGAACCCTTGTAATACATTTCACCATTGATCTCAACACCTTCTTCGAACATCTTCTTGGCGTTATCCCATGCACCTCCAGCATTAGACTGGAAGATAGCCATCAAAACACCACAAACCGTAACACCTGCTAAAAGGCCTCCTAACATTTCAGGACCCATATCGCTTCCAAATAGTTTCGGACCAAATCCGATAACCACGGGTGTCACAACTGCAATCAAACCAGGAATAATCATTTCTCTGATGGATGCTTTAGTTGATATTTCAACGCATTTACCATATTCAGCTTTCCCGTCTGCGGCATCGAATGTTGCTCTATCTGCTTCCGACCACTGATCAGACTCTTTTCCTTCGTTTCTCTTCATAACCTCAAGTGCTGCAGTCAATTCAGGAATAGACTTAAATTGTCTTCTAACTTCCTGGATCATATCCATAGCCGCCCTTCCTACTGCATTCATCGACAAAGCAGAGAAAAGGAATGGTAACATTCCTCCAATTAACAATCCAGCCATAACAATTGGATCAGCAATATTAATTGTAGAGATTCCAACTGTCGTCATATAAGCCGCAAATAATGCCAATGCTGTCAAAGCTGCAGAACCGATAGCGAATCCTTTTCCGATAGCAGCTGTTGTATTTCCTACTGCATCTAACTTATCTGTACGTTGTCTAACCTCTTTAGGCAAATCTGCCATCTCAGCGATACCACCGGCATTGTCTGATATTGGGCCATAAGCGTCAACGGCTAGTTGAATACCTGTATTTGATAACATTCCAACTGCTGCGATTGCAATTCCGTACAATCCTGCAAAATGGTGGGCACCAATAATAGCAATTGCCAATACGATAATAGGCAAAGCTGTCGATTGCATACCAACACCTAATCCTGCAATTATATTCGTAGCAGAACCTGTTAGCGATTGATTTACAATTGATTTAACCGGTCTTGTTCCGGTACCTGTGTAAAACTCAGTTATTATTCCGATAAGTAAACCTGCTACCAAACCAAAGATTACAGCAAAGAATACACCATTAGCTGTATACTCT
>JABDJE010000065.1 GCA_013002625.1 Saprospiraceae bacterium | reverse complement strand
TGGTGATATCAACGGATTTTACTAATTTTTCTAAGTCTTTGCTCACTACTTTCATAAAGAAAAGCTTTTTTGTTATGCTGGCATGAAATGCTTGTGTATGCTGCTACTTAGAACATATACAAAGGCATTGAGGTCAAGCATAAAATATTAATTTGAAAAAAAGCTGAAAAGTGCGGGTGAAGGGACTCGAACCCCCACGCCGTGAAGCACTAGATCCTAAGTCTAGCATGTCTACCAATTTCATCACACCCGCATTAAAAGATCGCAAAGATAAATGTTTTTAATAATACTGCAATTACTTTCTATAATAGTATTTAATTATTACATTTAAAATCGGTTCAAACACTTAAAAATGCCGCGCGGAAAAGCCATAACGAAGCAGGAATTAACCAAAATTGATAAGGAGTATCAATCGCTCTTTAACAAGCTTCGTGGGCGTTCTACACCAGAAGATAAGGAGAATCTGCAAAAGGCCTATGATCTCATCCTCACGGCACATAAATTTCAAAGGCGCAAGTCAGGAGAACCCTATGTTTTTCATCCAATTGAGGTCGCCAGAATCTGTTTTGAGGAAATTGGACTCGGCGCGACAGCTGTTGTGGCTGCCCTACTCCATGATGTAGTAGAAGACACCGAAGTGACTTTGGAAGAGATCAGTGAAATGTTTGGTGAAAAAATCACCCGTATTGTAGATGGATTGACCAAATTGGATGGTACCTACAATGTTGAAAACAAACAGGCTGAAAATTTCAAAAAAGTATTGAGCTCCCTGGTCTATGATGTCCGTGTGGCTTTGATCAAGATGGCGGACCGCCTGCATAATCTGAGAACCATTGATGTAATGCCCAAGCATAAGCAACTGAAGATTGCTGCGGAGACCGCTTATATCTATGCGCCTTTGGCCCATCGCCTGGGTCTTTACAACATCAAGACTGAATTCAATGATATCTGTATGAAAATTACAGATCGTGAGCAGTACGATGAAATTGCAAAAAGATTACAGGACTCAGAGTCAAAAAGAAGTCGAAACATCAAGGAATTCATCCAACCGCTAAAAAAGAAGCTGAATGAATTGGATGTTGATTACCGTGTCTTGGCCAGATCTAAAGCAATCTCTTCTATCTGGAATAAAATTCAGAAAAAGCAGGTCCCCTTTGAGAAGATTTATGATCTCTTTGCCGTACGAATAATTGTCGATGTAGAGAAAGAAAAAGAAAAAAGCATCTGCTGGCAGATCTATTCGATCATTACAGATGTATTTAAGCCCATCCCGGAAAGATTAAAAGACTGGATCACAACACCCAAGTCTAATGGATATGAATCATTACACACTACAGTCATTGGCCCTAATGGGCGTTATGTAGAAGTTCAGATTCGCTCAGAACGCATGGATGATATTGCTGAACGGGGTTTTGCGGCACATTGGAAGTACAAAGGCGTAAAAGATACCAACAATGTCTACGACAAGTGGCTGGACAATATACGTGCCCTTCTGGATACGCAGCATTCTGATGCCCTGGAATTTTTAAATGATTTTAAATCAAATCTTTTCAGCAAAGAGGTTTATGTCTTTACACCAAATGGAGATATGCGCATATTGCCGGAAGGCGCTACAGCGCTGGATTTTGCATTTGATATTCATACCGATATTGGATACCACGCTACAGCCATAAAGGTGAACAACAAGTTGGTACCCATGGGTGAAAAACTTCAAAATGGCGATCAGGTTGAAGTAACCACCAATAAAAACCAAAAACCTTCAGAGCACTGGCTCAAATTAACGGTAACCGGTAAGGCCCGATCCAAAATCCGTTCTGCCATGAAGGAAGAAAAGCGGCAGAAAGGAGAATTTGGTAAAGAAGCCCTGATGCGTAAAATGAAAAATCAAAAAATCAATTTTGATGAAAGCATCGACTATCTGGTCAAGCACCTTGACTTTCAGAGCAGGCCTGACCTCTATTTTGCTATTGCCATGGAACAAATCAAAATGCCGGATTTCAAGGCATTCGTAGTAGAAGGTGGCAGAATATCGGGGCTTAAACAAAAAGAGGAAAAAACAGGTACGCAAGCACCGCCGGATTTACCTACACCTAAAAAAGTAAAAGACAGTTTCTCAAAATCCAATATTCTTGTGGATGGAGAATCTGCTGATCAATATGAATACTCATTGGCTAAATGCTGCAGCCCGGTGCAGGGCGATGAAATCTTTGGCTATCTAACAACTGGAAAAGGACTTAAAATACATCGGGCCAATTGCAAAAATGCCACCCACCTGTTGGCCAATTACAGTTATCGTGTTCTGAAAGCTGAATGGGTCAATGCACAGGGTTCCAATTTTATTGTGGATTTATTTATTATCGGAGTCGACTCAGGCCCAGGTGTCATCCAGGCAATAACCAATGAAATATCGAACAACCTGTCCATCAACATTCGATCTTTTAGTATTGCTGGCGATGAAGGCTACTTCGAAGGTAAGATTAGTTTGTTTGTCAAAAACAAAGACCAACTTACACATGTTATTAATTCTATAAAGAAGCTCGAAGGAATTTCAAGCGTTGATCGCGTCGAAAAAGATGAAAATGAGTGAAGCAAACAGCCATACGAACAATATAATCGAAGAGGTTAAAAATATTTTTACTTCTTATCTGGAGCGTAACCAATTTAGAAAAACCCCTGAACGCTACGCCATCCTTGAAGAAATCTATAATCGCGACGATCACTTTGATGCCGAAGCTTTGTATATCCACATGAAGACTCAAAATTACCGTGTCTCCAGAGCTACCGTATACAATACACTTGAACTGCTCGTAAATTGTGAATTGGTTACCAAGCATCAATTTGGTACGAATTTGACACGCTATGAAAAGTCCTATGGCTTTAAGCAGCACGATCATCTTGTATGTGTAAAATGTGGCAAGGTATCAGAGTTTTGCGATCCCCGAATCCAAAACACCAAAGATATGGTTGGTAATCTGCTTGATTTCAAAGTCACATCCCATTCCCTAAATCTATATGGTGTGTGTAAAGAGTGTCAGGATTAATCTAATCTTCTCAAAATCAATACTTTTTGTCGGATATTTTGTAACTTAAAATTATCCCGCCGGTTATTAAATAACCCTTTATTTTCCGGCCATGCGCACCAGACTACTCTTCCCTCTTCTAACACTCTTTACCTTAATTACTTTTATCGGTTGTGAGTCATTTCTTGCAAATTGGCAAGACATAGGAGAAGCACTCTGTAACAACTATACCAATTGTATTAATGGGACTTCCACAGGTGGAGAAGACAGCGAGTGTTATTGTGACTGCGATGAAGGCTGGTGCGGTCGAAGATGTGGTGTTTCGGAATCAAACTGTAATGGTATTCTACAGACATATTTCGAATCAGGATCCGAGGTGTGTTTTTGTGATTGTGTGAGCCCGTTCATTAATCCACCTTTGTGCAATACGATTGCAATTCCCTTAACAGCTAAAAATGGCCTCAGTTCAATTCAAAAGGAGCTTGACATTTCCAATCATAAAGCCAATATTAAGTTTGATTATTTTCCTCTTGATGAATACAACAGTTGGACCTATGATGTCTATGACACAAGCGGGATGGTTTCCGGTCAATTTGGATTTGGTGTAACAAATTTATTCACTTATCTGGATACACAATTCTGGAATACAGAAATATTATTACCAGACACATTAACTGGTTTTTTTACGGATACACTTCCCTATCTGGGACCACTTTTATTTGATGATCCTGCTAATCCAAATCAAATTATGCATCGTGAAAATGACAGCACTTACAACGACTGGTTCAGGCACAGCTATGTCGATGGTGATACCTTTGATTTTGATGGCGCGCTATTTATCAGTGATAGTATTGGAACTGTAACATTAAGCAGTGGCATATTTGAAAACTGTTTTAGACTAAGAGACACTTTTGGCCTGGAATATATTCTTGCTGCCAATGTGGGATGGATCGCATCCATCAGCAATGGAGATACAAGCATGGTATTAAATAATGCAGATCTTGCCTGTCGAATTGGTTTGGAGGTTAACATCAGCCATGTCACCTGTGAGGGTGGTTCCGATGGTGCATTTGAATTAACTAGCAATGTCGATTTGTCTGAGCTGAACTTTGAATGGTCGGGTCCTACCGATATACCCGATGGCACAAATCCTGTAAATCTTTCCGCAGGCTATTATTTTCTTACCGTAAGCAATGCCAATTGTGAAGCCACCTTGGATAGTCTCCCAATCAATAGCCCTCCAGCTATTATAATCTCCTTGGATAGTATAAATCATACCCGATGTCCTGGAGCTACCGATGGATATATTGGAATTACTGTATCCGGGGGGACGGGACCTTTGATGATTAGTTGGAGCAATGGATCTATTGAGGAAGATCTCAATGGATTGCCCGCTGGATGTTATGATGTCATCGTAATAGATAGTATTGGCTGTCAGTCCACTGCATCCTTTGAGGTTCTGGATAATGATAATATCAGCCTTGTTGCAACTGCAATAAATGCTAGTTGTAATGGCAATTCTGATGGAATGATAACAGTTCAAGTTTCAGGAGGTCTCCCTCCTTACACTTTCGAATGGAATACCGGTGCTGATACAAGTGCCATTTCTGATTTAAATGCCGATACTTATATCGTAACAATAACCGATGATGAAGGATGTTTTGAGAGTTTGGAAGTGGCTATTACTGAACCTGATCCTTTGTTTATTGAATTGGTAAACTTAGTCCCAATTCAATGTGCAGGAGAGGAATCGGCATCCATCGCAATTGAAGTGAATGGGGGAAGTGGCCCCTATAATATCATCTGGAGCAATGGCGTGTCAGGTCCAATAATTCAAAACTTAAGTACAGGCAACTACAATGTCACGGTGACTGACACCAACAATTGTATCACAGAATCAAATTATAATATCCCTGAAGTTTTACCTATTGAAATTAATCTCTTGGACGCTGTGAATGTGCAATGCAATGGTGCCGCCAACGGATATATTAATATCACAGCTGAAGGTGGCACGGGCAACCTTTCCTACAATTGGAGTTCAGGACAAGATACATCTGAAATTTCAAATCTTGAACCAGGTGCCTACAACCTTACAGTTACAGATGAGAACGGTTGTACCGCTGCATCCGCATATCAAATATTCCAACCGCTGGCTTTAACTGTCTCTGATATCTCCTTACAACCCATTTCGTGTAATGGTGGTAATAATGGTGCAATTGCCATCGATGTAGTTGGCGGTATACCTCCATACCAATACATTTGGAACGATGAAATGGGCGGGTCATCAATTCAGGATTTGACTTCTGGTAACTATATTTTGCAAATTGTTGATGGCAACAATTGTGTCTTCAATACCAACTTCATTCTCTCAGAACCGGACCCTATTGTCATAGAAGCTATTGAGATAATAGATGTTGACTGTAATGGTCAGAATACGGGTGCTATCGAAACTTTTGTACAAGGCGGAACTGCACCTTATCAATACGATTGGAGCAATAACTCTGATATGCAGGATTTAGAATCTGCAGAAGCTGGGGGTTATAGTCTGATTATAACCGACAATAACAATTGTACAGCACAAGAAAGTTTTACCGTTTCAGAACCAGAAGAATTGGAAGTGGTATTGAATCAAATTGAAGAACCATTGTGCGCTGGCGACATGACCGGTGGGGCATCAATAGAGGTAACCGGAGGCAGTCCCCCTTATCAGATTGATTGGGACAATGGTGCAACCGGCAATACTATCTCTGGGCTTGATGCGGGCATTTATGTGGCGCAGGTACTTGACAATAATAATTGCAAATCAGAGTTGGAAATTGAAATACAAGAACCGGACCCTCTGATAATAGCGCTCAGTGCAACATCAAGTCCAATTGATTCGATGTCCGGAGAGGCCACAGTACAGATTGTGGGTGGAACGCCGCCCTACACGATTTTATGGGATGATGAATTAATGCAGACAAGCTCAACAGCTACTAATCTGAGTCCTGGTGTCTATGAAGTAGTGGTGACAGACATGAATGCTTGTGAAATCAGAGATTCTGTTGTTGTGGAAATGACAACTTCAATATTGGAGGAAGACCTGGCGCCAATCCAAATATTTCCAAATCCTGCATCACATACCTTACACGTAAATATCCCTACGAAGAAGGTCTTTTCATATTCGATCTTAGATATTAAGGGCCGTATACTGTCAACATCCAAGGGGCAATTCGAGGGTACTAAAATTGACGTGATGAATTTAAATGAGGGCATTTATTTACTCATGATCAACGTTGATCAGCGAGCGCATTTAGTCCGGTTTTACAAAAGCAGGTATTAATTAGCGCTTTGCAGGAATTGGAGAATCGTGTGGATCTCTTGTTGGGAATCCCAATTCGCTGTCGATTTCATCCAGTAATTCTTCAGACAGGAAATGTTCAATTTGATCAGCCGCTTCATGAACCTGATCGGAATTCAGTCCCATCTGTCGCACTTGATAGGTTTCCCACAGCCTGTGTGCGCGGACCAGTTGCTCGGCTTTCTTAATACCTTCTTCGGAAAGAAATACAAGACCATTCGTGGTGGACAACAGGCGGCTTTTTGACATCACCTGACTTATTGATTTCACCTTGTCCTCCGAAAGGTTGAGGCGCTCAGAAAGCTCAGCCAGCCTCATCCCTTTGTCCAGTGGATTTTTAATGATTTGCCTAAGCACATCCTCTCGCATGATGCGTTGCTTCTCGACTCTTGTCTGCAGAAATTTGAACAGCAAGCCCTTGTTCGGAGAGAAAATAACAGCAAGGAAATAAAATACGGTAGCTACAATTGTCATTGCCGGTCCTGGTGTGGTTTGAAACACTATTGAAAACACAAGCCCAAGCACAGCAGATAGTACACCGATTAAGCCGGAAATGAATATTACTGTCTTTAGCCTATCTGAAAGCAGGAGCGCTGTGGCCGCAGGTGTGATCAGCATAGCTACAACCAAGATGACACCAACCGTGCGCAAAGAGGCTACTATGGCAAAGGAAAGCAACAACATTAAGAAGTAATGCATTCGTTTGGGTGAAATGCCCATGGTCTCGGCAATGGTGGCTTGAAAAGTTGTTATGAACAGATATCTGTAGAAGAGAAAGACGCTCACGACAGTATACAACAACACAATCGCTGTTAGTACAATGTCTTCGTTAGAAATGCCCAAAACATTTCCAAAGAGAAAATCTTTCAAATCCAAATGTACACCCTCGCTTTGATTCAACCAGCTGATGCCCATAACACCGATGGCAAACATGGCGGTAAAAATGATACCGATAGCAGCATCATTTTTGGTCTTTACATTTTGTTGAATCCAGCTGATACTGATCCCCGCAACGAGACCGGCTATGGTGGAACCCAGGAAAAAACCAATGGTGCTGTAACCAAAGAAAATAAAGGCAAAGAAAATACCGGGCAAAACAGCATGAGAGAGTGCATCGCCTATAAGAGACATGTTTCTTAATACGATAAAACACCCCAATACACCACACATGAGCCCGACCATCGAGGATGCCAACAAGGCACGTATAGCCCACTCTGCTGTAAATATTTGGAGTAATTCACCCATGTAACAAGGAATATTTAGACAAAATTAATAATATTTTTAGATAAGCTTAAAAATACTTGCTAAGGAGGTAACCTTCTTTCAATGCCCAGCTTGTAACTATTAGGTATTCCAGCGATGGAAACAGCTCTATGACTAGATCAATCAGCATCATCGATTCCAGCGCCAAATCAGCCCTTTTCGGCGGCATACCTTTTATATTCTGTCGCTCTTCAAAACTTGCAAATAAGATACGCCTGGCAATAGCTCTAACCTGATCAATATCGAAACGATTGCCACCTGCTTTAGGTTTCGCATCCAGGATGGATTCAATAATTTCAAACGGACCACTTGCCCCTGCCAGAATTGTAGGCAGATGCGACCATGCCTTAATCGGTTGAATCTGATTGAGTAACGCAGATTTAATCGATTTATATTCCTGAACTGTCATCGGATCGGAATATTCAATTTGACTTCTGAGATGACTTATACCCAAAGGCAAAGACATTAAGTCAATTATCGTTTGACCTTCTGAAGCGATCAACTCGACACTGCCGCCACCAATATCCATCACGAGTAAATTTTCATTCAATTTGATTTCAGATACGACGCCTGTGTGGATCAATTCGGCTTCTTCTCTTCCTGAAATAACGTCTACAGTTAAGCCACAATATTCTTTGACCGATGAAATGAACTCATGCGCATTATCTGCAGATCTCAGTGCGGAGGTACCCAAGCCGATGGTGTCACGCACAGCAAGAGTTGCGCACTTGATAACAAACTTTTTTAGTACTTCGATACCATAGTCGATTCTATCCTGTTCGATATGATCTTTTCCACCTTTAGCCAGATATACAAATGCGCGTTCGCGATAAACATATTCGATGCCCGATTCGGTAAGATCTACAA
>JABDJE010000062.1 GCA_013002625.1 Saprospiraceae bacterium | reverse complement strand
GTTGACGGGATTGGTATGCTCAATCATATATTGTGTTTCTTCGATTTGGCCTTTTTCATTTCTGGGCAAAAAAGAAATTCAATCCAGTACCGGCGACGGTGATAATCTTCGCATCTTAATTTTTAATGTATATCAGCATAATTCTGAATATGAAGATGTTATCGGTGGACTCAAAGAAGCAGAAGCTGATATTATCATGTTATCTGAAACAGACAGGGCGTGGCGCAATAAGTTGGCAGTTCTTGAAGAATCTTATCCGCATGTCAGTTCAGGCCTTAGAGAAGATACCTATGGCTTAATAATCTTTAGTCGATTGCCATTTTTAAAATCGACCATTCACCATTTAGTAAGAGATGATGTTCCATCGATAGAAATATCTTTAAGATATAATGACAATGAAATAATACTGTGGATGCTGCATCCTAAACCTCCTGTACCCGGAGAATTATTGTACGCAGGGCCAAAAGACAGAGAGTTGTACAGAGCCGCGGAATATATTAATAGTGTCAAGGCTTCAACTTCAATAATAGTTGGTGGAGATTTAAACGATGTAGCATGGAGTAAAGCCACGCAATATTTTACCAGATCGACAAGACTTGGCGATCCAAGGAAGGGTAGAGGGCTCTACCCAACATTTCCTAGCTGGTGGCCCATTAAGATTCCAATCGATCAAATCTTTTTCTCAAAAGATATCAAGTTGATAAAGATGGACTGTCTTGAAGCAATGGGCTCAGATCATCACCCACTGGTGGTTGATCTTGAACTGCCTTCTTAGTTATTATTGATATAGACCGTCTTTATATTCACGAATTCCCTAATACCGTAGTAACTTAACTCACGACCGTATCCGCTGGTTTTTATGCCTCCAAAAGGAAGTCTAGGGTCAGATTTCACAAACTGGTTAACAAAGCAACATCCAGACTGAAGTTCTTGTGCTGCAATACGTTCACCGCGTTTAATATCCTTGGTGAATACAGCCCCGCCTAATCCAAAAGACGAATCATTTGCTACACGGATAGCTTCTTCTTCATTTTTAACGCGAATTACAGAAGCTACCGGACCAAATATCTCTTCATCATACGCTGGCATTCCTGGTTTGACTTTCGTCAAAATAGTTGGCGGATAGAAAGCCCCTTCATGATCAGGAACGTTCCCACCCAATTCCAGTTTTGCGCCTTTTTCAATACTTTTTACAACCTGGTCATGCACCTCATCACGCAGGTCATGTCTGGCCATAGGTCCCAGATCAACTTGCTCAACTGGATTACCCATAATTGCATTAGACATATTATCTTTAAAAGCCTCAAGAAACGCATCATAAATGGCGTCCACTACGATGAATCGCTTGGCACCAATACAACTTTGCCCAGCATTCAATAGTCTGGATTGACAACATTGGGAAGCTGCAAGTGCTATGTCAGCATCCTCAAGTATCAAGTAGGGGTCACTACCGCCCAATTCCAAAACGGTTTTTTTAATATGCTGTCCTGCCTTGGAAGCCACAGCAGAACCAGCAGGCCCACTCCCGGTTAAGGTGACTGCCTTAATAATATCATTTTCAATAACAGCTTCAACATCTGAACTTGGGATAAGCAATGATCGGAAGGTGTTATCCGGAAATCCGGCCTTAATGAACACATCTTCAATCAACAATGCACAACCGGGAACATTTGATGCGTGTTTGAGTATGCCGCAATTTCCTGCCATAAGGGTCGGCGCTGCAAATCGGAAGACCTGCCAGAAAGGATAATTCCACGGCATCACCGCAAGGATTACACCTAAAGGCTCATAACTTATGTAGGAAGATGAAGCATCGCTTTCAATGAATTCTCTTTCGAGAAATGTGGATGCATTATCGGCATAATATTCGCACACCCAAGCACATTTTTCAATTTCAGCAACGCCAGAAGAGTGAACTTTACCCATTTCCTGCATCATCATTGTAGCATAACTTTTTTTATTATCTCGTAAGACCCGAGCGGCCTTACGCATGAGTTGTGCGCGGTGTTCGAAATCTGTTTGTCGCCAAGATTTCCAGGTGGCTTGTACTTCCGTAAGAATTTGACTTGTCATGTCCGGTGAATACAATTGGTAAGTATCAATTTTTTGATTTGTAGCAGGATTAAGAGTGGTGATTGAAGACATAGCTTATGAGTTGAAATAGTTATTTAATTCATCGGTTAGGCTCTCGTTTACCGAAGGGTCAATCGGCATTTCAATAACACATAATTTATTTTCGTTAAGGTGCTTTTTGAGAATCGACTTAAACGCACCGATTGTATTGGGTTTGAATCCTGGAATATCAAAACTGCGTGCTAGAGCCGTGAAATCAGGATTGGTCAATTTTGTTCCAGTGGAAGAATTTGTATTGCGCTTTTGCTTCCATTCAATCAGACCATAATTGTTATCATTACAAATTACGATACAATAGCCGGTTTTCATCCTCTTGGCAGTTTCCAATTCCTGAATATTCATCATGGCACCGCCATCGCCCATAAGACTTACAACTTGTCTGTTTGGATCAACAATTTTTGCGGCTATGCCACCAGGTAGCGCAATGCCCATTGAGGCCAGACCATTTGATATTATACATCCATTGGGCGTATAGGTCTGATAGTTTCGTGCTATCCACATTTTGTGACTGCCTACATCACTGATCAGTAAACCATCATCATCCATAATCTCCCTAACCGCAGCAATGACGCCTGGAACATGAAAACTTTCTTCTTGATCACTTTGTGAAAATTCTTCTATCGAATGACGCACCCTATCACGAATAGCATAGAACCAATTATCTCTGGCGGGCTGATTCAATTGGTCGGAAAGGACCTGTAAGATTTCACCGATATCACCTATTAACTCGAGATCGGGAATATATTCAGTGTACACTTCTGATGGTTCAAAGTCTATGTGGATTATTTTTTTCTTTTCACCAATATTCCAGTTGGCAGGATTGAATTCCGCAATATCATATCCAATAGTTAAAATAAGATCAGCTTGCTCAAAAGCTTCGATAACATAATCTTTAAATCCCAAGCCAACACTACCCAAGGCCGTTGATAGCTTATCTGACACGGCGCCCTTACCCATAAAAGTGGAGGAAACCGGGAAATTATATTTCATTGAAAATTCTGTTAAGGCCTTACTGGCTCTGTTCCGAATGGCACCATTCCCTGCTAAAATTAGGATCTTATTTGCCCTTTGAATCATCTGTATTGCTTCTTTGATCGAAGCAGGATGCGCCGCGGGACGACGATTAGAATTAACTGTTAATGGTTTGGCCTTGCTATCAACTTGAAGTGATGCAATATCTTCAGAAAGTTCGATATGCGTTGCGCCCGGCTTTTCCATTTCTGCAAGCTTAAATGCTTTTCTGACAAATTCAGGGATAGTGTCAGGATCTTTGATTGAGTCGTTCCATTTTGTAATGGGCTTGAACATTTGAACAATATCAATCAACTGATGACTTTCATGGTGCATCCTGTCAATCCCTCCTTGTGCAGTGATGGCCACAACAGGCGATTTGTCCAAATAAGCATCCGCAACACCTGTAATCAGGTTTGTAGCGCCGGGACCTAAGGTGGACAGACATATACCAGCTTTGCCTGTTATTCGTCCAATGACATTTGCGATGAAGGCAGCACCTTGCTCATGTCTCGTTGGAACAAATTGAATATTAGATTCTGCCAATGCAAAAAGGAAGGCTTCATTTTCTTCGCCGGGGACACCAAAAATATAATCGACGCCTTCTGCCTCTAAACATTTCACAAATAATTGCGCAGCCGATAAGCCGCGATTTGAGGATTCCAAATTATCTTATTTTGAATTAAAAAATATTTTAACTACTGAATCTAACTCGTTGGCTTCTAAAATTGTTTTGACGACAGTCAGGAGCGGAATGGAAATGATCACACCGGGAATACCCCACAATGTACCCATGAATAGCATTACCAGTATAATTAGAAATGGATTGATTCCCACTTTATCACCAATGATTCGAGGCGTGATGAAATTGCCTTCCAGGAATTGGATCACAGCATAGCCCAATAATATGTAAAGTGCTTGATCGATATTGCCAGTCTGTATAATCGAGTACATTAAAGGGAAAGCAATTCCAATAATTGACCCGATGTAGGGAATGATAACAAAGAATCCAACAATGGCGCCCCAAAGTAAGGCGTAGTCCAGACCAATAATTAGAAATAATATAGAAGTCAATACAGTCATAACCAACATTACCAATAGCAAACCCAGTACGTAGGATTGTATAGCGGAAGGCACTAGCATCGTTATTTTCTTAAGCGTCTTTCTGGGTTCTTTTTCAAGGGCCTTAAGAATTGTAGACTTTGACTTAACGTAGTAAGCGTGTAAGAAATATGAAAATAATAGTGAGAATATAATATTTGACAAGGCGGTCATGCTGTCAATTACAAAGAACCCTATGAAATCCTGAAGGTAACCCAGAAACTTATTGAGTAAATCATTGGCTTGATCAGGCGCTAAATTAATTATCATAGGGTGTGTAGTTATTTCTTCTTCGACCCCTTTGATTGTCGCGTCCAGATTTTTAGACCAATCCTCTTTGCTGAAGATACCCGTAATGCTGGTGATGATCAGGTAAACAGGGATAAAAAATCCTGAAGCAAATACTGTAAGGGCCAATCCATATTTTATACTGTGATAAGATATCCAATTAGATAGTTTTTCCATTAGCGGATCAAGAAGTATAGCAATCAATGCCCCAAATGAAAGAGGAATAAGTAAAAACTTACCGTAGTATAATAGCACTATTATAAGTCCTATTGTTGCTAGTATATAAAATATATTCTTGAATGATTTCACGTATGGTGTTTGCCTAATTAACTCATTAAATCAAAGTTCTGTTCGTAAGCCATTATTGTTGTCATTGTGTATTTCTAAGATTTTTCGAACAATGTTGAAGGTTATGTAGTCTTAAGGGTGACAGATGATCAAAACGAACTGATCATTAATTACTAAATAAAAAAAATATTCAGCATGAAAGAGAGATCAAAATTAGTGACTGGTTTGGTATTAGGTGCAGCTGCTGGAGCGGCCGTAACATTGTTTGCCAAATCAAAAAAAGGACAAGAAGTTATTTCAGACGTCAACAATAAAGTGACCAACTTAAAAGACGCAACAGTAGAAGTGGTGCAAGAGGAATGGTCGAATTTATCCAATAAATCAGAATTGGTTAGAAAAGAAGCTGCAGCCCTGGCAGAAGAAGTTTCAAAAATTGCCGTTAACAAAGCAGGAAAAATAAAATCTGCAATAAATGGCAAGGCCTAATTAGCCATGGATACAATATTTAAAAAATACGAAAAGCAAGCTAAGGACCTATTTGCTCAGGGATTGAGCTCGGGCATAGGCCTGATAGGTTTGTCGCTTGCATTCACAATGTTTTGGCTTTTGAGTACCGCATGGTTCGTAGCCTGGTACGCAGAAGCCTATAACAATTTATCCAATGGATTCTTGTGGGCCATCGTTGCTAACATCTCGTTATTCGGGTTGATAGTTGTTTACAGAACCAGAATAAAGACAGTTATCGTCAATAGATTATTGGTTGATTCAAATGAAGATGAGTCATCCAATACAGAAGATTCTATAGTAGATGATGCGTCAATCGTGAAGAATCTGGCCCTGATGTATTTCGATCAAACAGAATCTCAGGATGATCAAGTTTCTGCAGAAGCAAAGGCAGAAATTACAGACACAGTCGTTAATCTGGGATTGAAAATATTTGAACGATACAAATTGAAAAGTGCCCAGCAAGAAACCGAATTATTGGGCGCTGGTCCCGAAGCCGATAAAAATATTTTAATAACGCAAAAATTGAAGAAAATGGAATTAGAGAAAATGAAAAGTACGTTACAAGATTTAATTATAAGATTACAGGATGCCGAGAAAGGCTATCTCGAAATAAAAAATGGTATCGCAGACGCAACGTTGAGTAATTGGATGCAAGTCTATGCAAACGAAAGACATAGATTCCACCAAGAATTAGAGAAGCACATGAAGGATCTTGGTGGTGAAGCCAATGTCAAAACCAGTATCCTTGGCGATATTCACAGGTTGTTTATAGACATCAAGCTCAATAACTTGACCAACGATTATGATGCAGTCGTGAATGAGATCAAAAGGGGATCTGAAGTATTGATTTCTGATTATGAGAATGCATTGAAAAATCTGGACTTTCCAAAGTCCATCCATGACACATTGACGAGTCAGATGAATGCAGTTAAACAGGAACTTAGAGAGATGTTACGTCTCAAAAGATCCGATGCTTTCAGCGAAGCCTAAAACGAATATATCTTGATTGCTGAAATGATTCAGTAGGAACTTACCTGTGCACGAATGCGTGTACAGGTATTTTATATTCGAACATATCCCGATTTGGGAAAGTCTTAATTAAAAAAAATATAAATGGAAATGAATCAATTATGTAAGAGTTTGGACAATGTTATTCGTAAGGTCCACAAGGTGGAACGGAAATATGAATTGATGCAAAAAAATATAGAACATCCCAGCCTGAAAAGGAAATTGACACAAATGATGAAGGACAGAAAGCGATTCAAAAGAGGGTTGCGCTATTGTATTAACAGTCTAAGCGATGCCAAACAAAAGATTAATCCGCTTCAGAAATCATCAGAAATGAAACTTGGGATCGTCGATGATAATACACATTTACATCCAAGTGTCGTTATTAAGGATGCTATTAATGAATCCAGGAAGGTTGAACAGGCCTATAAAAAAGCACTGAAAAACAACTATTTCCCTCCGCGGATATCCCAACTTTTACTGAATCAAAAGAATAAGATTAAGAACCAGCAGAGGATGCTTATGGGGTTCAGAAATGAGTTAGGTTATGTGCAATCCTAATCTTTGAAAATATAAGTTGATTTACTAATCAGTTGAGCTGCATTTATTTTTTTTAGTCTGATTGTTACAATTGGCTAAATGCTATATATTTGCGGTCCAATTTAATCGCCGTAGTTAACGAACGAAGTCGATTAAATATCACCTTTGCTAAAGCTACGGTGATCAAAGGGCGTGGTAGCTTCCCGAAGGATAAAGCCATCGGGACAGGCGCTTCGCCACCACTAGGCGTGGTAGCTCAGCTGGTTAGAGCGCAGGATTCATAATCCTGAGGTCGGCAGTTCAAGCCTGCCTCACGCTACTGAGATAGCAAATCTATGATTTGCGTAATCGAAGTAGTCCCGATGAAAAGCATAGCTTGCCCTGTAAGGATTCTTTTGAATTCCTTTAGTGGAATCGGGACAAAAGGCTTACTAAAGCGCATTCGTTAATCGGGTGCGCTTTTTTCATTTCCTATCATTTTATAAATAATCGCTGGCCATTTAGAGATAGCAAATCTATGATTTGCGTAATCGAAGTAGTCCCGATTGAATGAAATGAGAATCGGGACATTCCGAAAGTTAAGAAGGAGTTTAGTTTATACTAGGCTCCTTTTTTTATTCAAATATACTTCAAAGAGGCAGGCTTGCTACCTCTGCGCTTTTGCATCGCCATGCCTTAAACCATATTCCATAAAAAAAAGAGTCTCCACATCTATGCAGAGACCCTCTTTATACTTTATACTTTTTTCTTTGTACTCAATCTCATTCCTCAACTGTCCCAGATAACAAGGCCTCAATTTTATTCATGCGTGCATCGAGCGCTTTATTTTCAGCTTTTAAGCTTGCGTTGTTCTTTGTTAGCTGGTCGATCAAAGCTTGTTGTTCCTTGATGGCATTTACCAGAACTGCAGTGAGCTGGCCATAGCCCATACTCAAATTTCCATCTTCACCATACACAACTTCCGGAATAATTTCTTTCATGTCCTGAGCTATAAAACCAATGGCATTGGAATCATCACTTTTCATTTTATAATAACTTGGCCGCATTGACATCACTTCAGACAAACCATAATTGAGATCTTGAATGTTGTATTTCCTTGAACGATCTGAAGCATCTGTCCACACTCCGGCATTATTCAGGGTTGCACCGTTTTCCACTGTAATTCTTGCTCCGGTGCTGCTGAAATTAAAGTAATCTGTGGAACTCTCTGGGTCACTCCCACCACCATAAGCAAAGTTAAAAGTGCTTGCTGTGCCATAAATAGTCCAATTATAATTAATCCCTTGATTCATAAAAGAAATGCCGGCCGGTTTGGTATTATCAGGTGTCCTCAAAACCAGGGTTGTTTTACTCGTATCTTCAATTGCAAAGGTTCCATAAGTTGTATTGCTGGTTTTAATGGCCACATGCTCATTATCAAAATAAATGTCATTGCCGGAATTTGTCCAATCATCATAAGCACTTAGATCAACTGTTGTTGCATCACCGCTCAAACTTAAAATGGTACCACTTAAGCTCAAATCCTGTGCATCGGTATTGTCCATATAAGTACTTAGATCAACTGTTGTTGCATCTCCGGATAAACTTAAAGTGTTGCCACTTAAATGAAGATCTTGGGGAGCTGCAGTAATAGTATTTGGATCAGTCCATGTCATAACGCCATCAGCATCCGAGACAGGCAGGTAACCACTAAGTGCACCGTTTCGCATTCGGATATTCCCATCCACATCCAATTTTTGAGAAGGTGAATTAGTGCCTATACCTAAATTCCCAACTTCCTCAACCACTAATAGGGTTCCTGAATTTGCACTCACATGAGCCCTAAATCTGAAATCGGCAAATACGCCAACGCTAGATAAACCTCCGAGATATGGATCTGAATCACTATATTCAATTTGAGTGTTTTGAGAGCCACCTATCTTAAAAATATAGAATGTATATGTACTGTCTTTTTCAACATTAAGGAGAATATTATTAAAGGATTTCCACGAATCAAACCCTGTATTACCAATTGTTTTAACGGTACTATAAAGTAATTCTCCAGAGGTTCCTTCGCCTTTATAAATTTTAAACTCAATTATTTCTCCTGAGAAGACCAGATCAAAATACCAATCATATTTTTTTAGACAGCCTGTGGTATCGAAAGTTACCGATTGCCAAGAGGATGTATTGTTATCAACAAGAGTGCCTGTTGTCTGAGTCTGATTCTGAAAACTTGGATTAGAATTGCACGATTCACCAATTTCAAATAAGCCAGTTGGTGAATCGGCATGAATTCCTACACTACCATGATTATAATTTAAATTGTTCCCAATATTATCCCATTCATCATATGTTCCAGGGTCTGTCCAGCACATCATCCCACTACTATCTGACTTCATTAGGTGTCCATCAGCAGATCCATCTTCTAATCTAATCTTACCTCCTTCCTCTACAATTGATACAATATTGCCATGTTTTTGCCAAATTCCATTATTAATGGTGTCTGAATATAAATGAGCGACCTTTGAATTTTTGTTTAAGGTCTGAGATAACCTAACAGGACTAAATTCCCAAACTTCATTAAATAAAGTGCCATTAATACCATCAACGCCTCCAACTAAATAAGCCAGACCATTTCTTGAAAAAGTTGAAGAATAGTACCTTCCATTTCCTGGGAAATCAACATCCGCCTCCCAAGCATCATTTACAGAATCATATCTCCAAGTCTCGTTAACAACTGTGAGGCTGTTACCAATATTAATTAGTCCAGAAGTAATGTAAGGGACATTGTTTATTTTGAAACTATTAGCTGCTGAAACTTCATTGATCAAGTCATTCTTTTGAGTCCATATATCCGTCATTGGATCATATTCCCAGAAGTCCTTCAAAAAATTCAATGGGGGGAAAATCCCACCTCCAATATACCCCTTGTTATTTAATTCAAACCCAAACGGACCTTGTCTTCCAATACCAGGAAAATCACTTTTTTGAGTCCACATATCCGTCATAGGGTCATACTCCCATACTTCTTTTGAAAATTGATTAATCTCCCCATGTCCGCAAACCAAATAGCCTTTCCCATTTAAGGCAAATTGAGCTGTGTACTGCCTTCCGCTACCTGGAACATTACTCTTCTGTGTCCAAATATCGGTTACAGGATCAAACTCCCAAAAGTCTGAAAGCCATCCAGTATTATAGCCAAGGCCAAAATAGATCTTACCATTCAGCACAAACCCCACTCCTCCACTTCTCTCAGATCCAGGAAATGGCGTAAGTGAAGACCAAGTATCACTTTCTTGAAGATATTCAAGCACATTTTTAGTGTGCACGGAATTATTTCTGCCTGTAATCATAAATATCCTATCATTGACTACAGCTGAAAACGCGCCATAGAGTGTGTCATTTGGTAGACTATTTTTTTGTAGCCATGATCCCATATCAAGCGTATCAACTTTAGATACCTGAGGGCACAGCTTTAACCAACCCATACCATCATAGACATCCGTACAACAATCGTCCAGATTGAAAATTGTAAGACCTTTGGCGGGATTAACAATAGAATCTCTTTGAATTGTTGTCATTCTAGGCATCAACATCCCTTGCGTTGTAGAACTTATTTCCAGAATTGAAGAGGAATCCGGGTCATTGGTTCCTATTCCTACTCTGCTATCCAACCTGTATATATACCCGGTACTATCCACCCAGACATTACTACTCCCTCCTACTGCATCTAGGCTCATCCATTCTGATCCATTGTACCCTTCAAATGTATTTGTAGCATCGTTAAACCGGATTGTGCCTGCTTCTGTGGTTGAACTATTTCCGATTTTAATACCTTTGGTAATATCGAGATCAATTTGAGCATTTAGGTTAAACGAGCATATAAAAAGCGTACACAAAAAAGTTAATTTCAAAATCTTCATGATTCAATGTTTAGTTCGAAATCGCGATGACGAGAATTCGAGAGTTTAATTAATTAGCTTGCTTTAATAATGTGTAAATCGGAACCAAGCGACAACAAGCCCCATTCAAAACCTTTTCTGACCAGCTGCGCCATATTGGAAGCATCCATTTTTAAAAAGAGATTCTTTTTGTGGGTCTTTACCGTATGCGGACTAATATACAATTGAGCGGAGATTTCAAATTGTGAATAACCCCTTGAGATCAGGTCCAATACTTCATTTTCGCGTTGTGTAATATTCATGAATCCGGTTTATAGCGTAAAGATGAGAAGCCTTAAAGAGGGTATCAATCGCATATTTATGTGATGCAACGCTTCTTCAAAGGACGGATGGAGACAAAAAAGGCCCCTGCCATAAGACAGGAACCTCTTTTCGACTTGTTTTCAATCTAGTCACTTGGCAGGCCTCAGCGTAGCCTTATCTTATCACCACGAACTGATGCAGTGACCGATCCTTACCATTGATGATTTCAAGGAAGTAAGTGCCCGCTTTCAGTTCTGCAATATTTAAGGTGTTGTCATTGTTTGTGGCTTCAAAATTTTTACTGACCAGTTGCTCTCCAAGCATACTGTAGATATTCATTTGCATGGTCAGATGGCCTGGTTTTGTCCTGACATTCAGAATATCCTGAGCTGGATTAGGATACAGTAAAGTCTGTTGATCCGAATTATAAGTGTTGATCTGAATATTTTTCTGAGATTCAGATGAATTCACATGACCCGGGGCATGAGTAAACAATGGATCGATGGCGATCCTGTCGTCATCATCATCATCATCGTCGTCATCATCTCCCCCTCCTTCATCTGACGGTGGACAAGGCGTTCCACAATTATCTGCATAATAAATATCTACATACTTCTTACAGTCAAATTTATCCTGAGTCACAAGCAAGCCTTTGATCTCAATCGGATTGCCGTTCTTGCCTTCCAGTTTCATTTTTTTCTTTGAATATACGTTGGCATGAACGACACCCCCTTGCTTAATTTTAAATTCATCTTCGGTGTAGAAGGATACGATATAGTTGCCATTGACATTAACAGAAACATTCTTTTTGAAATCCAGTTTGTCTTCCGTGATCACATTGGTACATTGATCAAACAACAAGGTAACGCCATCTTCAAATTCCATTTCTGAAATATAGACCGTGCTGTGTCCAGAGAAAGTGACGGTGGCATCTTCTCCGATTTCTACTTCATCATAGTTGGCGCTGGTCAATGTGGCAGACCCGTTGTCCGGGACTTCGACGTCACTGCCGCCATTGTCAATATAATTGTAGATTGTCGGTAGGGATATGCTTTCAAACGGATCCAGGATAAGATCTACTGCTGAAGTATTATCCACTTCCACTGTTTCAGCATTCACGAATGTCCCTGCTCCTTGTACTGTTGATCCGTTTTTAATTTTGGCTTTTTTATTGGTACTGACTACCCCTATACCTCCTGAATGGACGGTCGTTTCCTTGAGTTGAGCTTGTTTTTGTGACATGACAGAATAGGTACACTGGGAATTATAATCGCAATAATCGCCGACTCCATCATTATCTGTGTCTTCCTGATTAGGGTTGGGTGTATCCGGACAGTTGTCATTACCATCGGCGATGCCATCCCAATCGGAGTCGCAATCGGCTACTATAGATTCATAGGCTCCAATATCAATATTTCCATTGTCTATTCTAGGATTTCCATCCAGGTCAAGCAAAGGCAAGTTAAGACCCATAGTATCCGGTGTTCCAGCATCTATGGCAGGAGATGTGCATTGTAACCTGAGATCACCACTGGTAGTCGGTGCAGGTCCACTGACGTTTTGGACAAAGAGCGGATCTGTTCCGATCATATTGTATCCCTGATCAATAAAGTTTCCTCCATTATTGTAGAAATCATCGTTGACATTGAGAGAGACTATTGACCCTGTTAATCTCAAGGTCTTAGCGGCAACCAGATAAATTCCTGATCCGTTTGATGCTTCATTCCCGCTAATCGTAGAATATCTTATGGTTGTATTCTGACTTGCGAAAACTCCTCCACCATTTGATGCTGCAATATTCCCTGAAATTAAACAACCAATAATTTTCAGTTTACTACTATTTGCTATTGCACCTCCTTCATCACTACAAATGTTTGAGATAAATTTAGAATTAACAATCCTATTGCCATTCTTATTACTAACATTTAAGATTGCTCCTCCAGGTCCTCCAGAGTCTGACGTGTTATTAGAAAAATGACAATTAAGTATTTGGATCTGATTTAGAGAATGTGAAATTGCACCACCACCACCATATCCACATTGGTTAGCAATAAAAGAGGATCCTATGATGACCACATTTCCATTAGAATAGATGGCTCCTCCAAAATCAGCAGTATTATTTTCAAAATTTGAATTTTCTATGACTAAGGAACCCTCAGAATAGATGGCTCCTCCAAAATCAGTCTCATTGTTTTCGAAGCTACAATTTTCTATTTCTAAAATACCTTTAGAATAAATGGCTCCTCCTAATATATCCCCATCCCCATGTTCAAACTTACAGCCAACTATTTTAAGATTTTTGTTTAAAGCCAGTTCTATTATTCTCGCAGAAGAAGTTAAACCAGAAGTAATTGTTTTAAGAGATCCATTACCTATAATCACAAGGTCTTTATCGATAAATATTTGACTAGAGTGTAAATAAATAGGATTTCCATCAGTACTTGCATCAAAGCGGATGGTATCTCCTGGACAGGCATATTCTATCGCATATCTCAAGCTTCCGGGACCTGAGTCGTTACTATTGGTTACATAGCGAGTACCACAAAGTTGATAGACACGCGCATGACCAAAAAAGCTCCCGTAGCTTCCGTTGCCATTGTTCCAAGGTGCACCAACAATTAATCGATCACCAGAGTCATTCAAGGCTACTGAACATCCTGCTTCATCCAAACCGGCTTCTCCATCCAAATCCATGCCTACTTGCTGCCAGTTCGTGCCACTCCATTCATAAACGCGCGCATGACCTGAAGCGATTCCGTTACCATCATTTTGAGGTGCGCCAACAATTATTCGATTCCCGATTCCATTTATTCTAACTGAACTTCCTGCCGCATCATCAGCAGCTTCGCCATCAATATCTAGGCCGAGTTGTTGCCAAACAGTCCCGTCCCATTCATAAATTCTTGCATGTCCAGAAAAGGTGCCATTTCCATCGTTATCAGGCGCCCCAATAATAATTCGACATCCAGAAGCATTCATAGCTACTGAATATCCTGACTGATCATCTGCAGCTTCGCCATCAATATCTAGACCCATTTGTGCCCAAGTAGATCCATCCCACTTATAAGCACGTGCATGACCTGAATTATTTCCGTTTCCATCATTTCTTGGTGCCCCAACAATTATACGATCCCCATCAGCATTCATGGCTACTGCATGTCCAAATGAATCAAAAGCAACTTCACCATCTAGGTCGAGGCCAAGTTGTTGCCAAGCCGTTCCATCCCACTCATAAACACGTGCATGACCTGAATTATTTCCATTTCCATCGTTATCAGGTGCACCAATAACTATTCGATCTCCTATTGCATTCATAGAAATTGATGATCCTGATAAATCATTAGCGGCTTCTCCATCCAAGTCAAGGCCAAGTTGTTGCCAAGCCATTCCATCCCATTCAAAAACGCGTGCATGACCTGCATCAAGACCGTTTCCATCATTTAAAAATGCACCGATTATTATTCGATCTCCGTTAGAGTTGATGTCTGATGAATTTCCGGAAAAATCACTTACAGTTTCGCCATCCAAGTCTACGCCAAGTTGCGTCCATTGAGCCGAAAGATTCAAAGTTGAGAGCAATAAGCTCAACGCAAATAAATATCTCATCGTTTTCATAATATTTCAATTTTGATTTTTACAATCGTTTCATTTGATCCTATGATCAATTGTTATTGTAAAGATGGGAAGCGATTAAATGGGTATCAATCGCATATTTATGCGATTGATTCCAATGGCAATAAATGTCTGATAGCAGATTGAAATTGATACAAACAAAAGACATAGGTACCTAAGTAATGGCACTTTCAATATTCCTGCGCATAAGAAAAGAAGCTTATTACATCGAAAATCACATGACCGCCCTGTGCCCTGAAAACAAGCTCTGCCTCGAATCGCTTTTTTAGATCTTTATCTACCGGAATGGCTTCAAGACAACTTCCAGACTCCTTATTAATAAAGACCTCCATTTGACCATAGTCAAAAAATTGCACGTGGATATTTTCAAATTACTTATCTTGGAAAAACCCGACCAAAGATTTAAAAGAATATCTAATTATGGATTTTAAGCCCTGGATCCATTATATGTCTCTATTGATACTGCTGCCCCTATGGGCCACAGCTCAGAATTATTATCATATCGGACTTGAGGATGGCCTTAATGAACGTTCAGGCAGCCAGGCCTTCATGGATCAAAATGGCTTAATGTGGTTAACCACCGCTTCAGGAATTCACACCTATGATGGGTATAAAATCAAATTGATCAATACCCGCGCCAATGGTGCCGGAGACAGGTTCAGCAATATGATCGAAGATCTTGATGGAGATATCTGGTATTACCGTTCCACTGCCCTGGTTGAAATTGACCTGCATACACACAAGGTAACAGAGCATTTTATTCAGGAACCCCTACGCTGTTTCTTCATAGACTATGACGGCACACCCGTTATCATCAATGACAAAAATGTTTTCCTGAGCTATGAAAAAGGCACTTGGACTAAAAACAACAAGTGGAACGACATCACCATCAATAATCCGGATTATTATAAAATTACAATTCAAAAAATCGGCAACAATGCCTATATCATTAATGAAGGCCCATATGATAAAATTTTGTTGGATGCCAATCATAAGATCATCCGGACATTCGGCCCTGAGCACTTTCAAGTAGATCAATCCATTGCCTTAAGCGGGGCTACTATCCATATAGACAAAAGCGGAGCGTTCTGGGCAAAACTGCCGGAGTATGGACTAACCCAATGG
>JABDJE010000028.1 GCA_013002625.1 Saprospiraceae bacterium | reverse complement strand
TATGGCTTTGTACCTTGGGATGATGCCCACCACCCTGAACTTTCACAAACAAAAGGTGAGACAGACGGTAGATGGTTATTTATCAATGGTAATAACACACCGCGTGTAGCAAGAATTGACCTGAGCACTTTTGAAACTGCCGAGATCATTGAGTTACCTAACAGCTCTGGTAACCACAGTTCACCGTTTACAACAGAAAACACAGAATATGTGGTTGCAGGTACAAGATTTAGTGTGCCGGCTCCTCAGAAAGATGTGCCTATTGACTCCTATAAGGAGAATTTTAAAGGTACCCTATCCTTTATTAAAGTCGACGATGAAGGTCATATGAATATCGCCTTCCAAGTATTGTTACCTGCGTTTGACTATGACCTGGCGCATTCAGGAAAAGGCAAATCACATGGCTGGACTTTCTTTACCACCTATAATACTGAAGAAAGCTACACTCTCAAAGAAGTGGAAGCATCGCAGAATGACAAAGACTTCATCGCCGCCATTAACTGGAAGTTAGCAGAAAAATATATTGCCGAAGGTAAAGGCATCGATATGCCAGCCGAGCACTATGTTAATAGATATGACGAAGAAACCCATATGGCGACAAGCACGAAAGTCGAAACAGTTAAAGTGCTTAAACCTGAAGATTGTCCTGGATTGGTTTACTTCCTTCCTACACCTAAATCACCTCATGGTGTCGATGTTGATCCAACAGGTGAATATATTATTGGTTCGGGTAAACTATCCGCTGACCTTACAGCACATTCATTCACCAATATGATGTCTGCTATCGAAAACGAAGAATTCGAAACAACCATTCAGGGTGTTCCGGTTCTTAAATATGACAAGGTAATCGGTGGTGTAGTTAAGAAGCCAGGCTTAGGGCCATTACACACAGAATTTGACGATAAAGGCAATGCTTACACAACTTTCTTTATCTCTTCTGAAGTGGTAAAATGGAAAGTCGGAACATGGGAAGTCTTGGACAGAGTACCAACATATTATTCTGTAGGTCACCTCATGATTCCTGGTGGCGATAGTAAAAAACCACAGGGTAAATACATGGTAGCTTTAAACAAGATCACCAAGGATCGTTACTTACCTACAGGTCCAGAAATGAATCATTCAGCTCAATTGTATGATATCTCAGGAGATAAGATGCAATTGTTACTTGATTTTCCAACCGTTGGTGAGCCACACTATGCTCAGGGAATATCTGCTGACAGAATCGTATCCAAAAGCAAGAAATTTTACCCGATTGAAGAAAATAAACACCCTTATCGGGCACTTGGTGAAAAAGAGACTCGTGTTGAAAGAGAAGGAAATGAAGTGCATGTATACATGACTTCCATACGAAGTCACTTAGCACCTGATAATATTGAAGGCATTAGAGTAGGTGATAAAGTATATGTCCACCTTACCAACCTTGAGCAGGATTTTGATGTGCCACACGGTTTGGCTATACAAGGTGCCAATAATGCAGAACTTCTTGTAATGCCGGGACAAACAGAAACGATGTTGTGGGAACCTAAGAAAGAAGGTGTATTCTCATTCTATTGTACTGACTTCTGTTCAGCGTTACACCAGGAAATGCAAGGATATATCAGAGTTTCCGCAAGAAATGCTAATACCCCACTCAAATGGAGTCTGGGTGTAGACGAAGAAATCTAAATTTTGATCATTCATAACACAAGGCAGCGCCCGTTGCCTTGTGTTTATCCTCATTCGTAATTAAAAACATATTTGAAATGAATTCAATAGTTCAATTCACAAGAGTTTGCCTTTGCCTTAATTTCACCCAAACCAGACAAACTCGTCTTTAATCAGAAATTAAAATGAAGAAATATAAATCAAGAATCCTGATGATCTTAGTGGCGGCATGTCTGGGGACTTTATTCTTTCTCCCTATGTGGAAGATTATCTTGATTGCGCCTCAATATCCACATGGCGTTCAAATGCACATTCATATAAATAAAATAGGCGGTAAGGACCCCGGCACATTACAAAATGTCAACATCCTTAACCACTACATTGGAATGAAAGCTATAGAACCGGACAGTATTCCTGAATTAAAAATACTGCCTTATATCATTTCTTTCTTTATGGCGTTTGCGCTCTTTGCTGCAGTAATCGACAATAAATATTTTTACCTAAGTTGGACAATATTGTTTATCATAGCATGTATCATAGGATTGTATGACTTCTACCTTTGGGAATATGATTATGGTCATAATTTGGATGATAACGCGCCTATGAAATTTGAGGATGAATCATTTCAACCTCCTTTGATCGGAAATAAAACCTTACTTAATTTCATTGCAAAGTCATGGCCACATACAGGCGGCTGGCTGGCTATTCTGGGCTTGGTTATGTCAGGATTTGCAAGCTATTTTAAATTTAAAAAATGAAAAACTTAGCCAGTATATTATTATTGACACTATTCATTTTGTCCTGCAATTCCGGGCCGGTTAAAATCATTTACAATGAAGATGAATGTTATGCGTGTAAGATGATCATATCCGATGCGCGTTTCGGTTCAGAATTAATCACTACGAAAGGTAGAGTCTATAAATACGACGCCATCGAATGCATGCTTTCTGACTTGAGTAAAAATGGTCTTGACCATTATGAACACATCCTTGTTACCAGTTTCCTCAAGCCCAATATCTTGTTTGATGCCAGAGAGGCTATATATGTCATTTCCAAGGAAATGCCAAGCCCAATGGGCGCATACCTTAATGCTTTCGAGTCCGAAGAAGCCGCTTTACAGACATTGGGACAAGCCACCGGCCAGATGTATACTTTTGATGAAATACGAGAAGTTGATCTCATGTTATTCGATTAACTATGAAGAACATTATTCAAATATTATTTTTCTGCTTTGGGCTTGGATTGACCAATGTAAACGGGAGCAGTTTGACCATCTGTAGTACTTGTGACTTTCAAACGTTTCCTTCAGCTTTTGAAGCATCCCAGCATGGTGACACCCTACTTATCCTCGGTGGAAAACACAAGATCAAAAATATCGAAATAGACAAATCGATTACCATCATCGGCAAGGACAATGCGGAGTTGATCTCAAGGGACGGAAACGAAATTCTGACCGTAACCGCCAATAATGTGGAGATTCGAGGTTTGATATTCTCAGGTGTTCAGACAAGTTATTTAAAAGAATATTCTGCCATCAGAGTAAGAAGGGTTCGGGATTTCCACATTCACCACAATACGATCAATGAATGTTTCTTTGGGATATACCTTGAACGCGTAAAAGAAGGCATCGTCAGTCACAACAATATTCATGGTAAGTTAAAAACAGAAGCAGAGTCTGGAAACGCTATTCATGCCTGGTACAGCGACTCACTTTATATTGCGTCCAACGAAATCAGTGGACACAGGGATGGTATTTATTTGGAGTTCGTGCATTATAGCAAGATGGTTGATAATTACAGCCATGACAACATGCGCTATGGTCTGCATTTTATGTTTTCAAATGATGACACCTATTCCGAAAATAGATTTGAAAACAATGGCGTAGGTGTCGCGGTGATGTTTTCTAGACGCATCATCATGAATAAAAATCGCTTTACAGACAATTGGGGAAGATCTTCCTATGGCTTGCTGTTGAAGGAAATATTCGATGGTGAAATATATGACAATGCATTCAACAACAACACCATTGGCATTTTTGTAGAAGGATCTAACAGAATCAAATATCACAACAATACCTTTTACTCAAATGGCTGGGCGATAAAATTTTCTGGTGGATGTGAGTCCAATGAAATCTATAAAAATGATTTTCTGTATAACTCCCTAGACCTCATCGTAAGTACACAATTGAACGACAATATTATTCATTCAAACTACTGGAGTGATTACACCGGATATGATCTGGACCGCAACGGCATAGGTGATATTCCATACTATCCCGTAAAACTTTTTTCTTATGTACTTAATGAGGTGCCGGAATCAATCGTTTTAATGCGCAGTTTATTTATCGACATCCTCAACTATTCAGAAAAGGTGAGTCCTATTCTTACACCTAAGGAGGTTGCAGATAAATTACCGGCCATGCAACAGATCAATTCACATTTAAACTAAACATCCTTAAATGATCAAAGTCCAAAATATCCACAAGCAATTTAAAACAAACAAAGTCCTCAGAGATATCTCAATAGACTTTGGTGCACCGGGGATAACTTCTGTGTTGGGGCCCAATGGTTCTGGAAAGACAACCTTATTAAAGTGTATTCTTGGATTGATTATTCCGAACAAAGGCGACATCCTTTTTGATGGCGTAAGCATAAAAAATAAACATCTGTATAGAAACCAGATTGGCCATCTCCCTCAAATAGCAAGATTCCCTGAAAATCTGACCCCGACGCAAATTATTCACATGATCAAAGATTTAAGAGGGAATAACACGAGCGAAGACAAGTATATCGAGATGTTCAATCTAAAAGGAGAGCTTCATAAAAAAATGAATACACTATCGGGCGGTAATAAGCAAAAAGTCAATCTCTTACTTACACTCATGTATGATACCCCGATAATTATACTTGATGAGCCCAGTACAGGCTTGGACCCCGTAGCATTACTGAACCTAAAAAAAGAGTTGATCTGGCAAAGGAATCAAGGCAAACAAATAATAGTAACAACCCATATTATGCCGCTAGTCGAAGAGATCGCTGACAGGATTGTCTTTTTACTGGATGGTAAAATTTATTATGATGGCAGTCTGGAATCACTGATTTCTCAAAGAAAGAGTAAGAACCTAGAACACGCCATTGCTTCCATATTGCAGAATAAGGCTCCTATAGAAGTAGAATTAGAAAACAACTTAAAGATCAATTATGCTTAAAATATTCAAATACAGTTTGCTGGATATGATCCGTAATCGTTGGATATTCAGCTATATGCTCTTTTTTCTGTTGATTACAACAGGCATGGTCATCCTAAATGGTCATCCTACCAAGGTGATAATTAGCCTTACCAATATCATCCTTGCTCTGACACCACTTGTTGGCCTGTTATTCGGCGTGATGTATTACTACAATAGCAAAGAATTTATTGAGTTGTTGCTTACTCAACCTGTGAGCAGAAGATCGGTTTTCTCAGGCATATATTTCGGATTGTGTACCTCACTGTGCCTAAGCCTGATTGTCGGTATTGCATTACCATTGGTGATTTCAGGCATACTCACCACAGCAACAATAAAATCATTTTGTATACTGATTGCAATGGGCCTTGCCTTGACAATCATCTTCTCACTGATGGCTTTTTTGATTGCCTTAAAATTCAATAATAAGATTGTTGGATTTGGTGTGGCCTTATTCGCATGGTTTTTCTTTGCCATTCTGTATGATGGTGTCTTCCTAATACTTTTGTACATATTTAAAGATTATCCTCTGGAAAATATGACCCTGGCAATGACATTGTTAAATCCGGTAGATCTAGCAAGGATAATGGTTATTCTGAATCTCGATATTTCTGCAATGATGGGCTATACAGGCGCTGTACTACAAAAATTATTAGGATCACAAATCGGCGCCTTATTGATTGTAGCTGCCTTAGCACTTTGGATAAGCGTACCATATTGGAGGTTTCTTAGACTTTCAAAAATTAAGGATTTCTAAGAATCGTCGTTACATTAGCCTTTCTCAATCCAAGGCTATGCATAAATTATTTTTGATGGTGCTCTGCATTGCAACCATCGCTTGTTCAATATCAAAAAAACAATCTGCACGATTGCTGGATTTTCAGAATGATCTGGCAAGCCGAATTCAAAGCAGTGATGGGGCATCGCCGATGCGCGTATTCAAGATCAACAATTTTGAGGACTCAATCCTATTGCGTACACCCAGCAAACCTGTTGTCTTTGGTCAGGATACTGCAACATTGGATTTATTTGTAAATCGCTTGTATGCAACCGTTAGAGACAGCATGTCTCTAGGTGTAGGGATTGCTGCACCTCAAGTTGGTGTGCTAAAAAGGATAATCTGGGTACAAAGATTTGACAAAGAAGGCTTTCCTTTTGAAGTGTACTTTAACCCTGTAATCACAAAATATTCTGAATTAAAACAAGATTGCCTTGAAGGTTGCCTTTCTATTCCTGATCGTAGAGATACAACCAAAACAAGGGCCTATTCTATACTTATGGAATATGATAAGAGGGACCAGTCACATCATGTCGAAATGGTTGAAGGATTTACAGCTGTTATTTTCCAGCATGAAATCGATCACCTGAATGGTATAATTTATTTGGATCACCTGAAGCAGGAATCTATCGATGCCCGCCGAATTAAAACATTCAGATAGATTGGAAAAGCGCGATGAAAAAAGATATGAGGGACTTGAAATCCTCTATGAGGATGCTGATATCGTTGCCATCAATAAACCCCATGGTCTCCTTGTCCATCGAAGTCCATTGGCAAAAGATGCTACTGAATTTGCCGTTCAGGCTTTAAGAAATCAAATTGGAATGCATGTCTACCCCTGCCATCGTCTGGATCGTAAGACATCAGGTGTTTTATTATTTGCCAAAAATCAAACCAGCAATCAAAGGATGCAGCAAATGTTCAGGGAAGGAAAGATGATTAAAATCTACCACGCCATTGTACGCGGCTTTATACTAGACGACGGCGTCATTGATTACCCACTCACACACAATGACAAGCAACAAGAAGCGGTCACGCATTTCAAACCACTCAGGCATTTTGAAATACCTTACGAGTACAATGC
>JABDJE010000006.1 GCA_013002625.1 Saprospiraceae bacterium | reverse complement strand
GATTTACCCTTGTTACTAAAAATTCAGCATTCTCATTTGAAGGTGATTTAAAAGTTACGCAGCGGGATACTAATTTATTGGAAAATTTGTTTGCCGTTAATGAAAATGATGGCTTGAGCTACGCCTTATCTATATCAAAAATCAAGGGTAACTTCAAGTTTGCGCTATCCAGCGAAAACAAATCACCAGGTTTTGACCCTAATGACCTAGGCGTAAATTTTACGACCAATATCAGAAATCATGAATTGCGTATCGAATACAATAAATACAATCCATTCTCAATATTTAACCGCAGCAGGAATTCATTGACATTTAGTCTGGAGCAGGACTATACGACCGGTGAACTATTGAGAAAACGTTACAGAGGGCGTTTCTTTTATATGTTTCCGTCTTTTACAGCCATATTCCTGAATATGAGTTCTCAGATAGGGGATGGTATCGACCTTTTTGAATCGCGTGTACCAGGCCAGAAATTTATTATTCCTGAGTTCTATTACAATGGCATAGGCATCTCCACCGATTACAGAAAGCCTTTCGCGTTCGATGGCAGTATAGGTTATGGTGAAGGCTATTTCACCGATTATGTAGTTAACCATTATTTTGAAATGGAACTGGAGCCCATCATTAGGGTTAATGACAAACTGACTTTACGTCCTTCATTGAATTACTCCAGCTTTCTCAATGGTGCTGGTTTTGCTGGTTTCTTTGATGGTCAACCGAAATACGGTGTGCGGGATGTAAGAACACTGACCAACATTCTTCAAGGCAAATACTTATTCAAAAACAACCTTGCTTTGACATTGCGTATAAGGCACTACTGGTCTTATGGATTATATGACTATTATGGGGACTTGGATGAAGATGGCTACATCATACCCGATGATACATTTACCGGCAATGCAGATTTTAATTTCAATGCATTCAATACAGATCTGATATTCACCTGGCAATTTGGACCGGGCAGTTTCCTGAATATTGTCTATAAAAACGAGCTCCAACGGGATGAGCAAAACATTGAACGTTCATACTTCAGAAATCTTGGATCAGTCTTCGATGAGGATCAGCGAAATACGATTACTCTGAAAGTCATTTATTTTCTCGACGCTGTATCGAGCTATGAAAAGCTATTCCAACAGTAAGCCCCTGCTTTTTTTTTTGTATTTACACACAAGATTCTCTTTGATCATTCTAAAACGCTTGTTAAAATCTGCATGAGCTTAATGTTTTTAAAGAGGCTTAAAGATCGAAACGTTCTTTTATGATGGAGGGTGATTAACTCAGAAACGGACCAGAAGCAGGCTGCGGATTCAACTTAGAAGGAAATTAGGATTAAGTTTGAAACTTACGATCAGGATTAGGTTTCATACTTACGATTAGGATTAAGTTTGAAACTTAATCCTAATTCAAGTGACAATGATAATGTCCTAAAACAAAAATACCCCTGCATCGACGAAAATGCAAGGGTATGCCTTATTCAATTTGCAGCCCGTAGGGGATTCGAACCCCTGCTACCAGGATGAAAACCTGGCGTCCTAACCCCTAGACGAACGGGCCAGCATTTTTTAAAAATCGCTTTACTTCAAAAGCGACGCAAATATATATATTTTCAATATTTATATGCAAACAAAAAATGTACCCTTTTAAAAGAAATATTTTATTCCTTGATGATCAACTTTGAAACCTCCTGATTGTCAATGGTTTGAATCTGTAATAAATATATTCCACTTTCTAATTGCGTTGATATTCTCTCAATATTTGCGCTTGTATTTACAGTAAATACACGTCTTCCCATCATATCGAAGATATTCAGTTGAGCAATTTCACTGGATTCTGTTTCTATAGTTAAGACATCTTCAAATGGGTTAGGATATATCTTGACAAATTCTGAAATCGAAGCATCTTGAACTGAAGTTGTAAAAACCAGCTGAAATGCATCTACCCCAGCTTCCAGTATATGTCCAGATCCTTGTCTGTCCGCAGTTTCGAAGACAAGCTGGAAGACCGGACTATCCAGGTTTAAATCATCTACGGATATAGAGACATCCACCCATCCATCTGTATTGCTGGTATATTCATCAATAATAGTTTCAGAAGTAGTTGTGACCAATTTTACCGTCAAGGTATCGTTTGGCATATTATTCCCTCCGCCATTATAAAACCAGACGCTATACAATAAGTCAATACTTGCTGCGCCAAGTGTTAACGGCTCTATATCAATGGGTGGTGATTTCAATATTACAGTACCATTATCAACATCATCATCGCCTGATCCACCACCAGCATTGCCGGTAATATAACATTGCTCACCCACATCACCTTCTACATCATTCCCTGGATTAGCGTTGTTGTCAGGGTCACCTGAAGCAGGCGTTCCGATAGGAATATCCCTTACCCAGCTTCCAGTCTCTGCATCTCCTTCCACAGTCCAACCATAATCCAATGCAAAATCATCCTGATACCCTTGAGGTAATTCAACAGTCATTGAAGTATTATCCAAAGGATTAATCTCAGCAGTTGCATACCGATATCCCCAAGAACCGGCTACAATGATATAGGACTCATCGAAGAGATTTAATGTAACTATACCATCAGAGTCAGATTGGGTTAATATATTTCTGTCTGCATTGTAAAATTTTACTTGAGCTTGCGGAACAGGGTCACCTGTAAACTCATCCAATACCATTATTTCAACACTGATTTCCAATGGCCGCTCTAGTTGTACATTTAACTCTGTCACCTCCCCGTTATTTAGTTCAACTGTTCCGTTGAATGTCTTGTAATCTGGGTGACTAACCTTAACATTATAAGTGCCACTTGTCGCTAAGCCAGTCTTAAATTCGCCGGTGGCATCTGAATTATCAAATGCCAATTGCTCTGATTCTATTTCAACAAGCGCTCCATTAATGGCCATACCATCTGTTGCATCTGATACTGTACCTTCCAGATAACAAGCTCTGTCATAAGTAGGTCTCAATACGTATAAGCCCGTTTGTCTATCACTGGCAATCACTAATCCAGAAGGCAGGAATGGATATGCACCCCAACACCCGGAAAATCCACCATCGGGACCTTCATAAGTATCGTAAGCACCTACCTTTACCATGTTATTAGGTCTTGATCCGTCTATTACGACCACACCATCTGTATACCATGAGGTTACAAGATAACCATCATAATAATGCGTATTGTGTGGAATTACGCCTCTTCCTTCTGTTTCCAATGGTCTGTAACTATCCAGCTTCTTCATGTCTGTGAAATCCGTAATATCAAATGCATCTACAAAGGCATTGCCTCTCTCATCTGTAGTAAATGCATATTTTCCATCATCCGAGATCCAGATATTATGCGTAAAATCAAATGATGTAGGGGCTGATCCTAAAAAGACAGGATTGGCCTTGTCGCTTACATCGTATACGCCCATTTCTCCATTATATATTTCGGAAGCATACATGATATTGTCACGTACATATAAATCATGTGCATAAGCACGCGTCTCTGCGCCAACATAGACAGGATTCCAAGGATCTTGGTTTAGGTCTAAAATAAGCGCGCCTCTATCGTTTCTGTCCGCATTTATACTGCACCCTGCGAGATATGCAAAACCGAATTCATCAATATAAATATTGTGACATCTTGCTAGGGTAGCCGTGTCGGTGTTGACAATTAATTCCGGGCGCCAGAACTTAAATGCTACTGAATCAGTTCGGATTTCTCTCATGTCAATAATCAGCAAACCATCAGCTCCTGCATCTGTAGTAACATAACAATGCTCCTGAAAGGTCTTCATGTCTCTCCATGTCGAGGTTGTGCCTGGCACGACAGCGACCTGTCTTGGATTAGCAGGATCTTCAAGGCTAATTATATAGGTTGCTTCCACTGAGCCAAGTATAGCGTATTCAGTCCCTTCAGCATCTACATATCCCCATATATCATTGCCCGTTTCTGGCAGAGGAAAGTTTGAAATGAGTTCAAAATTTATATTGTCTTGGGCCGATAAACTACTGCCAAGAAATAAGAATAGAAGTAAAATATGTTTCATTTAATTAATTTGATCCGTGAAAATACAATCTTAAAAAGGAAATTTAAACAGATGAGGTGACACCCATAGGACAAAATTATTTGTTCTTAATAACCATGGTAGTCAAGCGACTCTCACAAATCTGTTTTCCAGATTCATCTTCAATGATAATTCTCCATACATGCATACGCCTACCTATTTTTATAGGCCACACTGTTCCTATGACATAACCAGACCTTGCTGAACTCAAATGATTGGCATTAATTTCCACGCCGACTGGCACATACTTGCCAAATTCTTCTATCATCAGAGTTGAAGCGACTGAGCCCATTGTTTCAGCCAGAGCAACGGAGGCGCCCCCATGGAGCAAGCCCATTGGTTGTACAGTTCTGTGATCGACAGGCATCTTTGCTTTCAAATAATTATCTCCAACTTCGACGAACTTGATGTCAAGCTGTTCTACCAAAGTATTTCTTCCTGATGCATTTAACGCATCCAAATGAGGTTCAATTTTCCAAATCATATTTATCGCTGTTCAAAGTATCTAATAATTTTATCTAGATCGGTTGGACTAAATCGTGGCCACTTATATCGCCTAAGCCAAGTAAGTTGCCTTTTGGCATATCTTCTGGAATACTTCTTAATTTCTTCTACCGCTTCCTCCAATGATATTTGCCCATCTAAGTATGGAAACAATTCCTGGTAACCAACTGTTTGCAAGGCTTTTAGATTTTCATATTTTTTCAATCCTTGTACCTCTTCAATAAGTCCATTGGCAATCATATCATCAACACGCTGATTGATGCGTTCATATAATCGTTCGCGCGGTCTTTCAAGTATGACAGCCATTGTTTTAAATGGTCTTGTTTTCGGTTTATCTCTTCTGAAACTACTGAAAGTCTTACCCGTCTGACGTATCACACTTAATGCTCTTAAAACCCGACGCGAATTATTGGGATCAACAATATCGAAATAGTCAGGATCCTTTTCTTGCAATTCTGCTTTCAAGGCATCCGGTCCATCATTGGCCAATTCATTTTCAAGTGTAATCAAAACTTCTTTTCCTACTTCTGGAAAATCATCCAGACCAAAGAGCACTGCGTCTATATACAAGCCGGTGCCGCCTGAAAGAACAGCGATGTCGCTTTGACTATGCATCTCGTTGATTTTTTCGATGGCCTCTCTTTCAAATCTTCCCGCACTGTAATCTTCAGTTACTGAAACATGATTCACTAAATGAATGGGACCACTTTCAATTTCATGTTGAGTAGGTTTGGCCGTACCAATTGCCAATTCCTTATAGATTTGACGGCTATCCGCCGAAATGATAGGCGCCCCAAAATGATTGGCAATTTCCAGTGCCACTTTAGTCTTGCCCACCGCTGTTGGACCCGCGATTACGAATAAATATTTCTCTCTTTTAGGCATACTATCCTCGATTGGTTATCTTTCTCAAACAAGAATATCAATTAAATGACAAAGATACTTTTATTCATTGGGAGTCTACTCCTCTTAGTTCAATGCACAAATATGTCTTCACAAGAACAATCTTCGGAATCAAAGTCTGCGGCCTATGCTATTGTAATCCATGGTGGTGCGGGAACAATTACCCGCGATAATATGACCGATGAAAAAGAACAGGCTTATACAAATGCTTTAAATGCTGCACTGGATGAAGGCATCCAAATCCTTGCTCAGGGTGGGGAAGCCAAAGACGCTGTTATAGCTGCGATAAAGCTTATGGAAGATTCACCCTTATTCAATGCTGGCAAAGGCTCGGTATTTACACATGATGGTGAGAACGAAATGGATGCATCCATTATGGATGGCGCTACACTTAACGCTGGTGCGATAGGTGGCGTTAAGACAATCAAGAACCCCATAACTGCCGCAGAAGCTGTTATGTCAAAATCAGATCATGTTATGATGGTTGGGTCAGGGGCAGAAGCATTTGCAATAAGTCAGGGTCTTGATACGATAGATCCAAGTTATTTTAAAACCGAACGTCGATGGAACAGCTTACAACGTATCCTTGAAAAGGAAAAATCAATGGGTGCTCATATCTCTGCGCTTGCGGACAGTAAATACGGTACAGTAGGTGCTGTAGCACTGGATAAAAACGGAAATATTGTAGCAGGTACTTCAACCGGTGGAATGACAAATAAAAAATTCAACAGAATAGGTGACTCGCCGATAATCGGAGCAGGCACTTATGCCAATAATAAAACTTGTGGCGTATCCTGTACTGGTCACGGAGAATACTTCATCCGATATGCCGTTGCATATGATGTATCTGCG
>JABDJE010000345.1 GCA_013002625.1 Saprospiraceae bacterium | reverse complement strand
AGACAAGTTTGACGGGTCCTGATAAGCCTCAAATTCAGGGACCTATCGAATGGGTTAGAATCCACAACCTTCCTGACCATGCTTATTTCAATCACTCACAGCACGTTGCGGTTGGTAAGGTAGCTTGTCAAGAGTGCCACGGAGAAGTTGAGAAAATGGAGGTTGTTCAGCAATATTCTCCACTATCAATGGGATGGTGTATCAACTGTCACAGACAAACAGAAGTGCAATTTAAAGGAAACGAATATTACAATTCTTATCAGCAATATCATGACGAATTGAATGCTGGTACGCGAAGTAAGGTGACGGTAGAAGAAATTGGAGGACTGGAATGTCAAAAGTGTCACTATTAATATATAGTGTCGATTTAAAAGAAATTTATCAACAAGAGCAATAGAATAGCTTATTTATGAAAGGTCAAAACCAAGATGTTTGGGTAGGAGCTGATCAACTTAATGGAGACGAGACTTATATCGAAAATGCGAAGCAAGAATTCGTTAGTCTTCCCATTGTCGATAGCCTTGCCAAAGAAGATTCTTTGACACGCTACTCAACAAATAGAAGAGACTTTCTAAAATACTTAGGATTTGGACTTGGTGCTGCGACAGTAGCCGCAGGTTGTGAGATTCCTGTGAAAAGGGCGATACCATATGTAGTAAAACCGGATACAATCGTACCTGGTGTTGCATCGTATTATGCTTCTACCTTTGTTAATGGAGGAGAATGCTGCCCTGTCCTGGTTAAAACAAGAGAAGGGAGACCAATCAAAATAGAAGGTAATTCGCTGTCAAGTATGACAGGAGGCGGAACCTCTGCACGTGCTCAAGCATCTGTTCTCAGTTTATATGATACGAATAGAATTCAAGGTCCCGGTAAGATAGAGGGTGGTACGGTTGTCAAAGGAACCTGGGCAGAACTTGATCAGGCTGTATCAGAAGTGCTTACACCGGAATCGAACATTCGCGTTGTAACCAATACGAATATTAGTCCTACTTCAAAGAAAGCCATGGATGCATTCGTTGCTGCGTTTCCAAATACAAAGGTGGTGACATATGATGCAGTTTCCGCATCTGCAATGCTGGAAGCCAATGAGCGTGATTTTGGAATGGCAGTTGTCCCTGATTACCATTTTGATAAGGCGGATTACATCGTTTCATTCGATGCAGACTTCCTTGGAACGTGGATATCTCCGGTGGAGTTTTCTAGAGACTATGCTGAGAATAGAAAAATAAAAAGCATCCAACATGCGAAAATGTCCAGACATGTCCAGGTAGAGGCCGGTATGTCAATGACGGGTTCGAATTCGGATAATAGAATATTAGTCAAGCCTTCAGAACAAGGTGCCGCGATAGCTGCTCTTTATAACGCTTTATCAGGAAGTGCTGCAATTTCTGCTCCTGGAGTTAATGACAAGGCGGCAGCAGCAATCAATAAGGTCGCCAATGATCTAATGAAACATAAAGGCCATGCATTGGTGGTTTCCGGGTCAAATAATGTTGCAGAACAGTGTTTAGTCAATGCAATTAACAATACAATCGGAGCATATGGCAACACAATAACTTTTGCTAATTACAGCTTCCAAAGACAGGGTCGCGACAAGGATATTCAAGATCTTATTACAGAAATGAATAGTGGGGGCGTTGATGCGCTTTTCCTATTAGGAACTGCCAATCCGGCATTTGATTTGCCTAATGGTAGTGCTTTTGCTGACGCAGCATCCAAAGTAGCAACAAGAATTGCTATGGGAGGAAGCTTGAACGAAACTTCAGTTGGATTTAATTGGGCGGCTCCTGCAAATCATATTCTTGAATCCTGGGGTGATGCACAGGCCAAAGTCAATGAAATCACATTGATCCAACCTACAATTGCACCACTATTTGACACAAGACAAGCTGAATGTACGTTATTAATGTGGGCAGGTAGTGATGAATTGGATCAGTCTAGTGATCAGCCTTACTACGATTATCTAAAGGCGAATTGGCAGGCTACAGCTTTTGCCAATCAATCTGATTATGCAAGTTTCCAATCTTTCTGGAATAGTGCCCTTCATGATGGAGTAATTTCAACGGGTGCTACAATAGCCGAACCAACTTATGCAGGTTCTACATCAGATTTGGCAAGTGGAATAACACAACCATCGAATAGCGGCTTAGAAGTTAATTTCTACGAGTCGATCAATGTCGGAGGTGGTGAATATGCTGATAATCCATGGTTACAGGAATTACCTAATCCAGTTACACGTACGACCTGGGGAAATTATATAGCAGTTCCTGTTTCATTTGATGGTCAAAATTCATTTGATGGATTTAATGGCTTGAAGGATGGAGACCTGGTCGACTTAACCGTCAATGGTCAAACCCGAACTTTCCCGGTTATACAGCAATTTGGACAGATGGAAAATACGGTTTCTGTCGCCATAGGATATGGCAGAAAGGACTGTGGACCCGGTGGACAAGATGTTGGAACAAATGTCCAGGATCTGATTGGTCTTAATGATGGTAATCGCCAATACTTTGCTTCCGGTGCTTCGCTTGGCGAATCAAAAGGGCAGGAGGATCACTTCTCATGCGTTCAGTACCACCATACTATGGGTGTTACAGCTGAGAATAACGAGGGTAAGGAAATCAACGCAGATGAAGCGGCTATCGTCCAGGAGTCCATCTTTGGAAAAATGGGTGTTACGGGTTACCAAGGTTCACTTACTGAAAGAACGATTATTCGTAAGACACATGTCAACGATATAGAGCAGTTTGTTGAAGACTTGCACCATGAAAGAGAACACCACCAACATCTAAACGAACAATCCATTTACGCTGGATTTGACGACGATTATAAGCAGGGACATCATTGGGGAATGTATGTAGATCTCAATGCTTGTACAGGTTGTGGATCGTGCAGTGTCGCTTGTATGGCCGAGAACAATGTTCCGGTAGTTGGAAAGGTTGAAGTTGCTCGCCATCACGAAATGTCCTGGTTGAGAATCGACAGATATTATTATGGTGATGTGGAAAATCCGAATGTTGTATATCAGCCTTTGATGTGTCAGCATTGTGATAATGCACCATGTGAAAATGTTTGTCCAGTTGCAGCGACCAATCACTCTTCAGAAGGTCTCAACCAGATGACCTACAACAGATGTGTAGGTACAAGATACTGTGCGAACAACTGTCCATTCAAGGTTAGAAGATTTAATTGGTATGATTATACTACTGCTGATTTGATGGGTGGTAATGAATATGAACTTAATAAGGAAGGTGACGAAAAGACCTTCTATGCAGATAATCTAACTCGTATGGTCCTTAATCCGGATGTCACTGTTAGATCGAGAGGTGTAATTGAAAAGTGTAGCTTCTGTGTTCAAAGAATTCAGGAAGGTAAGTTGACAGCAAAGCGAGAGGGTAGAAGTCTAATCGATGCAGATGTCAAGACAGCCTGTCAAACGGCTTGTCCTACCGGTGCGATCACTTTTGGTGATATGAATAATAAAGAAGGAATATTAGCGCAGAAATTTAATTCACCATTGAATTACATTTTGCTTGAAGAGATTAACGTTCGTGCTTCTGTTCAATATTCCGCAAAAGTTAATAATAGAGACGAAGCACTTAACGCTTAATTGGCGAAAAGGCTTAACTATAAAATAGTTTGTATTTATGGGACATAATCATGTTTCTCCAATTCGT
>JABDJE010000340.1 GCA_013002625.1 Saprospiraceae bacterium | reverse complement strand
AGACAATACTGCTTCTGCTGCTTTTGTAAGATTGGTGCCGAGATTATCCAACTCATCGCTGGTCCATTTGCCTAATACGAAGTCTACCTGACGGCCTTTGGAAAAGTCATTCCCAATCCCAAATCGCAGTCTTGGATATTTTGAAGTGGCTAATACATGTTCGATGTCTTTCAAACCATTATGCCCGCCATTGGCACCTTTGGCGCGCAATCTTAATTTACCTAGGTCAAGGTTTAAGTCATCTACAATAATTAAAACCTTATCAGCTTTGACTTTAAGCTTTTGCATCCAATAGCGCACCGCTTTACCACTGCGATTCATATATGTAGAAGGTTTCAATAAGTAAATATGTCTTCCCTTATGTTTGATCATAGCAAGGTCACCCAATGTGTCATTCTTGAATTTTCCTCCATATTCCTGAGCCAGGAGATCAACAACCTCAAAGCCAATATTATGCCTTGTTCCATCATAATCGGGATGCATATTGCCTAATCCTACCACCAAATATTTCATATCAACAGCTATTTCTTCTTTTGAGCCAAACAGTAAATCACGTATAAAGCTTATCATATTCACGTCTGTTAAAACACTTTGATTTATATTCAAAGTTCAAATAATAAGGAATTAATACATGTTAAGAAAACCATTACCATCGGATATTCCCAGTTTTCAGCAAAAATATATCGAAAATACCCCTGTGGACATACTTTCGTTTTTAGCAGCACAACTGACCAGTTTTCCCGAATTCATAAATGGTTTGACAGAAGCACAATTGAATTATCGTTATGCCCCAGAAAAGTGGACCTTACGTGAAGTCCTCATGCATATCATTGATACCGAACAAATATTTAACTACCGGGCATTAGCTATCCTTAGAGGTGATAAAGCAACTCTCCCGGGATTCGACCAGGATGAATACATTGCATTTACCAGCTTTGATCATTACAGCAAGCAGGATATGGTTGAATTATTTCAATCGGTCAGACGATACGCCATTACTTTTTTCAATAACACACACAATGACGAATGGGATCTCATTGGTAATATTAGTGATTACACCATGCCTTTGCATGCATTTCCTTATATGATAGGTGGGCATTTGGCATACCACATGGAAATTATCAAGGAAAGATACTTAGTTGAGAAATAGCTTATCTTAACATGTATGCTTCGACTTAATCGAGACACATTCAATTTTATTTCCAAACTCAGCATTCCGAAACTGGTTAATGCATCCAAGCTTCTATTTTCCTATTACCTAAGTAAATGGACTGGTAGGGCAAAGCAATGGGGAACACCCATGACGCTTTCTATAGAACCTACCACGGCCTGTAATTTGAAATGCCCAGAGTGCCCCAGTGGATTAAGACAATTTACACGTGCTACAGGCAATCTAAAAGAAGACTTTTTCAGGCGAACCATTGATCAGGTTTCATCAAAGCTTTTATACCTGATTTTCTATTTCCAGGGCGAACCCTATATCAATCCTAAATTTCTGGATATGGTGGCTTACGCTAACACAAAAAATATTTATACCATCAGTTCAACCAATGGACATTTTCTAGATGATAATAATTGTCGAAAGACCATAGAAGCAGGCTTAGACCGGTTGATTATTTCCCTTGATGGTCTTACACAGTCAAGCTATGAAAACTACAGGATCGGAGGAGAACTTGCTACTGTTATTGAAGGTACCAAGCGCCTCATCAAATGGAAGAAGAAATTAAATAGCCACAAACCCTATATCATTTTTCAATTTCTGGCAGTGCGCCCAAACGAACATGAAATTCCAGAGGTACAAAACCTAGCCGATGAATTGGGTGTCGATGAAGTAAAAATCAAGACTGCACAAATTTATAATTACAAACAGGGGAGTCCGCTCATTCCTCTCAATCAAAAATACAGTCGATACATTCAAAATGCATCTGGAGAATATGAATTGAAGTCCAAAACCAATGACAGTTGCTGGAAAATGTGGCATGCAGCGGTCATCACCTGGGATGGCCTGGTAGTACCATGTTGCTTTGATAAAGATGCAGAACACAGGATGGGAAATTTAAACCAGAATAGCTTTGAAGATGTTTGGAACAGCACTACCTACCAGTCATTCAGACAAAAAATATTGGAAGGAAGAAAGAATATCAATATTTGTTCAAATTGTTCGGAAGGATGCAAAGTATGGGCTTAAGTTCAAAACTCGTTGATTTTCAGTGGTTTTTTCGCTAATTTTGAAATGTTTGATTGAAGTAAAGAGCACAATTTTTCATTTTTTATATTTTTTCTATTCCAACTAAGCTGTCTTAGACAGTTTGGAATAGTTTTTTCTGTAATAACCGTTGTATTAAAATCCAGGAATGCTTTATAAAACTATTATACAAGGTAATATCGAATTCGGCACTGAAAAGAGCTATGACAAGGCGCTGAAAATGTTTATAACCAGAACCGAGACATATTACAAGTCTGATATTCTTTTTGAGCCTGAAGAAATATTTTTCAAAGACTCACTCAGCGTAAATATTCCGCGGTACGTGAAGCAAGTGTACGAAAAGTCCTACAAAAACACAGCTTCGCTTTTAGAATACATAGTACAGTTTGGTGTGTCTGGTGAACTTAATACATGGTTACTGGATGAAGGAAAAATTCTTGACTTCAGAAATCTAGAACCTCAGAGTGACAAAGTTGCGGTTCAGCAGTTTATGAAAGGCCGATCCCTGGTAGAACAGGAAGGCAAAGAAGATGCTGCCATTGAGGCATTGAATAAAGCCATCGAAAAATACGATAGACACGCACAAGCCTATGAGCGTCGTGCATGGGTAAACTTCCTGCTCAAAAAACATCATGATGCGTACAGGGACTACAAAAAAAGTTTGGGTTTTGATCCCAACAATCCCTATGCTTATTTCGGAAGAGCAAATGTGTATATAAGTCAGGAAAAATTTGAAGAGTCATTAGAGGATCTTCAAATGACGATTAAAAAATCAGTAGCACTTCAGGAAATACATTGGAAAGCGCGCAAATTGAAAGGTAAGATCCATTTAAAGCGTGGTGAATTCCCTCAGGCTGAGTTTGAATTAAAGCTATTCACTAAAAGAAAATTCGCAGAAGGCAGTACGATGCTCATGCATAAGCGTGAAGGGTTTTTCGAATATGGCATGGTCCTGTTGGAGTTGGAAAAATATTCTGAAGCTATTGATGCATTTGAGGCTTCACTGGATATTGCTGAAGGCTTTGATAAAATTCCTGATTCGAAAAAACTGCGTTACAGAGGCCTCGCAAAACAGCGTGCCGGGCAGAATGGATATATCAAAGACATTAAGGAAGCAGCTGATTTGGGTGACAAAGAAGCGGCAGACATGTTGAAGGCCATAGCTTAAATATTTATTAAGATCTTATCAAAAACAAAATTTTCCTCTCGTTTTTTTGTTAGTAATCTTGAATGAATATGATAAGATTATTAACAATTCTGACACTTATACTGACTACAACAGTCTTTTGTGTAGGCCAGGATCATATTGGACCAGATAAATTATCCAAAAAGGATAAAAAAACATTTCACGAAGCAAAAGAAATGCTAAAGAGTGGGCAGGATGTTAAGGCTGCTGAAAAACTCTCAAAACTTGCAGAGAAATACCCCAACCTCCGGGTAGCCCATCGAGATCTTGCCCGATATTACCTCAAGGAAAAAGATTATGAAAATGCGCTGATCCATCTAAAAAAATTGGATGACCTGAGCGACAGACCTGAGATTCCAGTAAGATTAAGTATGAGTGATTGCTATGAAGCGCTGTCTCGATTTGCAGAGGCCATTCAGTCTGTGGAACCACTTTTGGCAATAGAGAATCTGGATCCCAAAAGGCAAAAATACATCCAACGCCGTTCAGCGGAGTTAAAATTCCGCCAAGAGGCCTATGATAATCCTACTGACTTCGAACCTATAAAGTTAAGCGGTGCCATTAATACCGATGGTCTGGAATATCTTCCGGCGTTAAATGCAGAAAGCAATATGCTGGTCTTTACAAGGCGTACAAAGCGATCCGAAAAAACCTGGTCAGATGAGGACTTATATCTCGCCAACCTGGGAGATGATAACAGTTTTAGTGAAGTAAGACCCCTGGAAGAGCTTAATACGCCTCTTGACGAAGGTGCATTCTGTTATTCGCCAGACGGCCGCATTTTAATCTTTGCATCTCGAGACAGAAAGGATGGCTATGGGGGATTTGATTTATACATTTCATTTCTGAAGAATGGAAAATGGAGTAAGCCCCGAAACATGGGATCCAAGATTAACACACGATACTGGGAAAGTCAACCAACCGTTGCCAATAACAACAGAACAATTTATTTCAGTAGTTCACGTCCAGGCGGTTATGGGAAAAAGGATATTTGGAAAATAGAGATTCAGGAAGATAACACTTGGGGGGAGGTCGTCAACTTAGGGCCCAATATTAATACCGAAGAAGATGAGGCCAGTCCATTTTTACATCCTGATAACCAGACCTTGTATTTCCGGTCCAAGGGACACATTGGCTTAGGTGACTTTGACATTTTCATGTCAAAAAATATAAATGGAATGTGGTCAGAAGCTACAAACCTCGGCTACCCTATTAATTCCAAAGGAAGTGAAGGTGCCTTGTTCGTAGACCTAAAAGGAGAATTGGCTTATTATTCATCTGATGCGGATCAACTTGAGCAACATCTTGATATCTATAAATTCAAACTTCCTGAATCCATTAGACCCCAAGCGGTTAGCTTTGTAAAGATTAAAGTAATGGACTTTGATACCAAAGCACCTATTGAGGCTTCAGCCATTATCACACCTCTGGGTAATAATTCAAGACATACCATAAAGTATGCTGATGAAAAAGGATACATGATTTCAACCTTGCAAAAAGGGAATTATAATCTTACGATAGAGAAAGAAGGGTATATTTTTTATTCAGAACATATTGGTGTCGACAGCATCAGAGGCTCAGATAATGCAGCCTTAATTGAAGTGCTTCTGCAGAAAATTCCAACAGAAGCAGAACAAGCCAATTCATCTGAACCCATTATTCTAAATAATATTTTCTTCGCAAGCGGTTCTTCAGAATTACTTGAAACTTCCAACATTGAACTTGACAGGTTACATGCATTTCTGGTGCAATCCGCAAATTTAAAAATCAAAATTATTGGACATACCGATGATGTAGGAGACGAAAGCACAAATCAAATTCTATCAGAACATAGAGCAAAGGCAGTCTATGATGTGCTGGTTTCGAAAGGAATTGATGCCAACAGATTGTCGTATCTTGGCCTCGGAGAATCGACACCTATTGCTACGAATGATACTGAAGAAGGGCGTCGCTCTAATAGAAGAACTGAATTTGTTGTCTTGCCTAACTGAATGAAATGGCGCGAAAGAAAAAAGTAAAACAAAACATAAAGCTGCACGGCATAGCTGATAAAGGCATGGCAGTGGGGAGGGATGAAGAAGGTATGGTCTATTTTGTCGATGGACCTGTCCCGGGCGATGTAGTAGATGTACTGATCCTACGTAAAAAATCCTCTTTCAAAAAGGGTGTTGTCCAAAACTACATTTCTTACTCCGATGAGCGCGCAGAACCATTCTGCGATCACTTTTATTTATGTGGTGGGTGTAAATGGCAGCACCTTCAATATACATCTCAGCTGAAATACAAACAACAGGCCATTGAGGATGCTTTTAGAAGAATTGCAAAATCAGACCACTTTACTTGCAAACCCATCATGGGATGTGAACAGACAAGACTATACAGAAATAAAATGGAGTATAGCTTTTCTTCGCGAAGGTGGGTGCCACAAGAGGAACTTGATACAGACGAGAAAGTATCCTTCGGCCCGGCAAGTGGTTTTCACAGAGCTGGCGCATTCGACAAGATCGTGCAAATAGAGAAATGTCATTTGCAAGAAGATCTTTCAAATGCCATCCGAAATCGAGTCGATAATATCGCTCGCGAAAAGGAATGGACTTTCTATAATTCAAGAGAACATGAAGGGTTTTTAAGAAACCTGATGGTACGTAATACGACCAAAGGAGAGTGGATGATTGTAATGGTCTTTGGTGACAACCAAATCGAAGAGATAGAGTTTTTGCTGAGCACGTTGAAATCCGAATTCCCTCAATTAACGTCAATTTATTACACGGTCAACACTAAAGTCAACGATGTAATTTATGACCTTGACTTGATTCTGTATCACGGGAAACCTTATATACTCGAAGCCTTAGGACATATTGAATATAATATCGGACCCAAATCTTTCTTCCAGACCAATACCCTACAAGCAAAAAAACTGTATGATGTGGTGCTTGATATGGCTGAGCTTCAAGGACACGAAAATGTATATGATCTTTACACCGGATTGGGAAGTATCGCTTTATACGTGGCGGATAGGTGCAAGCAGGTTGTCGGAATTGAAGAGATCCCGGATGCCATCAAAGATGCCAACAGCAATAAAGCATATAACAATATAGAGAACGCATATTTTGAAGTTGGAGATGTCAAAGATATTTTTGATGAATCCTTCATAGAGAGATACGGAAAAGCTGATTTGATAATTGTCGACCCTCCACGTGCTGGTTTACATGCCAATGTATGTGCTATGTTGAACAAGGCCAATGTGGATAAGATTATTTACGTTAGCTGCAACCCGGCAACACAGGCCAGAGATGTTGATTTGTTATCGGAAAGATATTCTGTGGAAACTATTCAACCTGTGGATATGTTTCCCCATACGCACCATGTTGAAAACGTGGCAATTCTAAAAAATAAAGGTGTATGAAAGAAGCGGAAAAAATAATGATCATCGAGAATGAGATGAAAAAATTCAGTGCTTACCTTACTACTGCATCAAGAAAGGTCAGAGCATCCAAAATAAGTGAATACCCTATTTTTGTTATGCATAAGCAGGAGGTAGCGCTAGGCATATCAATATTGGATAGGAACAAGGCCAATACGAATTGGTCAATCAATGTTTCCAGTCTCGAAGAATTTGTCAAGAAAAGTCTAATCTTTGAAAATAAGGTAGCTGAATTCAAGGGAAGCTATAAAAATCCCGACACGCATATTTGTCTTTTTGTTCTAAGTGATTTGGGAGCACAATTCATGTATATCCCTACACTGGACTCAGCTCCTCAGTAGGCAATAACATTTGCTCGTAAGAAAGCACTGTCTGGAATCCTCTTGAATTGAAGTAGTCTTTGATGTAGTTATCGCCTTTATCAGTAGCTGCTAAGGCGAAGTCACCTCCCCATGCGCCAAGAGACTTTGTAACACCCTCAAAATCATGAAAGTGACTGTCCTTTATTTTTTGAAGGATAAGATGTTCTGCAACCAGGTTCTCATGCTCTTCGATCAATGAACAAAACTTGGAGAAGGATTTACAATCAAGAACAGCATCTGTAATATCAGTCAGTTTGGAAGCCAGCGTTTTTTTCTTTTTCGCTTTTTTGAAATAAAAATCAATGGCTTTGTCTGAGGACTGCTTTTGATTCAAATGAACGAAATAGAGTTTGTCCTTGAATGGTGGATCAAAATCAACTTCGGTATAACTGACAGAATCATCTGCAATCTGATAGCTGATTGGGAATTCTGCTCCCGCACAAGCAACATCATATCCGGAACCATTTGATATTTCAAAATGCAACAGCAATGGATTTACATCTGCCCATTGTGCTACAAGATAGGTGAGGGTTGAACTGGAACCAAGACCCCAATCCAGCGGAAATTCCAGCTCTGTTTTTACATCAAAGCCATTCCATTTGGATAAAAACTCTGAATTTAATCTGACTGCACCTTTTAATAATTTTTGAAGTTTATGTGCACGATCTTCATCGGAGGTTTTAACAGCGGAAAAATCATATAAAGAAACCTGAGCGGTGAACCACTCATTTTTTTCATGATCAAAGCTTTTCCAATAAAGGTCAGATTTTCTGGTCTGTTTGATATGCATCTTTTGACCAAATCTAGTAGGGATAGCCAGGGCTTTCGCACCATCCAACACGGCATACTCGCCAGTCAATAATAACTTTCCATGTGCGTAATACACGATAGAGTAGAGGTTTTGATGAATTCAGAGCTGTCGTCAACGAAATTAGCAAAAGAATATATAAATAATAACTACATATGTCTTTTACTGATAAAAGGTAGAAGAAATTAACACATTATTGCCTAACCTTTGCTCAATCTGAGCTTATTGAGAAATTCTCTCACCGCACTAAAGGAAACTATCTCATTGGTGAAGTGGTCAATAGCTGCCAGTTCTTCCTTTTGATCAGCTTTCAGTTGATTGAGAATGTTTAGCAGATGCATTTTCATATGACCTTTCTGAATACCGGTTGTTACAAGAGACCTTACGGCAGAAAAGTTTTGTGCCAAGCCGGTGGCTGCAATGATACGCATCAGTTCTTTTGCATTCGGGTTTTCCAGTAATTCCAGTGAACGCTTTGCTATGGGATGCAGAGACGTTAGTCCTCCGACGGTACCTACAGCCATTGGAACATCGATCCAGAACTTAAACATACCATCTTCAATACTACAGTGACTCAAGCTCGAATATTGACCATCGCGACTGGCATAGGCGTGACCACATGCTTCAATGGCTCTGAAGTCATTACCCGTGGCAATTACAATAGAATCTATGCCATTGTAGATCCCCTTGTTGTGTGTTGCAGCACGGTAAGGATCGATTTCTGCAATTCTTACTGCTGTAGCAAATCGTTCGGCAAACTCCTGTGCTGACATTTTACCCGGAAACGTACCTAGTTCACTAATAGGGCATTCAACCCAAGCCTTTGCAATACAATCAGGTGTATAGTTGGACAAAATGCTCATTATCACTTCCACCTTGCGCTCTTCCTTTTCAAAATCTGAGGCAGTTTTGAAATAGGTATTGAGTGTCTGAGCAAATTGTTCCAGACAAGTATTGATAAAGTTGGCACCCATTGAGTCACAAGTCTCAAAACTTCCCAGAAGTTGGTATAACCCTTCCTCCCTATCCGTTAAGTCTATGAGTTCGATGTCTAGGATTCCCCCACCTCTTTCAACCATGCTTTTTGTGAACACAAAACACTCTTCGATCAATGCTTGCTTGAGTTCGGGAAAATGATATTTAAGTTTTCCTTTATTACCATACCATTTAAAATGTACCTGGCCCAGCTTGATTGTATTTTTTATTTCGGTTTTAAATCCACCGCGTGTCATCCAAAACTTGGCAGCGCTGGATGCTGCAGCCACCACAGAACTTTCTTCGATCACCATTGGGATACAATACGTATTGCCGTCGATTACGAAATTAGGGGCTACACCAAATGGCATTGGAAAATTACTGATGGTATTTTCACTGAAATTATCCAGCACTTTTTGCTGCTCTTCATTTGAATGCCAGTAGCTCATAAGTTCGCCCATGACACTCTCTGGATCCTTGTAGAAATTTTCCACGATCCACTTAATCTTTCCGACTTTTGAAAGCTTTGAAAACCCTTTTATCCTTTTATTCTCTGACATGACTATTGCTTTATGGTCAGCATCGCATTAGCTAATTTATATCCTTCAATTTGTAAAGTTGCGTGTTTGCGTAAATCTTCTATATCCATAGCGTACTTTAAGAACCCTGAGGCTTGGGCATAGAACGAAGGATGCTTGCATTTTTTTATAAAATAGTAGCCATCCAGAAAGTTCTTTATTCCGCCAGAAAAAATGATTTGTTCGCATCGAATATTTTCAGGTGTTTCTTCCTTGATTGCATTAATCCACTCCACCATTTCACCACAAGCATGCCCGATATTGAATAGATCCTTATAACTGTTGTATCTGATTTCATCAGAACGCATCAATTCAAGTTTTGAAAAATTCGTCCCGCCGAATCCAGCCAAATCAACAGCGGCAATCGGCAAAGCCAATAAAGCTTTCAGGCTTTCCAACCCAAAACCCTGACCTACTTCTTTCACAATCACAGGTATTTGGATAACATCAAGTAACGTGTGCAGTGTCTCAATAGGTGGTCGTTTAATGAGATCTCCTTCGGGTTGCAACCATTCCTGTAGCGGGTTGATATGAACGATTAATCCATCTGCTTTTAACTTTTCCGCAAGAATATGAATTTGATAAATTTCCTTGCTGTCGATCATCTCTTCGATTTGAGCAATCCCCAGATTGATGCATATCGGTTGATCCGGCATAAACTGGCGTACATCAAATTCGTGCAAGCGTGTGTCCTCATAGAGCAACTGACGACATGAACCCAGCC
>JABDJE010000332.1 GCA_013002625.1 Saprospiraceae bacterium | reverse complement strand
CGACAATATCATGGGTGGATGCCCTACCCTCTTTTTAAAAGATTATTTTCCGAAAGAAAACAAGTTAAGCGAGAAGTATAAAACCGATTGTCTGATTTCTATCAGGACACCGAATCTGATGTCTGTGCCACCTGAGAAGCAATATGAATTGCGTGATATCTTATTGGATACAATTGACTATCTCAAGTCAAAAGGATTTAGTAATGTAAAATTCCTTTGCCATGATCACCGGGACATTCCTTTTGCGGATTCATTCAAAGGTGTCGATTTCATTTTCACAGACGATGCATATAAATTTATTAATCTGCTCAGACATACAAGATTGAATTTGACATTCAGATTACATTCATTTATTCCTTGTCTCTCACTCGATGTGCCGACCATTAAAGTAAGTTATGATGAACGTGCTTTAAGCTTGGTTGATTCAATAGGAATGGATGATTGGAATATCAATTATGTAAAAGACAATGTGATGGCAGAAATTAAATCCCGCATTGATAATATAGGCGATCTTGAATCAATCAAAACGCAAAACAATCAAAGCCTGTGGCCATCTATACAGAATGGATTTGTAAATAATTTTAGCTCATTCGCTGAAATGTGTTTAAGTTCCTAGTATGCAAAATCAATCAAGCAGAGCACATATAATTGCTGAAGCCGGTGTGAATCATAATGGTTCATTTGACAATGCGATCAAATTGGTAGACATTGCAAAAGCCAGTGATGCAGATTCTGTTAAGTTTCAAATCATAAATCCTTATGGCCTGTATTTACCTGGGGATTATGAATATGGTCATTATGATATAAAGGATGTCATTGCCAATAGGTTTAGCACAGTACTTTCCGATGATGATTACAGAAAGATCAAGTCCCATTGTGATGCGATCGGTATTGCATTCAGTGCATCGATATTTGATGAGAAGGGTTTGGATTTATTATCTTCCATGAACCCACCATATATCAAAATTGCATCCTGTGACTTACCCAATATACAGTTACTGCGTCAGGTGGCGCAAAGAGGTATTAAAATGATACTTTCTACTGGAATGTCTACCCTGCAGGAGATTGAGAAGTCATTGAATGCTTTGGCAAAAGTCAATTTTGACGATATCGTTTTACTCCATTGTGTATCTATTTATCCTTGCCCTCTGGAAAGTACCAATATTGCCTTCATCGAAACATTGCACAATGAATTTGGGAAGGACGTGGGGTTCTCAGATCACACGAGAACAGCAGAAGCCGCAGTCGCAGCATATACCATGGGGGTAAGATGGTTTGAGAAGCATTTTACCTATGATAATGAATTACCAGGATTTGATCACAAACATGCCCAAAACGAAGAAGAGTTCACTTATTACATAAAGTGTCTGAGGGATATTGAAAAATCGATTGGTACGCAAAAGACCAAACTAACCGATGCAGAAAAATATACCGCTGAACGGGCAAGACGCTCTTTATATGCGGCCAAGGATTTGAAAGCAGGGGCTGTCATTACGGAAGATGATATTTTATGTGTCAGACCGAGTGCTGAAATGAATGCAAATCAAATAGATGAGCTCATTGGTCGCCGCTTAACAAAAGACAAATCCCAATACAGCGCATTTTCTTTAAATGATATAGGATCTGATTAATGAAAATCTCAATCATATGTAAAGCATCAAAACAAGAAGGTCTGGGCCATCTAATACGATCGCTTTCTTTGGCAGATTACATTCATCAATATCATCCACAGATAGATATTCAGCTTATACTGATCACTGATTTAAGGTTAAACAGTAAGCTCGAGGGCAGGACTTATAACACCATTATTACTGAAGCTCTTTCAACAGATGACCTTAATCCATGTGATTGTATGATACTGGATATGTTGTCCTTGAGTGATACTCTAATGCAGGGTATCAGGGCCCACACAAATAAAATTGTCAGTATATCGCCCATCTTCGATCAAATGCACAATTGCGATTTATTGATCCATCGTACGCAATATCTCAATCCGGCCCATACAATTGACATTGATGTGATATCAGGACTTGAATACAGCATTATTCGTCAGGATTGTAAAGTCATACCTACCGATGTATATACTTACCAACTACAACATGACCCGTTTAATATTGGTATTTGTATGGGTGGTACGGACCCTGACAATAAAACCCTCGCCTTATTACAACAACTCAGGCATATCACTGAACCTGCTGTTTTTTGGGTACTTCTGGGCGAATCCTATCATCACAGATACAATGAACTCATTGATGTTATCAGAAAAGATTCCTATCATGAAATAATATTGGCAAAAACCAATAAGAGTATGTGGCATATCCTCCGCAATACTTCAATGGCCATACTTACAGGTGGACTAACCTCCTATGAAGCGGCCTATGCAGGTCTTCCAGCAATTAATTATTTTAAGGATGACTCTAAATCCTTTTTAATCAAGGAACTGGAGGAGCGGAAAATGTGTCTGGGTACAACTTATGATCTTGATAATATTGCAGCCTCTATTTCATCATATATTACCAGAAAAGATCATCTCCAATCTGTGCACGCGCATTGCAGAAAGGTGTTTGATCGTAATCCAATTGAAAATGTGATGGAAGCGCTGGAATTAAGTTAAAGAATTGAAAACATGATCAGATTACTTATCAACATACAGGAACTAGTGCAGCGATTGGGATCGGGCTTGTTGAGTATTCTGAAGATCATTTTCATGTCAGGCCTACCAAACAAATTTCAAAAATGGAAAGATGACGGTAAAACCATTGTGATACTGGGTACCGGACCTTCCTTACGGCAAACCTTGGATAATCATTTCGCAACACTTCAAGGCGTACCAACAATGGGCTTGAATCATTTCGCTGAAAAAGACACATTTGATCAAATCAAACCAGCGTACTACATGATTGGCGCCCCTGAAATTTGGGAGGAAGGATTGAATGCATATTATACCGAAAAAAGTATCAGGTTATTTGAAGCGCTTAGAGACAAAGTCCATTGGCCTTTTCAATTATTCGTGGGTAGAGCGGCGAAAAAATCAAGCAGGTTGGAAATTATTCGGTCTAATAATAATATTAAAGTGGTGTTCTACAACCGGACCCCAGCCGAAGGGCCAGATCTGATAAAGCACAGCATTTTTAACTCAAAACTAGGTATGCCCCGTCCACATAACGTATTAATTCCAAGTATTATGGTATCCTTCTGGATGGGGTTCCAGAAAATGATTCTGGTTGGTGCAGATCATTCATGGCATGAGAGCATCAGGATAGAAGATTCAAATACTATTCTTTTGGATCAGAAACATTACTATGATACAAAGGAGAATTGGCGTCCGATGGGATGGAAGGGGCAAAGGGATAGAAAGTTGCATGAGATATTTCATAAATGGATGCTTTCATTCAAGGGTTATTTTGAAATCGTTGACTACGCTCAAAAGCAAAATTTTGAAGTTTTAAATGCATCAGAAAAATCTTATATCGATGCATTTCCACGTATAAAGTTTGATACTATTGAATTCTGATTAAATGGAGCGTACTGCAAAGCCAGACATATCACTTATCATTTGCACCTATAACAGAATCAAGTTTCTACCAGAGTGCCTGGACAGTTGTGCAGCACAGGATTTACCCAATGACGCATTTGAAATCATAGTCATTAATAATAATTGTACTGACGGGACTACAGAATTTGTCAATGGATTTATTCAAAGACACCCTGGTCTTGGCATGCGCCACTTTATTGAAACGCAGCAAGGATTGTCCTATGCACGCAATAGAGGCATCAAGGAGAGCAAGGGCGATATCATTGTATTTATTGATGACGATGCCATCGTAAAGCCAGATTATTTAAGGCTTATACTTGGCTACTTCGAAAGCCATCACGACATGAAAGGTGGCGGCGGCAAAGTTGTAGCGAAGTTTGAAAGCGGCAAACCCCATTGGTACAATAAATTTTCAGCGCCCATGTTCTGTTCAGAACATTTGAAAGGCGATGCGATTTTCAAATATAAAGAAGGTGACTACCCTTTTGGGTGTAATATGTTTTTCCACAGGTCCGTCATTGACTCGGAAGTTTATTTTGATCCAGCATTGGGTCGTAAAGGTACAGGCCTGTTGGCCGGAGAAGAAAAGGCCATTTTTAAAAGAATTCAACAAGCAGGACACGCCATTTATTATTTTCCTGAAATAATGGCCTTGCATCAGATTGACGATTACAGGATGGAGCAGACTTACCTTGATAATATTTCTATTGGCAACGGCGCCTCGCACAAGTTAATGTATTCAAAACTGGGTACTCTCAGATATTGGATGCATGG
>JABDJE010000150.1 GCA_013002625.1 Saprospiraceae bacterium | reverse complement strand
ATAGATATCTTCTTTGATTTCATTTAGAAGCATCTTTAATAAAATCATTTCTCTTTGTTTGTCCAAAGATTTTGCACTTTCCAGAATAGATGCTTTAGCCGCTTCCTTATCTTCATCACTTGTGTCTCCAGACTCCAGCGCTGCCTTATAATTAGCCACTTCATGCATAAGCGTAAATGCGCCACCTCTCAGTCCAGAAGGTCCAAGGTGGGAAATAGCCCAAGCATGAGGGTTTAATTTTGCGTACTCATTTTCAAGATCTGCCCAATACGTAATTCCAGAACTTTCACGCTTGATGTTCTCTTCCATCTGAGTCTTGCGTCCCATAAATCCATCGTTGTGCAGGCCACCCATTATTCCGGTATAAGCCTTGATCGAATTAGACAAATTATTAATCGTACTTAAAACGCCCTGTGCTTCTCTTACCTTTTCAGGATCATCCTTCATTGCATCATATTCCTTTTGCATCAAATCTCTTCTGTTTGTAAGAAACTTCAGAAGATATTTGTATCTGTGATCTCTGTCATATTCCAATTGAGAAACAGTACGATATCTTTCAGTACGGCCAGGATTACCAACTACGAATACAGGGGTGCCCTCATGAACACCATCCGTATTGAATTTATAATAGTTGTCAGCGGTATTCACCGGTTCGCCGTTTTCATCATAGGCTCTCCAAAATGTGCAATCCAGGTTATATCTAGGATACGTGAAATTATCAGGATCACCACCATAAAACCCCAGGTCGTTCTCAGGTATTAATACCAGTCTGATATCATCATACTTCTTGTAACCATATAATGAAAAACGACCTCCAGAATAGAAGGTAACTGTTTGTAGTCTTAAATCTTTCCATTCTTCTTTTTGGCTGTATTCTTCAGAAATACGTTCCAATGCCTGAGCTCTCAACTGAAGCTCTTCGTCATCAGTTGAAGCTTCTGCAGTAGCAGCTTTAACGGCATAGGTAATATCGGCTACCATCAAAAGTTGCTCAACAAATAATCCTTCAACTTGTCTTTCATCTTTTAATGTCTTAGCGTAATATCCATCCAGGTCAAAATTCTCACCCTCTTGTTGCACTTTTAAAGATTCTCCTCTTGAGCAGTGGTGGTTGGTCATGATCAATCCATTCGGCGAGACAAATGAGGCCGAACACCAAGTTGCAAATCTAAGGGAGGATTTACGCACATCAGCAAACCATGCTTCATCGGCGTCAAAACCATAGGCTTCAGCAAACCAATCAACAGGAGGATTCTCAAATGTCCACATCCGACCAAAATCAAAAGGACTCGCTTCCTTTTGTTCTTGTCCCTGAACAAAGAATGCCGGGATAAGCAATAAGAGAATTAAATATAATTTTTGTTTCATCGTATTTATTTTAAAATTTAGAATCCGAATTTAATGAAATAGTTTATCCTATCATACTTCAAGCAATGCATCCATTGTCTGAGTTGATACAGAATGATAATTGGGTTTCGCTTCCTTGTATATATCTCTGGCTAATTCAAGCTGACCAGCCTCTTTAAATGCACGGTACAAGGGTGTCAAAAACTTTCTTCTTCCTACCTTGACTAGAAATGATCTTATTTGATCAATATTTTCCTCGAAATAACCCGTATTTATACTCAACTCATACCAAGCAGCAGCAATTTCTGAATTACCGGAATTTGTAAAATCATAGTAGCTATCCAACGCTGCCATTTGCGCCAAATTTAGCGTTGTGGGCAAGTGTCTTATGAAATGCAACCATTCATGTGTTGACCAATCATATTGTTTTAATTGACGACTCTCAATAAATGCTTTGACCGCTTTATCTACAATCTCAAATTTATCCGACTCGAATTGAACAACATCATCAGGAATCCCCGGTCCAAATATCCATGCATCGATATTAATGTCTTCATCGATCTGATTCAAAAGCTTATCATTTAAGTAATCAATAAATTCTGAGGTTGAAATGGTTTGAAACTTATGGTCATCAAAATATTGTGTGAGAAACTTATCAAACGACTCCTTGCCAACTTTTGATTCCAACATACCTAAAAAATAAGCGCCTTTCTCATAAGCAATATCTGTCATGCCATCATCCGGGTCCCTTCCTTTTAAATCTAGTTTCAAATGGGTATCAGCATGCGAATGGCCAAAATCTTCAACATCAGCTTCAAGATCCTGGTAGCCTAAAACTGCAAGCATGGATGCATAGTCTTCTCCATATAAAGCTTCCATAATCCTTCTTTCAAAATAGACGGTAAACCCCTCATTCAACCAGAAGTCATCCCAGGTTGCATTGGTAACCAAATTACCTGACCATGAATGCGCCAATTCGTGTGCTATCAATGCGGTTAGTGACCTGTCTCCTGCAATTATAGTTGGTGTTGCAAAAGTCAAACGAGGATTCTCCATCCCTCCAAACGGAAAGCTGGCCGGCAGAACAATTACATCATAGCGATCCCACAAGTAGGGGCCATAAAGGGCCTCTGCAGATTCAAGCATCTTTTCCATATCCGCAAATTCGTACAGAGACTTATCCAGCATAGACGGTTCAGCATAGACGCCAGTTCGCTTTCCAATTTCACCAAAAGTAAGGTCTCCGACCGCCAGTGCAATCAAATAAGATGGGATCGCTTGTGCCATTTCAAATTCATAAACACCAGTTGTATTACGTTCCTGAGGATTAGACGCACTCATAACTGCCAGCATCTCACTGGGGACTTTTACGGTTGCATTGTAGGTTATCCGAATTCCAGGACTATCCTGACATGGAATCCAACTGCGCGTAAGAATAGCCTGGCCTTGGGTAAATAGGAATGGAAGTTTCTTTTCTGTAGTCTGTTCGGGACTTAACCATTGTAAGGCCGCAGCTTGAGGCGAAGTTGTATAATAAATAGCCACAGTTTCAGTATTGTCCTTTATTGACACCTCAAGCGGAGATCCCAGATTGGTTTGCATTGGCCCTAATTCAAAATGGGTCTCGTCTGTTCCATTCAGCACAACCTTGGAAATCTGTAAATCTCTGGTATCGAAAACAATGCGATCTGCATCATTCGACAATATATCATACTGCGCAACACCGCTGATTTCTCTTTTGTCAAAGTCCACTTCGACATTTAAGTCCAAATGTGTGACTATGGCCTTATCTGGCTCAGAAAAACTGTGATGATCTTTCCTATCCGGGTTTTGATATTTAATGAAAATAGGATTGGAAGGCGCTTTTTCAGATGTACACATAGAGCATAATATTGAAATGCTAACAAGCAGAAGTATTCGCATAAGAATTTTTAAACTTAATTGGAAATAGTATAACGCAAAAAGCTGCAAATATAAGGCGTAGCTCAAGCTTAAATGAATAGATTTTAATTCCACTCCAAAGAATGCTGTATCAAGGCTTAAAAATTACAGATAACTTTCTATTATATATAATATTTTAATATGTATATTTGGTTGGTTATACCATATTTAAAATTTACGCTTTATTTTAATATATCATAGAATTCATGAGAAACCACCTATTAGCTTCCCTTTTAATATTTATATTTTTCTCACAATTAAAAGCCTCTGAGTATTCCCATAAAGCACTGTATTCCAGTCCTTTATTTAATGAAGGTGTCGAGTCTACTTTAAGCTTCAACTTGGACTCATGCTCTGCATGGATACTTGCGGGAACACGGAATGAATACAACGAATTTACTCCCAGTTATAACCTGGATTCGGAGTGCGCCGGACTTGATGTCATCAGCGGATATCTCTACAGAGATAATCCAACAACTAATTTCCATTCCTGTACACCAGGACTGAATGGCACAGCAGGTTTGTGCATAAGCTCTGATGACACATGTACATATGATGCAGGGAATGAAAAATCATTGAAGATTGATATTGAAATTACACCGGGTCCTTCAGGGACAGCTGCACTTTCTGAGATTTCGTTTTATGAAAAAGCCCCAGAAATGTTTCAATTCATTAATGGCCCATCTGGCTTAAATAATTATCCAACTTTATTTGGGCTGCGTATACTCTCAAATGGGGAAGAAGTTTACAGAATAGAAGACCTCACTACAAATCCAGACTGGACCTTACACACCATAGCCTTAGATACAATAGACGCATTGACCGTTGACACAGCTACAGTGTTTAACATTGAAATGATGGCTTATTGTCTTATTGGAAATGCTGGCACAAACACCGCCTGGGATCTGGAAGACATCACCATTAGTTCTATTTGTATAGCTGATGATATTGAAGGTGGTAGTCTCACAACAGGTTCAGGGCTTACCGAGGTTTCGATCTGTGCTCAAGATGGCGAAAGTGATATAATCGATTTTATCATTTCAGGAAATACGGGAGATCAAAATGCATGGCTTATCACAGACCTGTCTGGTAATATATTAGAATTGCCAGATTCAACACCCATTGATTTTGAAGGCTTAACAATTGAGTCATGCCTGATATGGCATATCAGCTACGAAGGTCCAATAACAGGCTTAGAAACAGGTCTAAATGCCAACGACATTACCGGATGTTATGCCTTATCGAATGCCGTTCTTGTTAAGAAAAACGCACCCAATGGTGGTGTACTAACTACCAAAGACGGCAGAACAAGCGTAGCCGTGTGTGCCGGAGACGAGTTAGAAGGTCCAATAGAAGTTCTTATTCAAGGTGCAACGGGGAGCAATTTCGCATGGGTCATTACAGATGCTCTAGGCAATATTCTTGATTTACCTACAGCACCACCATTTGACTTTGACAATCCAGGAATGGATACCTACCTTATATGGTACATAAGTTATGATGGTGTTATTTCGGGTGCTGAAATTGGAAATAATGCTTCTGAGCTGAGCGGATGCTTTGCCTTATCCAATCCGATTACCGTGAGCATGGATGCTTTGGATGGTGGGACCATCTCATTAATATCAGGTGCCACAGATACAATGGTATGTATTGGAGATGGTATCTCAGATGCTTTTGACATAATTTCAAGTGGCGCTTCTGGCAGTAACTCAACTTGGCTTATTACAGATGAATCATTACAAATAATTGAAATATCCAACGGTCCTCCATTCGATTTTGATAACAGCACGCTAGCCACCTGTTTGATATGGCACCTGACATATAATGAAGTACAAGGTGTTGGTGTTGGTGAGAATGCAAGCCTCATAACGGGATGCTTTGCGCTTTCCAACTCGATTACAGTGTACCGTTCTTCTGTAAATGGAGGGTTTATCTCTTCAAATGGAGAAATACTCATTGATATTTGCGAAGATGATGGCATGAGAAATATCATCCAAGTCAGCTCTATCAACGAAGTAGGCACACAATCACAACTGATACTGACAGACCTCGATGGCAACATCATTGGATTTCCGAATAGCTATGATATCAACTTTGACAACAGACCATCCGGCACCTATATAATTTACAACGTACTCTATAATACTTCATTAACAGGCCTAAATCTTGGTGGTAATATCACCGATGTCTCGGGTAATTGTTATTCATTCAGTAATTCAATTACAGTTCGAAAGGAGCGTGCAGAAGGAGGATTTATCACGACACCTGATGGCAATGATATCATGTTTTGTATAACCGATGGTGTAGCGGATTCAATTGATGTCACATTAGCAAATAGCAATGGTGATTTTTCAACCTGGCTTATTCTGGATGCAGATGGCAATATTCTAGATATAGAAAATAGCCCGCCTTTCCTGCCTTCATTTTCAAATAAGGAATGCTATATCAGACATTTATCCTATGGCACTTCATTCGCAGGATTGGGTGTAAATCAAAACATTGCTGACTTTCTTGGATGCTATGATCTTTCAAATGAAATTAAAGTATCCAAAGATTCAATCTCCGGTGGTTATCTGTCTTCAGACGGGAGCGATTTTGTTTTCTTTTGCTCATTAATTGGCGAAGAAGCAATGATCCAATATGAACTGGTGAATGAATTTGGTACCAACCAGGATTTGATCCTAACAGATACTATGGGTACAATCCTGGAAATAATTACAGGCGGCCTCATTGATTTAGAACCTTATCCAAGCGGCACATACTATGTCTATAATTTAGCATACAATCATCCCGTTATAAATAATATTCCTGGAAAAAATATAAATAGTATCTCCGGGCTCTGCTTTGACTTTTCAAACAGATTAGAAATTCTTAAAAAAGCAATCGACGGGGGTGTAATCGAAACACCTCTTGGTGATGAAATCGTCTTGTGCAAATCAGGAAGCGATGCATTTTATGACCTCGTCGATATTTCAGTAGTTGATCTTGTTGGAACGAATACCGCATTATTAATCACAGATGAAAATGGGACCATTATTGACTTGCCATTGGATTTACCTTTAGACCTTAACGGCTTAAATGTCAATCCTTGCTTTGTTTGGCATATCAGTTATGAAGTAGGATTGATCGGCAAAGAAATTGGAAACAATATCACTGATATTGAGGGCTGCTTTGATCTGTCCAATTCAATTCGAATTTCAAAAGTAACTGTCGACGGAGGTGAAATATCCTTTGGTGATACCTCAATCGTTGAAGTCTGTGTAGGTGATGGAATCGACGATCTTGTAGATGCAGATGTAATGGGAGACTTAGGTCCCGAATCTGCATGGATCATAGTTGATGAACAGGGCGTCATTCAGGATGTTCCATCTGTTTTACCTTATAATTTTGAGGAATCTGAGGAAGGCGTGTGCTATTTGTACAATTTAAGATTCAATGGCTCAATACAAGGATTAATGATTGGCGAGTCTCTCGATTCATTGGCGGGTTGCATCAGTCTTTCCAATAGGATTACCGTAATAAAATATGGTATCGGCGATTCTGAAATATTGTTTTCAGATAGTTCGCGTGTTAGAACAATTTGTGTGGGCGATGGTGTTAATGATGTTCTAACGGTGATAACAACCAGACAAGGCGAAGGTACAACTCAGCTTGTAGTGACCGATACAAATGGAAATATCCTTGGACTCCCTACTGGTAATTCCATCAATTTTGAGACTGCAGGTGGTGGCAATTGTCTAGTGTGGATGCTCAACTACAATGGTACATTAACTGGATTAGAGATTGGAAACAATGTCTCAGCTCTTGAAGGGTGTTATATGTTCTCGAATTCAATTGAAGTCATTAGAGAAGAAGTTATCGCTTCAGAAATCAGCTTGTTAAGCGGGGCCCAGGACACAACTATATGTGTAGGAACTGGTCTCAGTCATATAATCGACGCAAGGATTATCAATACTGGAAATGGCGAATTAATATGGTTGTTAACAGACAATGCTGGAACAATATTAGAAGTGTCGCAGACGCCATCATTTGATTTTTCAAATGCCGATGAAGGTGATTGTTTTATTTGGGCTATTAATTACCTGGACATAATCGAAGGACTCTTTGCGAACAATAATGTTTCAAATTTAAAAGGATGTTATGCTTTATCCAACTCTATCAAGGTCACAAGATTTGGTGTTGATAATCCAATGCTAAGTTTTGAGAATGGATCGACGGATAAAACCATTTGTTTGAGCGATGATATCGACCACCTGATTACACCGGTTATAACAAATACAGAAGGGGAGGCTTTGTGGCTGATAACAGATGATATGGGTGTAATATTGGACCTACCATCCAGCCTGCCATTGGACTTCAGCAATGCGCCTACAGGTACTTGCTTTATTTGGTATATTAATTATTACGGAGAGCTTGAAGGCGCCCAAGTCGGTGAAAGTGCTTTGAACATTCGTGGATGCTACAAACTTTCCAATGGCATAACCGTTAATCGAATTGCTTTTGAATCTGAAGAATCCAGTTCTTCCTTGTGCTTCAATATGGAAGACTGTGATGCACTTATCATTTCCGGCGATAACCAGGATTATTCCGAATTCACAGCCGACATTGACAACGATGCTGCTTGTACCCAATTCACAGTTATAGGCGACCACTTGTACAGAGAAAATCCTGAAGTGAATTTACATTCATGTGCTCCTGGAGCAAACAATACTCTGGGTATGTGTGTCAGTGCACTTAATGATTGCGACTTTGAGGCTGACAGTGAATTGGCACTTCGTTTTGACATTGAAGTTGTCCCTGGATCAAATAATTTTGGGAGCATCTCCAGATTGTCATTTTATGAAAGAGCACCAAAGGATTACGTTTGGATCAACGGCAATACCGGCACCAACAACTATCCTTTGCGCTATGGTATCCGGATTCTTAAAAACGGTGAAGAAATTTATAGAGAAGAAGATATTCCAACATCAACTGATTACTCCTTGGAGGAATTTGATTTTACTGGCCTTCCAGAGTTTAAGGT
>JABDJE010000147.1 GCA_013002625.1 Saprospiraceae bacterium | reverse complement strand
AGGGAGCAGCTTCTAAAAATGCAGCATCCTGATAGAATACTTTTTCTTCCAGAAATGAAGCGGGTATGCCCAACTTGTTTTCTTTTTGGTAATTGACGTTTGATTTCAAAGCATTAAAGACAACGGTTTTTATTTCTTCCTGCGTCTTTTTCTTCCAAAATTTTGGTTTCATTTTTAATTTTTTAAATCGATTGACTGAATTGGGCTTTAGGGCTTTTTTGAAATTTAGTATCCAGGGCGGCACAAATATTTCTGATAAAGAACATGCCATTACCCTTCAGTCGAATGCCATTTTTTGTGATGTAGATTAATCCTTCTTCCTCAAAGGATACCAATTGAGGATTTTTAAGATCAACGCTCTTGTTTTCAATGTCTTCAATAGACCAGAATGTCTGACCGAGGCAAAAGAGTTCTGTGATGTGCTTCTTCATTTTTCGTTCTTCTTCTGTAAGACAATGCCCTTTAACGATTGCTGACCCGTCCGCATGAACACGCGTTTCATACGCTTCTACATTTTTTTCGTTTTGAACGTACAGATCCTGACTTTCACTGATTGCAGAGCACCCAAGACCAATCAGCAAATTTGGTTTCTTGTCGGTATATCCCATAAAGTTTCGATGCAACTTACGCGAAGACTGAGCAATAACAAGTTCATCTGTATCGAGACCATAATGATCCATTCCAACTGCTTTATAACCGTAAAACTTTAGGGATCTGTCCAGATGTGATTTTAATCTGTATTTATCATAGCCCGTCAACAGATCATCTAGACTATAAGCGCGCTGAGATTTACTTTTCCATGGTACATGAGCATAGGAATAGTAGGCGATTCGGTCTGGCCGTTGTGATGCTACAAACTGGAGTGTGTTGTCAATTTCACGTATGGTCTGGAAGGGTAGGCCATAAATCAAATCATACCCAATGGAATTATAACCAATCTGCCTTGCCGATTCGGTTAGGTCCATAACTTCTGCAGAGTTTTGGGTTCTGTTAATGGCCTTCAGAATTATTGGGCTTATATCCTGGACGCCCAGACTCAGTCGTCTGAAACCCATATTATAAAGGCATTTCAAATGGGCTTTTGTCGTGAAATGAGGATGCGCTTCAAAACTCATCGCCGTCTGCGGCGTAATTGTCAAGGCTTGCAGTATGGGTTTGAGAAGACTTTCAAGTGATTCAGGTGTGAAAAATGTAGGCGTACCGCCGCCTATATGTAATTCATCCAATGTGGGTTTGAAGGGCAACACCTTTAGATAGGATTTAAATTCCTTTAGCAGCGCATCGATGTAACGGGCCTCCACTGCGTGATTCTTAGTAATGCGTTTGTTGCAGCCACAATATGTGCAAAGTTGTTCGCAGAATGGAAGGTGAATGTAAATGCTGATCGAGCCGTTTCCGTCAAGGTTTTTCCTTAAACTTTGATGCCAAATATCTTGGGTGATATGTTCTGAATTCCAGTGAGGAACGGTTGGATAACTTGTATATCTGGGTACAGGATAGCTGTATTTATCAATTTGTTTTGCAGTAATCTCCTCCATCCTGCAAAAGTGCCTTTCCTTCAGTTTTTTTCAGATGATTAAGGTCATAGGTGACAATGGTACTGATCATTATTATATTTGCGGTCGAATTTCGAATCTGTAAACCAGTTCAGAATATGACTAAAGTTCGGCTAACCAAGAAATATACTTTTGAAATGGCCCATGCCCTGAAGGGTTATGATGGTCTGTGTCGTCATATTCATGGTCATTCATATACCTTGGAAATTACAGTTATTGGCACACCTATGAGTGATGATTCACATCCAAAGAACGGAATGGTAATGGATTTTAAAGAATTAAAAAAGATCGTAAAATCGCAGATTGTAGAAAAGTTTGATCACGCCTTGGTAATGAGTGCTAAAAGCAATCCTCAACTTATCGAGGTTCTAAAAGAAGATGGCCATAAACTGATCCTTACTGACTACCAACCCACATGTGAATTAATGTTACTGGATTACGTTCATACCGTACGGGCACAATTGCCTGATCATGTGCAGCTATTCAGTATGCGACTTCATGAGACGCAGAGCTCTTTCGCTGAATGGTTTGCTTCGGATAATGATTAATCCAATTGGATATTATCTATCTGCAGTTCAAAGGACTCTGGTTTTTTATTTCCGATTAAAAATCCAATTTCACTGATTGGTCCTGTTGAAAAGTTGTCCATATTAAGGCGTCGCCCTCTCCATGATGGGTACATGTCAGCCAGGTTTATCTCTATCGTTTCCCACACACCTGATGTTTGAAAATTGTATATGTAGGAATGATACTCTCGTGGGTTTGATCTGATTCTAAACTGGTACTTTTTACCGTCTCCTTTCAGTTTTATTTTTATTGTTGTCTGATCGGTCACTTGAATATTATGCGGTTCAAACCTTACTGAAGAGAAGCCGCCATTATTTTCCAACCTTACCTTGCCTTTAAAAATACCGTAGCCTTCATCATTGATGAAGAAGCGCCCTTGAGAGAGGCCACCCATAACGCCATCATCGAGAATACGCCAGTCAGAGGGGTCAGATTGCTTGTCAAAATTATATATCGTTATATCACCGGTAGAGACCATAAGAAGTAGGGATAATAAAATGAAGTTATACATTAGAAAAAGTTATGGTCTTCTAATGTGAATTTGAACAAAATGTTCATCTTAAACTTTAAATTATCTATGAATCCAATTGTAATGGTACGAAGTCTGTGGAATCTGGACCCTGTCAGAGATTCTTTGTAATCGATCAGGCAGACGCATAAGGTAATCCTGCGCTTTGGTTGCTTTCTCATTAAGCCCGGAACAATCTGCAATTTTCCATCTGTCAAGCAAGCTCCTAAGAATATCAATATAGTCCTGGGTTGTATACACCCCTAATCTTTGAGCTGAGTTTGAGAAGTGTTCGTAAAGGTTTTCATTGTCCTTATCTGTTGTACGCATCATATGCGCCGGCATTACTATCTTGAAACGCATCATTTCTTCTAGTGCAATGAGTAATTCATTGGGATCAAGTTCCAGAATTAATTCAACGAAATGCATATATGCATTGGCATGCCGTGCTTCATCTGCTGCTATGACGCCACACATTTTGGACAAAGCCTTATTACCGGATTTTTTAACCAGGGTTGCAACGCGTCTATGTGAAATGTTGGTTGCCAGTTCCTGAAAGCTGGTATAGATGAAATTCTTGTATGGATCTCTGCTGGTCCCGATGTCAAAACCGTCTGAAATAAGATATTGGATTGTTTTTTCAACAACTTGCATGTTCACTCGACCGGAGAGGTATAGATATTTGTTGAGTAAATCGCCATGTCTATTTTCCTCAGCTGTCCAGGAGCGCACCCATTGTGCCCATGCATTTTTTTCGTGTTGATCAATGCCGACAACATCTACCAACCAGCTTTCGTAAGTAGGTAAAGCTTCCTCTGTAATCATGTCACCGATAAGGACAGCAAGCAGCTCATATGACATTTCCTGTGCATTGCCTTGAATTTCTTCGATTTGCTCATGAAAGTCATCATCCATACTATCGGGCAATAAGTCAGCAGGTTGCCAGTTTTCCTCGACAGATTTAAGATATTTCTTTAACAGTACATCCAATTCCTTTTCCAGGGTTTGCATGACTTCGAGACGTGTGTGACTTATGAGCATAGGGAGTATAATTGTTTAGGACTATTTCAAAAGCGCCTTCTCGATACAGATAATTAGCATCCTAAATTTAATCTCCAACGATTGGACTGTAATTGAATAATACGTAAAACTAAAGCTACAAAATCATAGAGTATTAACTGAAAAAAGCAGGAATTGATTTTGAATTATCTGTGCGTGTCGGAAAGCAAAGTTTTGATTAGTATGAGGTTTTGCATGTTTTTACCATCATCCAATATACCGAAAGGCATAACGGATTCACTTGATGCAGGAAGTGTGTTGCTTTTATAGCGCTCGAAATACAAATAGACCTTTGTACCAAAGGGGCCTTTGGATGGACGTATGCCTATGCGCAAGTTTCGTCCATCCCATTTCAGAGATGAAATATTAATATGTTCTGTTTGCTTTAACCTTGTCACGATTTCTTCCTGACTAAGCGTACAATTGATATCCATTGTAGGTCTTGTGGACAAGACATTATCATCGAACTCTGTTATACCAATGGCTCTTAGAGACTTTAAATGCAGGCTGACAAATGATATTGTGAGAAAAACTGCAGCTGCAAGTCCTGAAGCCACGGATATATGAACTGAAAAGTTCGTGGTTTCGGATAGTTCAAGAACATAGAATAGTATTACAAGGGCTGTGCTATTGAACAGAAATAATTTAAGGGCAAACTTTTGGACTGCTGACATAATGGTTGTGACTAAGCTTCTACTAAGGTAGCTAGATCTTAATGATCTTTTGGCTACTCGATCGACCAGTCGTAGTTTCTTTTATATAAAGATAGTATAAGCCCTGCGGCAAACTCGAAATATTTAGTCTCTGACAATTGGAGACGCGCTCAAAGTTGGAATGAAGTTGCCCATTTACACCATAAACCAATACTTGGAATTGAGCGGCGCTATCATTGTTCCAGCATAATTCCACGAACTCGGTGCTTGGGTTTGGCGATATGGATATTTCATAATCAAGCTCCAAGCCGTTCACTGATGCGGTCTGAATGGCACCGTTGATATCATAACGGGCAAAAAACTTCCATACTTCTTCTGAAGCATCTATATCGTAATTTGTTCCTGTACTACCAAATGCAGTGCCTGGCCATGTATGCCCGCCATTATCAATGACGAACAATTCAGTATTAACGCCTAATTCGCCATTGACATAGATATGGTGTTCTACCGTGCTCTGATCATTGGTATTGACGTCATCAATTGCCATTACTGATGGCATTTCATCGCAATCATTATGATTAACCCAATAGGTCATACATTCATCGATTGATCTATTCACAAGACCACCATCGTAAGGAACGGTGTTATCTGCTGTGCCATGAATCTGTAGCACAGGAACTGGCCTAGATGGATTACAAGCCTGGTAGGTCGCAAATGACATAGCGCCCGTTACTGAAGCTATGGCTGCGATGCGATGGCTCAGCTGACAAGCTAGTTCATAACTGATGAAACCACCATTAGACATGCCCGTACTGTAAATCCTTTCGGCATTGATGGCGTAGTCCTCAATCAATTGGTCAATCAGTGTGCTGATAAAATTAACATCGTCAACAGTACTTGTTCCCCATCCAACATTCCAGTGTGTACTGCCTAACAAATCTACAGTACCATTAGGGTGTACAACGATAAAACCTTCACGATCTGCAATGGCTCTAAAGTCTCCATAATTCATTTGCTGGAAAGCATTGCTTCCGTAACCATGAAAATTTAATACCAATGGCACGTTTTCAGTTGCATCGTAGGATTCAGGAATATAAACTATATAGTCACGTTCCACACCACCATGCATCAGGGTGGATGTAATGGTCTGTTGGGCTGAAATGTTAAGCCCGAACATTAAAAGGAATATTATTATATATGGGGTCCTTGTATTTGCCATAATGCAGTTTTTCTTTGTAAGATATATAATAGTCACAGGATCAACTGTCAGAAGTTTGATATTTTACTTTTTTCGCTTGTCTTTAGAACTATTTTGATACGATCACCATCAAGAAAACTTGCTTGTGTGCTTGAATCAAATTCTTGGAAGACAATATTTTTCGATGTACAAATAATTAAGTTAAAAAATAAAACCTCTGAATAAAGGGTTTTATAAATGCTCTGATGATATGGTGAAAATTATATTGTACATTTTATTTAAAAGCTTTTTAGAAATTTTAGTTTTGACGCATGAATAGGATTCTAATATTAAGTATGCTCTTTTTGCTTGGGTATGTGTTGCAATTGACCTCCCAGGAAAATGATTTAACGGGCGTTGAACTTTCCTTAGATCAGGATCATCTGGCGGATATTATTGTTGGTGACCCACATTTTGACCGCAACTATACCATAGCACTTCGACTTGGTATTTATGGGGAATATGCGAATAGTACATATTTGGGTTTGCCATTTATAAGAGAGAAAATTGATGGATTTATCATAGACGATCTTTTATGGAATATGGGGTTTCAGTTTGATGAAGTATCACACAATTTTACATTTGAAGTAAATGGATTTACTCCAATGCATATAAATGATACCATCCCTGAATATGAAACAGCTGTAGGCAATGGTTACAGTCTGAGTC
>JABDJE010000266.1 GCA_013002625.1 Saprospiraceae bacterium | reverse complement strand
TATTAGTACATCTTCATAAAATAAATTGCATGAAAGCCCTCACGCTCCAAGATTCAGAAAGCCATTTAATAATTACAGATAAAGAGATTTCAGCAGAGCACACTGAGCGTGAAATAGTAAAGCTGGCTTATGCTGCATTAAATCATCGGGACGTATGGATGACTAAAGGAATGTACCCTGGTCTGCGTTATGGTACAACCCTGGGTTCATGTGGTGCAGGTTATTTAAATGAAAGAAAGGTATTAATAAACCCAAATATAAATTGGGGGGAAGATCCCGATTACCCGGATCATAATAATTATTCAATTCTAGGTATGCCCATTGATGGAACAATGGCAGAATATATTTCAATACCAAAGGATAGAGTTCATGACATCCCAGGCCATTTGAAACTTGAAGAGGCTGCTGCTTTACCATTGGCCGGATTAACAGCATATCGCGCCTTATTCTCGAAGGCTCAATTGAAGGAAGATGATAAAGTTTTAATATCTGGAATCGGAGGTGGTGTGGCATTGATGGCATTCCAGTTTGCAATCGCCATTGGAGCCGAAGTTTATGTGACTTCATCTCAACAATCCAAAATCGATGAAGCCATCAAACTTGGCGCAACAGGTGGAGCCAATTATACTGAGGAAAATTGGCATAAATCCTTCGTAAAAGAGCATGGCCCTGTTGATGTCGTTATTGATAGCGCAGGCGGAGAGGGCTACAATAACTTACTAAAGACTTGTGCGCCCTTAGCGCGTGTTGTCAATTACGGTGGCACACGTGGAAATGCAGTATTTAGTCCTCAATTACTTTTCTGGAAGGAGTTGCAATTGTTAGGCAGTACAATGGGTAATGATGATGAATTTGTACAGATGCTAGAATTTGTTTCTGAATTTGAAATTCATCCTGTTGTAGACGAAATTTTTGCCTTTGATGATTATAAATCTGCGTTTGAGAAAATGGATGCCTCACGCCAGTTTGGTAAAATTCTATTGTCAATAAATCCATGAATTCAACTAATCAGAGATATTAGCGTTTCTTATCCATAAATGGGCATATTATAACTATTTTTGCGGTCCAAATGGACCTCTTACAGATATGGATAGATACCTTTTACATACTGAAAATGAATCATTTGAATTAAGTCAAGATGATATCAATGCATTGGACATAATTGAGAATGACAAAGACAGTTTTCATATCCTTGATAAGGGACAATCAAACTCCATTCATATTCTGGACTTTGACCCCAATCATAAATTAATTTCCCTTCAGATCAATAACCGGACAGTTTCATTTAAAATCGATGATCAAATTGATCAATTGATCAAGAAAATGGGTTATTCATTAAAAAAGGAACACAAATTCAGTTCATTGAATGCGCCAATGCCCGGTTTGATTGTAGATGTTTTGGTTGAAGTAGGACAATCGGTGAGCGAAGGAGATGACATGGTCATTCTTGAGGCAATGAAGATGGAAAATATCATCAAAGCTCCCGGAGACGGCATCGTCGCAGATATCGTGGCATCAAAAGGCCAGACAGTTGAAAAAAATCAGGTCATTATTGAAATGGAATAGAATAGGACATGAAGAAGATTCTTGTAGCAAATAGAGGAGAAATTGCATTACGGATAATGCGTACCGCCCAGCAGATGGGAATAAAGATAGTAGCAGTCTATTCCGATATTGATAGAAATGCCCCACATGTTCGTTTTGCAGATGAAGCCTATAATATCGGGCCTGCACCATCATCAGAATCATACTTGATGATGGATAAAATTATTGAGGTTGCACAAAGCACAAACACAGACGGAATCCATCCAGGTTATGGCTTCCTGAGCGAAAATGCTGCATTTGCCAAAAAGGTAAACGATGCCGGAATCATATTCATCGGACCCGGCACACACGCTATAGAAGTTATGGGAAGCAAACTGGCTGCCAAAGAAGCGGTGAAAAAATACGACATCCCAATGGTACCTGGTGTGGATGAAGCCATAACGGATGTATCAGAGGCCAAGAAAATTGCAGAAGAAATAGGATTTCCTATCCTTATTAAGGCTTCTGCCGGTGGTGGTGGCAAGGGCATGAGAATCGTTAATTCTGTGAATGAATTTGAAAGTCAGATGGATCGAGCTGTAAGTGAAGCCATCTCCTCATTTGGTGACGGTGCCGTATTCATTGAAAAATATGTAGCTTCCCCCAGACATATAGAAATCCAGGTTCTTGCAGATCAGCATGGTAAAGTATTGCATTTGTTTGAACGAGAATGTTCAATCCAAAGAAGACATCAAAAGGTTGTGGAAGAAGCCCCATCCATTATACTGAACGAAAAGCTGAGGGCACAAATGGGAGAAGCGGCAGTCAATGTGGCCAGAGCATGCGACTATGTAGGTGCAGGCACTGTTGAGTTTTTATTGGATGAAAATTTGAATTTCTACTTTCTTGAAATGAATACGCGATTACAGGTTGAACATCCTGTGACCGAATTGATTACAGGAATCGATCTAGTCGAACAACAAATTCGCATTGCACGAAATGAACCATTAGAAATTGATCAAAACGATCTTAAAATCAAGGGCCATGCCATTGAGCTGCGCGTATATGCAGAAGACCCTTTTGATAATTTCTTGCCCAATGTGGGGCAATTAACTGAATATGTACGTCCTCAAGGTGAGGGGGTCAGATTGGACGATGGATATGATCAAGGTATGGAAATACCTATTTATTATGATCCAATGATTGCCAAACTTATTACCTATGGTGTCAACAGAATTGATGCTATAGAGAAAATGAAAAAAGCAATTGCAAATTATAAAATAGGCGGAGTTATCACCACCCTCCCCTTTGGTAGTTTTGTTATGGACCACGAGAAATTTGTGGATGGTGATTTTGATACACATTTTGTGAATGAATATTTTACACCCGAGGCCATTCAACAAAAGGAATCAGAAGAAAACAAACTCGCCGCTAAAGTGGCTTTGAAATATTATTTAGAAAATAAAGAATTGTTGAAAATTGCTGATAATGACTCAGCAGACTGGCGAAATGCCAGATTATTAAACTAAAAAAAGTTGTAAATGAAATTATTGGTTTGTATAAGTAAAACACCTGAAACCACAGCAAAGATTGCATTTACTGATGGCGATACACAATTTGATTCAAATGGTGTTCAGTACATTCTTAATCCTTATGATGAATGGTACGCATTGGTAAGAGCTATCGAGCTTAAAGAAGCGAATGGAGGTACAGTTACTGTTGTAAATGTTGGTCCTGCCAGTAATGATGTAATCATCAGGAAAGCGTTGGCCATTGGTGCAGATGAAGCAACACGAATAAACGGTGAGCCGCAAAGTGCATACTACACTGCCCAACAGATAGCAAATTTTGCTAAAGATGGAGGGTTTGACATCATATTTACGGGTAAAGAAACCATCGATTACAATGGATCAGAAGTAGGTGGTATGGTTGCAGAACTAATGGATCTACCCTATATATCATATGCGACAGCCTTAGATGTAGACGGTGACACCAGTACAGTTACCAGAGATATTGAAGGTGGGAATGAAGTGGCAAAAGTTACGGGCCCATTTGTTGTTAGTGCAGCAAAAGGAATGGCCGAACAACGTATTCCCAATATGCGAGGTATCATGATGGCAAAAAGAAAGCCTCTTAATGTTATCGAAGCTGTGGAAGTTAATGCCACTGCTGAAATTATAAAGTACAGAATGCCTGAGCAAAAATCTTCGGTGAAAATGATCGATCCTGAAAATATGGATGAACTCGTAAGATTGCTTCAGGAAGAAGCAAAGGTGCTTTAATTTATTAATCTTCAACAAGTAGAAAGAAATGATTCTAGTATATGCAGAAAGTCCAGATGGACAAATTAAAAAATCAGCTATTGAGGCCGTAAGTTACGGTGCAAAAACTGCACAAAGTATGGGAACCAGCTGTGCTGCTCTTGTATTTGGTAATCCTGAGGGTATGGATAGCTTGGGTACATACGGTGCAGATTCCATCCTTCAAATCAATGATGCTGCATTTGAAAAAATGGATAGCCAGATTTATGCAAAAGCAATTGCCGATGTAGCGACTGAAAAGAATGCACAGATCGTAGTCTTAAGCCACAGTTCAACCGGTAAATCATTATTAGGTAGAATTGCTATTAGGTTAAATGCCGGTTCCGTCTCAGGAGTAAGCAGTATTCCCAACAAAGAAGATCAAGGTATCTCGGTTGAAAAATCAGTATTCTCAGGAAAAGCATTAGCAACTTATCAGATAAACAGTGAAAAAGCGGTATTGTCCCTGATGGGCAACTCCGTAAAAGCTGAAGAAATGGCAAAATCACCTAATATTGAAACCCTAAGTGTTACGCCAGCTCAAAGCAATGTTGAAATCTTAGAGCAAAACAAACAATCTGGTGATATCGCACCTTTACCGGAAGCAGAATTGGTTGTCTCTGCAGGGAGAGGCATGAAAGGGCCTGAAAACTGGGGTATTATTGAAGAATTGGCAAATGTTTTAGGGGCAACCACAGCTTGCTCAAGACCTGTTGCCGATTCTGGATGGCGCCCACATCATGAGCATGTAGGACAAACAGGTATAGCCATTAAACCAAACTTATATATCGCTGCAGGTATTTCAGGTGCGATACAACATCTTGCCGGTGTCAATTCAAGCAAGTGCATTGTCGTGATAAATAAAGACCCGGAAGCACCTTTCTTCAAGGCTGCAGATTATGGGATCTGTGCAGATCTATTTGATGTTGTGCCGCGATTGACAGAGGCTATTAAAAAAGTAAAAGCTTAAGATGGATCAGGAAAAGAG
>JABDJE010000226.1 GCA_013002625.1 Saprospiraceae bacterium | reverse complement strand
GTGTATACACAGCTCAGGTAAGCCATTTTTCATTTTGGAATTGTGATGCACCATTCCCGGTTGTTGAGATCTATGGCAAACTTGTAGATGAAGATGGAAATCCTTTACCATTTTATCAGATCTGCATTCAAGCATTTAATGATACCCGAACAGGATACGGGTGGTCTGGAATTGATGGCAGCTTCAGAGGAAAAGTACCGAAAGGAGAATTATTGACATTCCAGGTCAAAGATGATTGTGGAAATATCATATTCGAGCAGCAAATCGGGCCATTTCAAACCGAGGTTTCATTGGGTGAAGTTGTTGTGTCCAGCCCAGATATGATAAATATCTCAGGTAGGCTGCTTGATTGCGACGGTAATCCTGTCGACAATGGATATGCTAAAATTACATTGGAAGGAGTGAGCAATTATTATATCGCACCAACTGATGAGGAAGGTAATTTCGAGCTGCAAATAATCAGGTGTCAGCCACTAGGAAATTTCACTGTACAAGGGTGGAATCTGGATGACTACAGTTATTCTGAAATCCTAGAAATCACAAACGCTGAAAGGGATATCAAAATTGGAGACCTGGTGCTTTGTGACGAATTGGAAGAATATATTGATGTCAAACTGCCGAATGGAGATATCGTCGTAAATCCTATCGTTGATGCTGAAATACTTGATGGTGTTTTAATTATTACTACAGGCAATGACTCTTTAGGAGATCCATTTGCCTTGACAGTACACATAAACAATGCTGCATTGGGATCAAATACAGACATCGGATATTTCAACTTTGTTATGGAAAGTTCCAACAACTATTATTGGTACACCTGTGGTCAAAACACCACTGGAGGCGGATGGAATAATTGCACGGATATTAATTTTGAAATTACATCCTTAGGAATTGTAGGGGACTATATTGAAGGTACATATATGGGTGAGGTCAATAGTCCGAATTCAACTATGCCAGATGTCGTAATGGGCTCTTTCAGAGTGATTCTAGATCAAGACAGAGATCTGGGAACAATATCCGGACAGGCGTGGAATGACCAGGATGGAGATGGTATCTGGGGTGTAAATGATTTTGAAAGTGAAATTCGAAGTGTAAGCTTATTGGATGCGAATCAAAATGTCCTGCAGACATTGTATAATGTATCCTCTTATGAGTTCGCTGCCTTGGAACAAGGAGACTACTTTCTATCAGTTGTACCATTTTCAGGACTTGATTTCACGCTTCAGGATCAGGGTGGTGATGATACGGTTGATTCTGACTTCGATCCGAATACCGGCCTTACCGACCTTATAAGCCTGGGTGATAATGAAGATCTTGAAAATGTAGATGTTGGATTAGGCTATGCCGGATTTCTGGAATGTTGGATTCAAGACATATTCCAGGATGATTGCGATCAAGGAACAGGAGGTTTCTTAATAAATATTGAAGGAAGTCAAGGGCCTTTTGAAATTAGAATTATGGTCAATGGAAATATCTTTTTTGAAGATAATTTTCAGACTAATGAATATATATACTCAGGATTGCCAAGTGGTTTTTATGAAGTCTTAATTTCGGATGCCCAAGGTAACGAATGCCAAAATTCAGTCGTGATTGAACAGGTTGAAATAGAATGCTGGATAGATTTTGTTTCTCCTATCTGTGATAGACCTGAAGGATCACTTTATGTAAATGCAGCAGGAGGTGGCTTCCCATATACATATCTTTGGTCTACTGGTGCGACAACAACTAGGATTAATAACCTCGTACCAGGAACATATACAGTTCTTGTAACAGATCCTTTTGGATGCACAACTGAATGTGAATTTGAATTAGAAGGGCTAGGTGGTCCTGATCAAATTGTAGGAATGGTATTTTCTGACAGCTTGGCCACGAACGACAATGTATATGGTCCTGGTGACTGGAGAGTACCTGGAATATTTGTCAATTTGTATGAGGCTTCGGATCTTAATACCGTAATAGCTGAAACCAGAACCACCGGAAACGGAAACTATATATTTGAGAATTTAGTGCCTGGAGATTACGTTGTAGAGTTTACAAGTCCAAACGAAGCACTTGATTTTGTTGATAAGGACTTTGGTACTGATGATGATATTGATAGCGATGTAAATCCTGACACAGGAAGATCAGATGTTATCACAACAGGTTCTGGATGTATAGCAGTAGACGCAGGTATTAAATAGCCGCAAAACGAAAGAATGTCACAACTATCTATAGAGGACATAGTATACGGATGTAAAAAAGGACATGCTGACTGTCAGAAAGCATTGGTAAATCGCTATTCTGGCCTCCTATATACCGTATGCCTGAGGTATATGGGTGATGAGACTAAATCTAAAGATGTCCTTCAGGACGCCTTCATCAGGATTTTCAAGTATATCAAAAACTTTGATCCTGGTAAGGGCTCCTTACAGGCATGGATGAGAAAAATCGTCATCAATACAGCACTCCGAGATTTGCAATCCAAAAAGATCAACACGTCTTCATTATCTCTGGATATTAATGAGAATGCAAGTGTGGAACCAAGTATTCTCGATAAAATGGCTGCAGATGATTTAATGGAACTCATTCAGTCCCTTCCAGATGGTTACAGACAGGTATTCAACTTGTCCGTGATCGAAGGATTTTCACACAAAGAAATTGGAGAGATGTTGGGCATCAAGGAGGTTTCTTCTCGATCTAATTTATCGAGGGCAAAACAATTATTAAGAACAAAATTATTGGCTTTAAAAAAAGATGAGACATGGGTCAAGATAATCTAAATCAAATAAAAAATATCCTGGGAGATCATATCACCGCAATCGATAATGATGCCTTATGGGCAGGCATTGCAACCAAGCAGGCTCAATCCAGAAAGCGGCGGTTTGTTTATTATTTGGCAGGTCTTATCATTATTCTATTGGGTGTATTAGGTGTTGTATATTTAAACAATACCGGAAAATCTTCACAACTGGTCGAGTCCAATATTTCAACAGAAAATATAAAATCGAATCAAGCATCAGAGCAAAGGCCTGGTCAGGAATTATCCACAATTCAAAATTCAGATAATTCATCCACTGAAAACAATAATAAACCTTCATCCATTACTGAAGGTTTAAATGAATCTAATGATAATTTAATTACTGCATCAGCATTAGAATCTTCTGCAGCCTTATCAGATCAGGCATCTTCCTCTCATTCCCAAATTGACATTTCACCTTCCAGCCTATCAAATCATCTTGCAGATAATTCATCTATTGAAACCAACAATAAAACCACAATTGAATCCTCAATTAAAGCCTCAGAATCAATTGAATACAACCCAAATGTTATTATAAGAGAAAACATCAGCTATCCAAGCCTTAATCACTTGGGTATGCTGCCTCTGACTTCCCTATCCGGAAATACTGAAAGAAACTTCAAGGCTCCACTTATCAGTAAGCGATCAAATATTGAGTGCTATAATTATGGCAAAAAGAAAATACCCGTCTATCTTGAAATATATACCGGTCTCGATTTTGTGGATCCTGCTTACAATGCGAGTTTTGAGAATCAGGGGTATCTTGATGAACGCAAGGCTTCACAGTCTGTCAAACTCAGTTATAATGCAGGAGCGCAATTGAAGTTCTTGTTTGATAACGGACTTTATTTGAAGGCGGGTGTCGATTACAGTCAATACAAGGAGCGGTTTAAATATAATAAGACCACTACAATCGATACTATACTTCCAAATCAACTTATTGAAATTAATATCTTACCAAATGGTGACACCAGTTGGGTATACGGCAATGCGCCGGCGACGATTATTGAATCCAAAAACTGGCGCGTTGGAAATGACTATCGTGAAGTGGGTATTTCTGCTTTGGCAGGCTATCAACTGGAGCGTAATAAATCGTTTATCGGTATCGAATCCGGTGTCCTATATAATCTTTGGTTCGACTTTAATGGTATGCTGCTTAATCCGTCCAATAACCCGGTAATGGTTAACGACTATTTCAAGTCACGCAATAATTTATCTATTCTGGCATCCTTAAAATATGGTTACAGGGTCAATGACAGGATAGCACTTTTGGCTGGCTTGAATTACAGATCCAATTTAAGTGATATTAATAGCACAAAGAATCTGGTCAATCAACGCAACAGGCGCATAGGAATGAGTGCCGGTGTGGAATTTAAGTTATGGTAAGGTAAAATGAAAGCGGCTTCCCTTGCCTGGTGAAGACTCAAGCCATATTTTACCACCATACGACTCAACAATTTTTTTACAATGTGCAAGACCGATACCAGTACCCTCACATTCATCCTGGGTATGTAATCTTTGGAAGAGATCAAATATGCTATCATGGTACTTTGAGTCTATACCAATACCGTCATCAGTTACACAGAATTCATGATTTGAATTCTTGCCTTTTTTCGAGGAAAAATGAATGCTACATGTATCAGATTTGCGGCGAAACTTGATGGCATTTGAAAATAAATTCTGAATTAATAATTGTAATTCAGTTCGATTGGCATTTATTTTCTTGATTTCAAGTTCAGACTCGTATTGAATATTAACCTGGGGATCGGTTTGTTTGAATTGATTTATTTGTTGTACAATCAGAGCTTCTAAATCTATTTCCTCTTTTGAAGGATTAGTGCCAATTCTTGCATAGGATAATAAATCCTTGATCAAGGTAAACATACGATGCAGTGATTGATCAATCAGTCCACAATATTCTTTCAGGCTTTCCAACTCATGTACTTCAATTTCCTGTTCGAGCAGTTTAATTAAGCCTGATATAGTATTCAATGGAGCCTGTAAGTCATGGGAAGCAATATAGGCGAACTGTTCCAGTTCTTTGTTTTTCGCTTCAAGCTGACTGGTTCTGATTTTCTCGCGCTCTGCTGCCCGTTCTACACTTACATCTTTCAAGGTTCCAATTATTCGTTCAACATTTCCATCAGCATTTCTGTAAACGGAGCCTCTTGTAACAACTTCTTTTACTTGATCATTAATTCTGATTCGGAATTCATATATGTATGAATCAGAATCATTATTGGGAGACAGTAATTCCTGGTATTTATTTAGAAATGCTTGCCTGTCTTCTTTCAACAAGATTTTAAAAAATGCCTTGACTTTGTTGATGCGTGATGATACAGGCAGGTCAAACATTTTAAAAGTCTTATCATCCCAATGCAATATTGATTTATCAGTATACCAGTCAAAGCATGCGAGTCCCGTCGATTCTAGTGTTAACTTAAGACGTTCTTCATTCTCCTGTAAGACTTTTTCAATCTCTTTTTGATTGCGAAGATCAATAATACTCGCTCTTACAACTCTTCTGTCAAAAGGTGGAAAACGAACCAATCTGATCTGACAAGGTATTTCATTACCAGCGGTATCCAAGTGAATCCATTCAAAAAATGGATTGCCGCCATTAAGGGCTTCATTGATATACTTGTTGGCAAATTCTGCTGCTGGATGACCAAGTAATTTCTGAGGACTTATGTCTATGGGATGTAAGGTTGTAAAGACATCCCCTGAAATTTTTAGTAAATCTAAAGTGTTCTGATTGTAGTCGATGAAGCGACCTCTGTCTACATCAAATATCATAACAGCATCATGCGAATTCTGGATAACAGCACGATACTTCTGATCATCGATATTCCCTACACCCCCATCTATCATATTGGGTATTAATTTGACTTTAATAACAATGAAGTTATCGGTGAGGGACAGTTGTTAAAGTGAAAATAGAAAAATTAACGAAAATAATATTGAACGAAATCGTCATAAATATCATCTATCATGCGATTGATCAATTTTTCCTCCTCAGTGGACCTATTGAAAAAAGTGACATTTTGATATTCTTCGGGTACCGCCCTAACATCGCCAGTCACATCATACCGCACATGTCTTATCTCTCCGCGCTCATCAAAATGTCGGTTATTCATCTGACAAAAAGGTGAAAGCTGACGCACTGTTGATCGCACCCGCCAATTATAGGTCCATGTTGTAATTTCTTTTACACCTTCACCACGCACAGTAATATAGTTAAGGATGCGATGAGTATTCCCCGAAGAGTCGACTTTGGTCGTATAACCATCTTCTATCTCCCTTGTAAATTGTTGTGTTTCTCTTGTCGTATTTTCAATGACTTCGATATTGTTGAAACTGACATCAATACGACAATCTGCGATTGAGATCATATTTTCATAATGAACCTGATTGAATCCTCGGCTCAGATGAATTAGGTTTTTAAATGTGTTATCAACCCGCCAACTGTAATTCATATCCCAGACATTTGTTTCTACCAATACATGGATAAGACCGGCTGCAAAGGACACATCCAACAAAGAGTCAATCGCTTCATATCCAATATTATAATCGTAGGCTTTGGTATAATTAAAATTGGCATCCTGCGCTTTAAACTTATCACCTGTGGAATTGTAAACATCCATAAGTGTATTGCCCTCATCCCAGTATGCTAATGCAATATTCTCTCTTAAAAGATCATTTCTGTTCACAAAATCCGATGCAATTGTGTCATAGACAGGATTGAGATATCTTTTTGCATTGTGATACTTGTCAATAATATCAAGATTGTTAGCATGAACTACCTCAAGATTCTCGATCAAGCCAGATTGGACCAGCTTATAATTCTCTTTCTCATTGTGATAAATCAATTCTTCAAATGATTTATTGAGCAGCACTTTATTTTGTCGTGAGTTGTCTTTCTTATCCAGCTCAGTTAGCGCACCATTAAATGCTCTTTCATAGTTTCCTTTCTCAAAGCTCTTCTGAGGACTGCTACAAGCGATACAGCATAATGTGCTATAAATAAATACTGATTTTAAATATTTCACAATTTTCGTTTTGCTGAATTAAAGGTAAGTATAAAATGCACGAGAGAAATTATACAATAATGGAATAAGAATGAAATTAAACGTTTATAAACGTCTAAAAACGGTACGCTGATACAGTTCTTATTTAATTTATGCCTGAGATCATTTGATCAATTATTAAAATTCATTAAGTAAAAAAATTAAACATGAACACATTAAGAAACAACGTCCAACTTGTAGGTCATCTTGGAAAAGATGTTGAATTCAAAGCTTTAGATAGCGGAAAAGCTTTAGCCAAATTTAGTCTTGCCACCAATGATTATTTCAAGAATGCTGAGAATGAAAAAATCCAGGAAACGCAATGGCATAATATTGTAGCTTGGGGTAAAACTGCTGAACTCATGAATTCCCTACTATCTAAAGGTTCGGAAGTGATGGTGAGAGGTAAATTGGTAACCCGATCTTATGAAGACAAAGAAGGTCAAAAGAAATATTTTACTGAAGTTACCGCCAATGAATTTATTTGTTTTGATAAAAAGAGCGAACCGTTCTAATATCCGAATTGCAGGGAAGTCGATTATGGCAACTTCCCTGCAACATTTTTCTGTATAAATTGTGTTATAAATAAAGAGGTGATTTTTGATATAACATATCCAAGCAAGAAAACAGATTTCGAATTGAAAAAACTGGTAGGTCCACAATTTTCATTTCTCGAGAGATTTAAAATGAAAGGTATAGGAACCCAAAAAATGATCATCTCTGATGCCAGTGACAATATCTTTTCTCTTATAATCAATTACACAGATACGCCCTATTGCAATATTGAACTCAGAAAAAACGGAATCGTTGTAGGCTTCAGTTCAAACATGCGTATTTATTGCTGGGCAATCCCCTACTACAAACTTGTTATTGTCCAACAAGGGAGTGAATTAATGATTAGTACGAGCGATACATTCGTTACCATGCAACCTTCTTTCAACAGCATTATTGACAAATCCTTTATTGTGAAAATGCTGGAGCAAAAACAAGCAGCAGCAGGCGATTTTAACTGAGAACTTTCTGCCCATCAGTAAACTATTGTTTTTCCTTTCTTTAATTTTAGTTCATGGCTTACGATGAATTGCTCGCTGACAGAATAAGGCATATTCTAAAATCAAGGCATGTGGTTTTCACTGAAAAGAAAATGATGGGTGGCATCGGGTTTATGGTGGACGACAAACTATGCATTGGTATTTTTAGAAATGAGCTCATGTGCAGGGTACATCCAGAAAAAATGCCAGACTATCTGGAGCGAACCGGCGCACGTCAAATGATGCATGGAAAGAGACAGATGAAGGGATACTTAAACATTGCGGATGAAGGGTTCGATATGGATTCTGATCTGGAATTCTGGGTTCAGGCATGTCTGCTATTCAACCCATTGGCCAAATCCAGTAAAAAGAAGAAGTAAGCGCTCATTGAAATGCAGCGTGTTTGCACGACACCAGCGCTTATTATATCGAGATTTTTGAGCGTTCAATAGAATGTTAACCTTGTTATTTATTCAAATCGCTATAATTGCTAGATTAAAACAATAATTAAAATCATACTTGATGAAAAATTTACTACTGCTTTTCGTTGGATTATTCTCAATTGCGACAACGCAAGCACAAATAAGTGCTGAATTAATTCAATATCCTGATGTTTCGGCTGACCATATATGTTTCACTTTTGGAAATGATCTATGGCTCGTCAGTAAAACGGGTGGAAATGCCATGAAATTAAGCTCACCCGATGGTCGAGAAACAAACCCAAAGTTTTCGCCTGACGGTCAGACGATAGCTTTTGAAGCCAATATTGATGGCAACAATGATCTTTACACAATCTCAATTAAAGGCGGCGTACCTCAACGGGTGACCGGGCACGGCATGGGTGAGAACATCATGGATTGGTATTCAGATGGTGATAAGATTCTATTTTCCAGTAGCATGGAAAGTGGTAAACAAAGATGGGTTCAATTTTATAAAGTAGCATCTCAGGGTGGCTTGCCAGAAAAACTACCAGTAGAGCTTGGTGGCTATGCTGCTATTTCAAAAGATGGAAAGTGGTTGGCTTTCACGGATAAGTCAAGAGTGACAAGGACTTGGAAAAGATACCGCGGTGGAACGGCTCCTGATATATTCCTTATGAATCTTGAAACACTGGAAACGATAAATATTACTTCCAATGATGCCAATGATGAGGTACCTATGTGGGGAGACGGTAAAATCTACTATATGTCAGACAATGGCCCGTCACTAAGAAATAACATTTGGGTGTATGATATCGATTCAAAGACAAATACCCAACTTACATTTTACAAAGACTATGACATCCACTATCCATCAATCGGTCCAAACGACATTGTATTTGAAGCTGGTGGAAAAATACAGTTGTTGAATCTGGGAGATAATTCAGTAAAATCTGTAGACATTAATGCAGTAGGTGATTTTACAAGTCTGAAACCAAGTCTGAAAAACGTAGGTAACAATATTTTCTCAGCACAAATTTCGCCGGATGGCCAACGGGCTGTCATGGAGGCACGTGGAGATATCTTCACGCTTCCTAAAGAAAAAGGTGTTGTGCGTAATTTGACTCAATCAAGTGGTTCCGCAGAACGGCATCCTGCTTGGTCACCTAATGGGAAGCATATTGCCTATTTCAGCGATTCTGAAGGTGAATATGACCTGTATTTACATGATGTAAAAACCGGAAAAGCCAAGAGGGTTTCTGACCTTGGACCTGGCTATCGATATAATATTTACTGGGCGCCCAATAGTGAAAAGTTAAGCTTTATAGATCAAAGTATGACTTTCTATGAGCTGGATATAAATACAGGAGAAGCAACCAGAATCGATCAGGACGCTCGACTTTTTGAGGGTGGATTACGCGGTTTTTCTGTTAGTTATTCCCCGGACAGTCGATATATCGCTTATAACAAAACTGGAGATAATGGTAATAATTCAATTTACATTTTTGATACAGAGGACAAGGTTATTCACCGTGTGACAAGCGGATTCTATAATGATAACAATGTTTCTTTTGGTAAAGACGGTAAATATTTATACCTGACTACCAATCGACGCATCTCACCTGTGTATAGTGATTTTGACAACAGTTGGATTTATCCTAATGCCACGCAATTAGCAGTAATTACGCTATCAGATGAAACGGCAAGTCCGCTTGCGCCAGAAAATGATGAAGTAACTATCGAAGAAGAGGAAGAAGAAAGTGAAGATGAAGAGGAAGACGGAGAAGAAGACGAAAGTGATGACGAAGACGAAGAAAACGCTGAAGAGGAAGAGGAAGCCACAAAGATTTCTTTCAATGAAATGGAAAGAAGACTTGAGATATTACCTGTTAAAGGTGGCAATATGGGCGGCGTTACAGGATTAAGCAATAAGGTATTGTTTGTCAAATTTCAAAACTCTGGATCCGAAGGTGGCAACTCAAAACTTATGTATTATGATCTTGAAGAAAAGGAATCTAAAACAGTTATCAGTGGTGTGTTCGGGTTTAACATTGCACATGATGGCAAACACATATTGGTCCGTGGAGGTAAAGGCTATGCTATCATTGAACTTGGTCCGGATAAGAAAATGGAGGATATGATTCCGACAAAGGACATGGCCAGTTTTGTCAATCCAAAGGAAGAATGGCATCAGATATTTAATGATGTATGGCGATTTGAAAGAGACTTTTTCTATGACAAAAACATGCATGGCTTGGATTGGGATGCTATGCGAACAAAATATGGCGACCTGATTGATCAGGCTGTGTCGCGCTATGATGTCAACTTTATAATAGGTGAATTAATTGGTGAATTAAATGCTTCACACACATATAGAGGAGGAGGAGACGGCGATTATGCATCTAGAAAGAGTGTAGGATATCTCGGAGTCGATTGGGCTAAAGCAAATGGAGAATTCAAAATAGATCGTATAGTGAGAGGCGCAGATTGGGATAATGAGGTGCGCTCTCCGTTAGACATGGCGGGTGTTGATATAGATGAAGGAGACTATGTTCTTGCAGTTAACGGTGTTAGATTAAACAACTACACTGATCCATGGATGGCTTTTACTGGCCTTGCTAATGAAACTGTGGAACTAACAGTAAATGATAAGCCTTCAATGGAGGATGCTAAAAATGTTTTAGTAAAAACATTGAGAAGCGAAACACGTTTACGCAACCTGGAATGGATTGAAAAGAACAGGGCTATGGTAGATGAATTGTCCGAAGGTAAGATCGGTTATATCTATGTACCTAGTACCGGAAGAGACGGCCAAAACGAATTGATTAGAATGTTCTATGCTCAATGGGATAAAGAAGGACTCATAATCGATGAGCGCTTTAATAACGGGGGTCAAATTCCGGATCGATTTATAGAACTTTTAGACAGAAAACCTCTTGCGTACTGGGATGTTAGAGATGGTACAAATTGGCAATGGCCACCAGTGGCGCATTTTGGACCAAAGGCCATGCTCATCAATGGATGGAGCGGTTCAGGGGGCGATGCATTTCCTGATTATTTTAGAAAGGCCGGATTGGGACCACTCATTGGCAGCAGAACATGGGGCGGACTTATTGGAATTTCAGGGGCTCCAACTCTTATCGATGGTGGTAGTGTAACAGTTCCAACTTTCAGAATGTATGACCCAGATGGAACTTGGTTCAAAGAGGGACATGGTGTTGATCCTGATATTGAGGTTATGGAAGATCCTGAAGCACTTGCAAAAGGTAAGGACCCACAAATTGAACGGGCGGTTAAAGAGGTATTAAAAGCTATAGAGTCCAACGGACCCATTCATCCTAAAGTACCAAAACCCGAGGATAGGTCAAAATAATATATAACTAAGCGTACTGAAAAGCCCGTTGACATAAGTTAACGGGCTTTTTTTGTTTAGGGTTTCATAGATTTACAGTCAAATCGAAAAAAGTGAATGACGATTTACAATTAATTGGTCCCTTTAGTCAGATTATAACATTTGAAGGTACTTCTCTCAGAGGTGCCTTAATGGACGATGCCTTATCCATTGTCGAGCATGGTGGCATATTAATAAAAGGAGAGCAGATTATTGACGTTGACAAATATTCATCGCTGGCGCAAATGCACTCAAGCGCTACCCTACACAAAGTCTTGGAGGATGCTGTAGCTATGCCTGGTCTCATTGATGCCCATACCCACATTTGTTTTGCCGGATCTCGCAGTAAAGATTTTGCTGCACGCAACAGTGGTATTCCTTATCAGGAAATCGCAAAACAAGGTGGTGGAATTTGGAGCACAGTCAAACATACACGACAAGCCAGTAAGCAGGAATTGGTAGGCTTAATGAAAAATAGATTATCCCGTCTTGTAGATCTTGGCATTACAACCGTTGAGATTAAGAGTGGATACGGTCTGTCTGTGGAAGAAGAATTAAAGTTGCTTCGCGCGATAGACTTGATGCGAAATAATACGCCTTTATCAATTATACCAACTTGTCTTGCTGCACATATTGTTCCTAGAGAATATGAAAACGCAAAATCCTATATTCAAGATATTTTAAACCTACTTGTCCCTGAAGTCAAGGCTAAGGGCCTTTGTAATCGATTTGACATTTTTGTTGAAGACAACGCATTTAGTATTGAGGATGCAGATTTGTATTTATCGGAATTAAAGAAACATGGATTTGACCTAACGGTTCATGGGGATCAGTTTACCACAGGTGGAAGTGAGATAGCTGTAAGACACAATGCTTTAAGTGTCGATCATCTTGAGGTCAGTACTGATAAGGAAATTGGAATGATTGCAGAAAGTGAAACTGTTGCTATGGCTTTGCCTGGAGCATCTTTGGGTTTAGGGTGTGATTTTACACCCTGCAGAAAGATCCTGGATGCAAATGGTATTCTAGCAATTGCGAGTGATTGGAATCCTGGAAGTGCCCCAATGGGTAATTTGCTTGTGCAAGCGAGTGTCCTTGCAACATACGAAAAACTTTCCGCTGCCGAAGTTTTAGCTGGAATAACGTTTCGTGCGGCACATGCTTTGGGTCTTAAGGATAGAGGAAGAATTTCAAAAGGACAAAAAGCTGATATCTCTGTGTTCCCTACAGCTGATTATTCAGATATTCTTTACCAGCAAGGTTCATTGTTACCCCATTCGGTATGGAAAGACGGTCTAAGAATAAAATAAAAAAGGCTGCACTTTTGCAGCCTGCCTTTGTATGAAAAATTCAGAAACTTTAGAGTTAGGATTTTTCAAAAAAAGATAACCAGCCCAAAGGGAAGCGGGCTGGTTACAACCAACTAAATACAAATTATTTCTTGAATGAAATTGGAACAGTATATCTTTCAAAAAGCTCCAATTCTTCAGTTGTTAGGGTTTTGTAGTTTAACCTTGCTTTCAAAGTCCTATCAAGAACTTTGCTGTTAGTAGACAAAACGATAATTTGAGATTTCTCATTGATCATAAAGTCAACATAAATGGTTTGGTCAGTGTCGAGGGTACTAACATCAATTCCTTTCAACAGTTTGGCAAATTGTTGATTTACAGTCTCAGGACCTAAGTCCGCTGTATTATTGGAAAATGCTGAAGTAGCTAGGAAGGCTACCAAAAGAAAACTAAAAAGCCAAGATTTACGAATGTTCATTTGTTTAAATTTTGTGATTTACGAATGTATACCCTATTAACGGAGCTATTGTGTGTCAGGTTACATCGAAAAGATGAACTGGGTAATTTACCCGCTGAACAACGACTTTTTTCGTACTAAACGGGAATGCATAATAATTAGACACTTGAATAGCATAATAATTAGGGCATAAAATTGGGTCTAAACCGAATAAACAGGGTGATTAATGAAGCGTATATGCATAAAAAATGCCCAGCCTATACTTTTTAGACTGGGCATGTACCAACTAAATACAAATTATTTCTTAATCGAAATTGGTAAGGTGTATGTCGTGTACGCCTTCATTTCAGATGTAACCAATTTCTTGTAGTTGAGTCTTGCTTTCAAAGCGACATCTAATTCATTAGAGTTTGTTGAAAGCACAATTACCTCTGACTTATCATTGATCATAAAGTCTACAAAAATTGTCTTGTCAGTTTCAATATTATCGAGATTAATGCCTTTAAGCATTTTGACAAATTGTTTGCTGACACTTTTTGAGTTAAGTACAGGGTTAGGGTTAGAGAATGCAGTGGTCGCTAGGAATGCCACTAATAGAAAACTAAAAAGCCAAGATTTACGAATGTTCATTTGTTTAAATTTTATTGATTATCGAATGTATTTCAAAAGTAAGTCAGTTCACATTCACATGATATCAATAAAAGATCAAGTGGGTTTTTTAGTCGCCGAATGTTGACTTTTATCGTACAGAGTTGATTTGAGGTATGGGCTTCTAGCACGCACTTTGTTCAGTCTGCCTGCCTACTTACCCGAGGCTCCGAGGGCAGTCAGGCATCTTTGCTTTTGGTATATGGGGCTTCCGGGTTAAAGGATTAGGAATGTATCTACAGCTTGAAGTTAAATGGTAGAAGCATAAAAGAAAAGCCACCCACGTTGCCATGGGTGACTCACCATATAAAAATTGTAAACAACCTTATTTTGTAACCAACGCGACTGTTAATTCAAAGTCGTCGTAGATTGTTTTATCTCCTAAGTTATCAAAGAATTTACCTGAACCATATCTTACATCATATAGAGTTCTGTCCACTTTGATATCAGCATTGAAAGATCCATCTCCAGATGTAGCACTGAAAGTCAATGGATTTGTAATGCCTTTGATTGTAAGATCTCCTGTAATATTGAATGCACCGCCCTCGCCAGGGGATACATTGGTAATTGTAAACGTAGCTGTTGGATGGTTTGCGACATCAAAGAAGTCTGGTGACTTCAGGTGTCCTTCCAATTTACCTCTCATACCTCCATCTAAATCTCTTACTGCGATAGAAGTCATATCAATTACAAAGCTCCCACCAGATAATCTTCCATTATCATACTCTAGTTCACCGCTTTGTAAATTGATGACACCATTGTGTTTTCCAGTAATTTTTTTACCAACCCACTCGATGGTGCTCTTTTCAATATCGATAGAACTTTTAACAGGTGTGGTTGGGTTAGAAGCAAAAACCATCATTGATGATAGAATAAATGCAGCTAGGAATAATGTTTTTCTCATTTTTAAATTTGTTTGTTATAAATAATGTAATTACGATCTAATTTTATCTAATAGTGTGTTCAATAATTCAATTTCTTCTAAATCGAGGTTGTGGAATATTTCATCCATTCCCTCTATTTCTTTATTAATTTCTTCCAACAGTTTCAATCCGCTTTCGGTTAACTCTACATCGACCAATCTTTTATCCGAAGGACATACAGCTTTATTAATTATGCCCCTTTCAAACATTCTGTCAACAATTCTGGAAACATCAGAATTTTTATCAAGCATTCGTTCACGTATGTAGGCTGTGGACACAGGCTTCCCTGCCCCTTTCAGAATCCTCAATATATTATACTGTTTACGTGTCACTTTGAATCCTTCAAAATGAACATTCATTTTACTAACCAACCAATTGTGTGTATAGAGAATATTTACACCTGCCCTTTGATAAGGACTATTAAATGGTTTAACCTGTTTTATTTCTTGTTCAAGATTCACAATGCAAATAACAATGTTTAAACATTAATGTTCAAACATTAATATGTTAAAGTTTATTAAAAATTCATCCTCTTATATTTTTATTATTTATATAAATACTATATATTAATTATAACTCATTGATTTTCAATCAATTTAAACTCCTGCATTTTATAATACCCAGATTTAATTAATCAAAACAAAACTATTATGAATGCAATTTTAAGTTTAGGAAAATGGTTCTTGATCGTTCCAACCCTCATTTTTGGAATGTTTCACTTTATGAATGCCAATGAAATGGCAGCTATGGCTCCTGGTGGTTCGGTGATGGTTTATATCACTGGAGCTTGCTTGATTCTGGCCGGTATTTCTATGGCGATTGGCAAAATGGACAAACTGGCCAGCACCCTTCTTGGTATTTTATTCCTGGCATTTATTCTTCCACATGTTCAAATGATGGCTGATGATCCGTCACAGATGGGTAATATCCTTAAAAACATTGTGATGGCAAGTGCTGCATTTATGTATGCCAGCGCTTTCGCAAAGGATAATGC